>NZ_JBYTCR010000025.1:26547-39519 GCF_058790455.1 Aeromicrobium sp. EU05-FHT14F07
ACCCACCGCTGGTCGAGTAGCTGCCACGCGCGAGGGACGAGCGCCGTGGCTGCGTATCGAGACCACCCCGCAACGGCTCAGCGCGACCCGACTCCCAGCGTCCGCTTGGAATGGTCTCGACCTCCGTCAGCTCCTTCGTCGCGACGTCGACTACTCGACCAGCGGTCAGGTTCACTCGCGCCAGGGGCGCGGGTCGCGTCGACGGAAGTCCTTGCGGGCGAGGGTGGGGAGGAGGTCGTAGTCGCCGCGGATCAGCGCCTCGCGCTTCGCCCGCGACCATCCCTGCACGCGCTTCTCCGCCGCGTAGGCGTCCGCGACGTCCTCGAACTCGTACGCGTAGACGAGCTCGACCGGTCGACGGCATCGGGTGTACTCCGCACCGATCCCCGTCTGGTGCTGGTAGAGACGCGACTCCAGGTTCCGGGTGCTGCCGACGTAGTAGCTGCCGTCGGAGCAGCGCAGGATGTACATGTAGGCCATCACGTCAGTGCATCGACGATGTCGACGTCGGTCGAGCTGGCGTCCACAGCTGCGGGTTAACTCCCAGCGACAGTGTGGAGTGGTCTCGATACGTCGCCCCACGCCTCGTCCCTCGGCGGAGCCGACTACTCGACCAGCGGTATCGCCGGTCGAGTAGCAGGGACGAGCTTGCGAGGTCCCTGCGTATCGAGACCACCCAGCAACGGATCAGCGCGAGCCAACCCCCAGCGAACGCTCAGAGTGGTCTCGATACGCCTCCGCCAGCTCCTTCGTCGCGGCGTCGCCTACTCGACCAGCGGAACCCTTCGCTGGTCGAGTAGTCAGGACGAGCTTGCGAAGTCCTGACGATGGAGCCGTCGCAGTGGGGCGTAGCCGCGACGGAGCGAGACCACCCGGCAACAGCCCAGCGCGGGCCAACCCCCAGCGAAAGCGTGGAGTGGTCTCGATACGCCTCCGTCTGCTCCTTCGTCGCGACGTCGGCTACTCGACCAGCGGAACCCTCCGCTACTCAACCAGCGGAAGGGTGGTTGCGGAGAAGAACGAGAGAGTGGGGCGCTGATCAGCTTCATATCGAAGTGACTACCATTCCCATGTGATGGAGCGAGGAGCGGTGGCGGTGGAGGGCCTCTCGGTGGGGGTGGGGGCGACCCTGCTCGTGCGCGACGTGTCCTGGCGGCAGGCGCCGGGGGAGCGGGTGGCCCTGCTCGGACGTTCCGGCTCGGGCAAGTCGACGATCGCACGCGCCGTCGCAGACGTCAGCTCGCCGACACTGCGCGTCCAGGGGCGCGTCAGCGTCGGCGGCAGCCGGCCCGGTCGACCGCGCGCGTCGCTCGTCGCCCAGGACTCGCAGGTCGCGCTGAACCCGCTCACCCCCGTCCGGCGACAGCTCGCGCGACCCCTCCGATCCGCAGGGCTGCGTGGCGCCGCCCTCGACGCACGCCTCTCCTCCCTGCTCGCCGACGTCGGGCTCGACGCGACCGCCGTGCTCGACCGGCTGCCCGCGGAGCTGTCCGGCGGGCAGCGCCAGCGGGTGTGCATCGCGCTCGCGATCGCCGTCGACGGTCCCCTGCTCGTCGCCGACGAGCCGACCAGCGCGCTCGACGTCGTCACACGTCGCCAGGTGGTCGACGCACTGCGCGCCACCCGCTCGACCCTCCTGCTCATCACCCACGACCTCGAGGTCGCGCAGGCGCTCTGCACCCGCGCGCTGCTCGTCGACGGCGGCCACCTCGTCGCCGACGTCGACCTCACGACGCTGCTCGACGGGCCGGACCGGCACCTCGCGCACGACCTCGGACTCGTCGCATGAGCGCAGCCGCCACCACGGCACGCTCCGCAGGCACGACGACGAGCCCGACGGTGCACGCCCAGGGCGTCGGCGTCCGGCTGGCCGACGGCACCGACGCCCTGCTCGACGTCGACCTGCGGCTCACGTCGACGACGGCGCTGGGCCTCGTCGGACGCTCCGGCGCGGGCAAGTCGACGCTGGCGCGCGTGCTGCTCGGCCTGCAGCGTCCGACGTCGGGCACGGTGCTCCTCGACAGCACCGCGCTCCCCCGGCGCGGCGCGGCCCTGCGACGGTTCCGGCGCAGCCTCCAGTACGTGCCGCAGGACCCGGCCGGCAGCCTCGACCCGCGCCGCGACGTCGCCGCCTGCCTCACCGAGCCGCTGCGCAGTCTGGCCATCGACGACGACCACGACACCTCCGTCGAGCGCGCCCTCGAGGCCGTCGGGCTCGACACGACCTTCGCGCGACGCCGGTGCTCGAGCCTGTCCGGCGGGCAGGCGCAGCGGGTCGCGATCGCCCGCGCGATCGGCACCGGCGCGACCCTCCTGGTGGCCGACGAGCCGCTCAGCTCCGTCGACGTCGGCCTGCGTCGCGACCTCGCCGCGCTGCTGCACCACCTGCACGTCGACCACGGGCTCGGGCTGCTGCTCGTCACCCACGACCTGCACGCGGTGTCGTCGGTGTGCAGCACGGCGGCCGTCCTGCACGACGGCCGCGTCGTGGAGCACGGCAGCACCGCGCAGGTGCTCGACGCGCCCACCCATCCCGCGACCCGGGCGCTCGTCGACGCGTCCCGTCCGGGGGCGTTGGGGTGACGCGGCGTGCCGCGCCTGCACCCCTGCTCGGGGCGCAGCTGGTCTTCAACGTGGGCTTCTACGCGGTCGTGCCGTTCCTGGCGATCGTGCTGCGCGACGACTACCTGCTGTCCGGCGCCGCGATCGGCCTGGTGCTCGGCGCCCGCACCTTCGCGCAGCAGGGCCTCTTCCTGCTCGGGGGCGTGCTGGTCGACGCGCTCGGCGCGCGCCGACTCATCCTCACCGGCTGCGCGGTGCGGGTGGCGGGCTTCGGCACCCTCGCCCTCGCCGACGACCTGCCGACGTTCGTCGCCGGCGCCGTGCTCACCGGACTCGGTGGCGCATTATTCTCCCCTGCGATCGAGACGCTCGTGGCCGCCGCCGAGCAGGCTCGCCCGAGCGCGGCGGGCACGCGCGCGACGCTCTTCGCCTGGCTCACCGTGGTCGGCGAGACGGGTGCCGTCGTCGGCCCGCTCGTGGGGGCGCTGCTGCTCGACTGGGGCTTCTCGGCCGTCGCGGGATCGGGCGCCGCGCTGTTCAGCGTCACGGCGGTCGCGCTGGCGCGGCTGCTGCCCGCCGACCCTGCGCGCCCCGACGGCCACACGCTGCGCACCGGGCTGCGCGACGTCGCCTCGGGCCTGAGCCTGCGGCACCGCACGTTCGTGCTCTTCGCCGTCGTGCACGCGGTCAACCTGCTCGCCTGGAACCAGCTGTACCTCGGGCTGCCCGTGGAGCTGGAGCGCATCGGACGCGGCGCCGGCTCCTACGCCGCGCTGCTCGCGGTGGTCTCCGCCGTGACCATCAGCCTCCAGCTGCCGGTGGCCCGCCTCGCCCGACGCCTTCCCAGCCGCGTGGTGCTTCCCGTCGGCTACGGGCTCCTGGCGTCGTCGTTCGGCGTGCTCGCCGTCGCAGCGGCCGTCCCGGGCACGGCGACGTCGCTCGCGCCCGTCACCGCGTCGGTGGTGCTCCTGACCTTCGGCCACCTCGTCGTCGGCCCCGCCGCGCTCGACCTCGTGCCGACCTTCGCCGCCGGGAGACGCCTCGGCTCCTACTACGGCCTGCTGGCGACGTGCGGTGGCGTGGCCGTGCTGGTGCTGTCGGTCCCGCTCGGCGCGTTGTACGCCAGCGCCGACGTCACGTCGCTCGCGGCGTCGCGCCCGTGGGCGCTGCTCGCCGGGCTCGCGCTCTGCTCGAGCGTCGCGGCCGCCGTGCTCCTGCGTCGGCCGCTCGCCGCACCACCCCTCAGCCCCGCGGAAGCTCACCGCCCCGCACCACCCAACCGCTCGCCCTCGAAAGGACCTCGATGACCCCCCTCCGCCCCCTGCTGCGCACCGGCACCGCCGCCCTGGTGCTCGCTCTCGCCTCCGGCTGCTTCGCCGGCGGCAGCGGCGACCAGGCGAGCGACGGCCGCATCTCCGTCGCGATGATGCAGCCCCCTCGCTCCGGCCTCTCCCCGCTCAGCGACGACGCGTTCAAGCTGTCGCGCTGGAGCACCGCCGAGACGCTCGTGCAGCTCGACGCCGACGGCGTGGCGCAGCCGATGCTCGCGACGTCGTGGCAGCGCACCGACGACACGACGTGGACGTTCGACCTGCGCGGCGACGTCACCTTCCACGACGGCACGCCCCTGACGTCGAAGGAGGTCGTGGCGTCGCTGCAGACCGCGGCCCAGGCGTCGCCCGTGCCGCGCATCCTCGACGGCGTCGAGCTCACCGTCGAGGCGCCCGACGACGACACCGTCGTCGTGACGACGGCCGCGCCCGACCCGCTCGTGCCCCAGCGGCTGTCGAGCCCGCAGCTGTCGATCCTCGCGCCGAAGGCGTACACCAGCAAGGCCGTGAATCCGGTCGGCGCCGGCACCGGACCGTTCGAGCTGGTGAAGGTCGATGGCACGTCGGGCGCGACCCTCGACCGGTACGACGACTACTGGGGCGAGAAGGCGAAGGCGTCCGGCATCGACGCGCGCTTCGTGCCCGACGGCACCGCCCGCGCAGCCGCGCTGCGCACGGGCGACGCCGACGTCGTCGAGTCGGTGCCGGTGGGCCAGGTCTCGCAGCTCGACGAGGACCTCGTCATCGAGGTGCCCATGCCGCGCACGAACACGCTCTACCTCAACACCACGAAGGGCCCGTTCAAGGACCCGGCCGTCCGCGCCGCCGCGCGCGAGGCGATCGACCGCGCGCGACTGGTGAAGGACGTCTACGAGGGACGTGCCGACGAGGCGAAGGGCCTGCTCGGCCCCGCGCTGCCGTGGGCGGCCGACCTGCGCGCCGACCCCGAGTACACGCGTCTCCTCGCCGAGCGCGCGAAGCCAGCGAAGGTCGACGGCGTGAAGATCACCTTGGGCACGTTCACCGACCGCGCCGAGCTGCCCGAGGTGGCGGTGCTGCTCGAGCAGGAGCTCGAGGCCGCCGGCTTCGTCGTGCAGCAGGACGTGCGCGAGTACCAGTTCATCGAGGCCGACGCGCTCGACGGAGCGTTCGACGCGTTCATCCTGTCGCGCGCGACCGTCCTCGACTCCGGTGATCCGGTCGCCTACATGGCGTCCGACTTCGGCTGCGAGGGCGGCTTCAACATCGCCCAGCTCTGCAACGACGACGTCGACGCCGCGCTCGACCGCGCCGCCGGCGTGGAGCCCGGTGCGGAGCGTCAGCGTCTGACGATGCTCGCGGAGGCGCAGGTGCTGCGCCTCGACGCCGCCGTCCCGCTCCTGCACGAGCGCGTGATCCAGGGCGAGGCGCAGGGCGTGTCGGGGGTCGAGCGCGACCCGCGCGAGCGGGACCTCATCGACGCCGACAGCAGCGCCGGTGCCTGAGCCGCGGCCCCGTCGCGACGCCGTCGTCACGGCGGCGTCGCGACTGCTGGCGGCGTCGGGCCTGCTCGCCCTCGTCGGCGCGCTGCCATGGCTCGCCTCGCGCGACCCTGCCCTCACGGTGCTGCGCGCGCGGTACGCCGACCGCGAGGCCACTCCCGAGGCGCTCGCGGCGGTCCGTGCCGACCTCGGCCTCGACGCCGGCCCGTTCGCCCTCCTCGGGCAGTGGGTCTCGGGGCTGCTGCGCGGCGACCTGGGGACGTCGTGGATCAGCGGCCGCCCGGTCGGGCCGGGCCTGCTCGACAACCTGAGCGTCTCGCTGACCCTCGTGGGCTTCTCGCTCGTGGTGGCGTTCGCGGTCGCTGCCGTGAGCGTCGCCCTCGCGATGCGGGCCGGGCTGCGCGGACGTCCGTCGTTCGGGTCGGGGTCGGGCTCGGTGCTGCTCACCGCCCTGCCGGAGTTCGTGCTCGCGACCGTGCTGCTGCTCGTCGGCGCGGTGTGGCTGGGGTGGTTCCCGCCGTTCGGGTGGGACGGCCCGAGCCAGGCCGTGCTGCCGGCCCTGGCGCTCGGGCTGCCGGCCGGAGGCCTGCTCGGTCGGCTCACGGCCACCGCGGTGACCGCCGTGTTCACCGAGCCGTGGGTGACCACGTGGCGGGGCGCCGGCTTCACCCGCCGTGAGGTGGCGCTGGCGGTGCTGCGTCGCGCGGTGCCGTCGGTGCTGCCGCAGCTCGGCCTCGTGGTCGTGGGCCTGACGGGTGGTGCGGTCGCCGTCGAGGAGGTCTTCGCGATCCCGGGCATCGGTCGCGCGCTGCTCGGTGCGGCCGCGGCGCAGGACCTGCCCGCCCTGCAGGCCGGTCTGCTGCTGCTCGTGGTCGTCGCGGCCGTGGCGGGGGCGCTGGCGTCGCTGCTCGCTCGTCTGATGCTCGGCCGGGCGGTGCGGCTGTCCGCGCTGTCGCTGCCGGAGCCGGTCGTGGTGCTGCGCCGTCGCGACCTCCTGGTGCCGGGCGTCGCGGGAGCGCTCCTGCTCGTCGTCGTGGTGGCCGGGCTCCTCGGCGACCCGTCGACGTCGGCACACCCTCGCCTCGCGCCGCCGTCGCCGGGGCTGTGGCTGGGCGCCGACGCCAGCGGTCGCGACGTGCTCGCGCGGGTCGGCCACGGCGCGGTGACGACCGTCGGCACGGGTCTGGTGGTGCTGGTCCTGTGCCTGCTGATCGGGCTTGCCGTCGGGTGCCTGTCGCACGCCGCGACCGGACCGATCGAGATCGCCAACGCCGCACCACCGGTGCTTGCGGGCCTCGTGGTGGCTGCGGTGGCGGGACCGTCGCAGCTGGGTGCCGCGGTCGCCGTCACGGCCGTCAGCTGGGCGCCGCTGGCCGCGCACACATCGGCTCTGCTCCGCGAGGCGGGGTCGCAGCCGCACGTGGCCGTCCTGCCGGTGCTCGGGGTCGGACCGCTACGACGCCTCGTGCGGCACACGCTGCCGGCCGTGGTGCCTGCGGTCACGCGTCACGCCGCCCTGCGGCTTCCGGGCGTCGTGCTGGCCCTGGCGTCCCTCGGGTTCCTCGGTCTCGGCGCGCGTCCGCCCCGACCGGAGTGGGGGCTCGTGCTCGCCGAGGGCTCGGCCTACGTCGAGCGCGCCCCCTGGACGGTGCTCGGCCCAGCCGGCGCGCTGGTGCTCGTGTCGGTGCTCTCCGTCGGCGCGACGGCCGTCCTCACCACCCGCCGCACCTCCCGCGCTCAGACGCTCTGAGCGTCATCCCTGGTCTCGCGACATGGTCGCTGGCCGACCGCTACCGTCGAGCACTCCTCGCGAGACGCGGGATGTCGCTGGCCGTGCAGCCAAACCAGTCCGGGGTGCCTTGAGTCTCGAGATCTCGGGCATCGATGTAGGCACACTCCATCACCGCGGGCCCTCCGCCGACCCCGGGGGCGACCTGCAACGTCGTCGTCGCGCCGGGGGGAATCTCCACCTGCTGCGTCTGGGCCGCGAGCCGACCGTCCGCGAGGTCGACCGCCAGCGTGCCGCGGAACCCCGCCCGGCCGGCCAGCTGCAGGTCGCCGTCGAGCACCTCGCCCGCGTCGAGGTTGAGCGAGAGGGGTCGGCGATCCCCTGTGCACGTCGTAGGGCCCTCCGGACAGCTCTCCGTGTCCAGAGGTTCACCGACCGCGTCAGTCGTTCCGTAGAGCGGTACGTACGCCGTCTGACCCGCCGAGCTGCACTGAACGGTGACGCTCACCTCGGTGCCGTCGGCGCTCTCACCCTCCCCCTCCAGGCGAAGGTGCCGAAGGCCCTGCTTCGCCGTCCCCCCTTCTGCGGTGCTGGAGAACTGGACCAGGTAGCGAGTGTGCCGAAAGCGAAGTGCGTTGTCCTCGAACCAGTCCCTGACGCGGGGACCACACGCGTCAGGGGTCTGTTCGTCCGCGGGGAACGCATCCCAGTCGGCGTCGGCCGCGACGACCACCTGCGTGAACGGCGGCTCTCCCGCCTGCATCGACAGGACGAGATCACCCTCCTCCGGCCGGTGGTCGTCGAGGAGGTCGGCGTAGTCAGGGACCACGTTCACCGCCAGGACCAAGCCCCCGACGACCAGCCAGACAACGGGATGCGCGCGCAGCACCTCCACGAGGCCAGAAGCCAGGCTCGGCAGTGTGGTGCGCCGTCTCTTCGTCACGATCACGTACTACACCCCGCGCGGGGGCTCGACAGCCGGAACGATGACCTGAACCATGGCGATCGGACGGACCTACCGGTCCCCTACCTCCCAGACGGCTCGACCCTCCGTGGGACGGCCGGTCAGGGCTGGGTGAACTTCTGGCCCTGGTCCTCGCTGACGTAGCTCTGCGGGTCCTCGCCGACCACGGCCGCGACGAGGGTGTCGTTGGCGGCGATGCCTCGGGCAGGGTCGCCGACGATGCAGCCGCCCGGCGCCCAGGTGCGACCGGAGTCCTTCGTGCTGAACAGCTGGGCGGCGCAGCCCTCGTAGCGGGCGAGCGCGTAGCCGGCGTTGAACGTCGTGAACACGGCGGTGCGGCTGTTGTCGAGGCGGCCGAGCAGCAGCCACTTGCCGCCTCCGTCGCCGCTGCCGACGACGTCGCCGTCGATGCAGGTGACGCGCGCGAAGTCGTCGTCGATCTGCGACAGCGACGAGAAGGTGCAGCCGGGCTTCGACTCGCCCCTCGACGGGGACACCGCGACGGTCGGGTCGGACGGCGACGTGTACCAGCGGGTGATCATCGGGTCGTCGACCCAGGTGGCGCCGCCGTCGGTGGAGGAGCGCTGACGCGCCTGGCAGTCGTCGCCGGCGCCGACGACGGTCAGCTCGCCGCCCGAGCGTGCCTGGACGGCGGTGATGACCTTGAGCTGGGGGTCGCGCTCGGTGGGCGACGCACCGTTCTTCGTCGAGGTCCACAGGGTCGCGCTCATGCGTCCCTCGCAGGCGCCGCGGGTGGCGAACACCCACGTCCCGTCGTTCGCGAGGTCCATGGTGGCGGCCTGGGCGGGCTTGAAGTCGAACGCCTGCTGGTTCGTCTGCCGCTCCGGGGTGGGCGACTCGGTGGCGGCGGCGGGGCCGAGACCGCTGCCGGGCGGTGCGCGGTGGACGTGCTGGAAGACCAGGACCACGAGCACGACGTCGACGAGGACGAACGCGACGAGCGCGATCAGGGACAGGGGCTTCGGCACGTGGCCGAGTCTAGGGGCCGGACGGCCCACCGTGGCCTACTCGCGCGGACCGGTTCACGTGATCTCGTCGGCGTCGCGCCCCTGGGGTTCGGGGTAGTCGCCCACCCACCAGTCGGCGGTCTCGCGCAGCCGCGCACCGGCCTCCGCGTGGCGGGGGTGGCGCTGGAACGTCCGGAAGGCGGCCTCGCTCTCGAAGAGGGCGTTCTCGACGATGACGACCCCCTTGCGGGTGTCGTCGGAGATCCGCACGGTCCACTCCAGGACGCCCGGCAGGTCGTGCAGGCCCGCGAGCGCCGCGACGGCCGCGTCGCGGGTGGCGTCGTCGGTGTCGTCGTGCAGCCGGAAGAGGACGACGTGCCGGTACGCACCACTCACGTGGCCGGGCCGTCGACGAGCTCGTCGGTGATGCGTCGGTCGTGCGCGGGCACGACGAGCACGTCGGGCAGGGAGGCCAGACGTCGCAGCTCGCGGTGGTTGGCGCGGATGCGGGCGCGGTCGCGGCCGACGGTCAGCTCGTAGACGCGGAGGACACGCACGGGCGCGAGGCGCTGGCCCTGAGGGCTGTGGTCGCTGACGTGGCTGGCGTCGAAGACGGCGTCGCCGGCGTGCAGGACGACCCCGTCGGGAGTCTCGACGGCGACGGCCGCGTGGCCGCGCGAGTGGCCGGGCATGGGCACGAGGACCACACCGGGCAGCACCTCATGCCCGGTGAGTCCGTAGCGCCACTCGTCGCCGCGGCCCTCGTGCAGCACGAAGCGGGGCCCGTGCTCGAGCTGGACCGGCCGGTAGCGGGCGCGGTCGAGGAGGTCGGGGTCGGTGACGGCGGCGGCGTGCTCGTCGGCGGTGGTGTGCACGGCGGCGTCGGGGAAGTCGGACAGTCCGCCCGCGTGGTCGAGGTCGAGGTGGGTGAGCACGACGTGGGCGACGTCGGACGCATCGTACCCGCGGGCCCGCAGCTGGTGCAGGACGGTGTGGTCGGGGTCGCCGTCGGGCCGCAGCAGGTGGCGGACGGGTCCGAACCGACGGGCCGGGTCGGCGACGTCGGCGGTGCCGAAGCCGGTGTCGACGAGGACGAGTCCGTCGGCGGTGTGCAGCAGGAAGACGTGCGCCGGGAGCCCGCGGAGGTTGACGGGGTTCATGACGGCTGCCCTGAGGTGCTCGACGCGCATGTCGCTCATGGTGGCAGAGGTGCGGTGTGTTGGGTCACGAACGGCGGTGGGCGTGTGGAGGCGCGCCCTAGGCTCGGGGGATGCGCCGCTCCCCCACCCACGTCGTGCTGGCGCTCGTGTATCTGGCGGCGTTGGCGGCGATCGCGTTCTGGCCGACCCCGGTCGACCAGGGCGTGGACGTGCTGAACTCGTGGCCGGTGCGGTGGCTGGAGTCGTCGTTCGGGATGCCGCGCCCGGCGGGCTATGACGTGGTGCAGACGGCGGCGAACGTCGTGCTGTTCGTGCCGCTCGGCTGGCTGGCCGTCGCGTTGACGCGTCTGTCGTGGTGGCAGGTGACGGCGGCGGGCTTCGTGCTGTCGTCGGGCATCGAGGTGGGCCAGGCGCTGCTGCGTCCGGAGCGGTTCGCGACGGTGTCGGACGTCGTCGCGAACACGTCGGGAGCGCTGCTGGGCGCGGTCGCCGCGACCCTGCTACTGCGCCGTCGCGTGCCGGTGGAGGCGTGAGGGTCGGCCCGATTCGTCCCGCAGGGTCGGGCCTCGCTATCCTGTACCGGTTGCCGCCCGGCGGCGACGTGGAGATGTCGCATAGTGGCCTAGTGCGCCCGCCTGCTAAGCGGGTTGAGGGTTAAACCTCTCGCGGGTTCAAATCCCGCCATCTCCGCCGAACGACCGAGGACTCCCAGCGCTCTTTGCTGGGGGTCCTCGGTCGTTCAACGAAGGCGTCGGGATTTGGGAGGAGCCGCGAGGAACGAGCGGCGACGGTTCCCGCCATCTCCGCAGACGTGAGAGACTCCCAGCGCTCTTTGCTGGGGATTGCCGTTCACGTACGTGTACGTGTTCGCCGTCAACGGATCCGTCGTCACCGACAGATCCGTCGGCGGCGCAGCCACCCGATACGTGTCCGGCAAGCAACTCTGCCCCGCCATCACGACCCGACTCCAGGTCAGATCAAGTTGCATCCCACCAATGCGACAGTCGCCAGGGGTCAATCAACCACATCAAGATCACGCCACAAATGCGCCGGCAAAACCATTACCGGCTCTTCACAGACCGGGGTGTAGTAGGGGTCTGAAGCCGCCGGTCTCAAGCAGGCTCCTGGCGATGTAGTTGGTCAGGTTGCGGAACCCGAGCGCGCTGCCGCGTAGATGCTCGAGGCGTCCGTTGATGGCCTCGGTGGGTCCGTTGCTGGTGCCGGGGCGGTCGAAGTAGGCCAAGACGTCCTCGGCGCGCTTGGTCAGGGTCCGGCCCAGGGTGATGACCTCGACCAAGGCCTTCGGGACGCCGGTGCTGATCGAGTCGATGAGCTTGGTCATGAGCTCTCGGCCGCGGCGTCGGTCGGGGTCGCGGTAGGCGGTGACGATCCGCTGGTAGATGCCCCAGGTCGCCTCGACCTCGACGTGCCTGTCGTCGGCGAACAAGGCGCGCAGCCGGTCGGCTTGTTTGTCGGTGAGCAGGTCGGACCCGGTGTGCAGGGTCCGGCGGGCGCGATACAACGGATCGTTGCGGCGGCCGCGGTGGCCGTGGAGGTCTTGCTGGACCCGGCGGCGGCACCGGTCCAAGGCGTCCCCGGCCAGGCGCACCACGTGGAAGGGATCCATGACTGCGACCGCCTCGGGCAGTTCCTCGACCGCGGCGGTCTTGAAGCCGGTGAACCCGTCCATCGCCACCACCTCCACGCCCTGACGCCAGTCCTCAGGACGGGCTGCGAGCCAGGTCTTGAAGACCTTCTTCGACCGCCCCTCGATCATGTCCAGCAGCCTGGCGGGGCCGGTGCCGGCGCGCACCGCGGTCAGGTCGATGACCACGGTGACGTACTTGTCGCCGCGCCTGGTGTGGCGCCACACGTGCTCATCGACCCCGATCGCGGTGACACCGTCGTAGCGGTGCTCCTCATCGATCAGCACCCGCCTGCCCTCGGCCAGGACTGCGTCGTTGGCGGTGCCCCACGCGACCCCGAGGCCCTCGGCGACGCGACTCATGGACAGGTGCCCGACCACGATCGCCTCCAACGCCCACCGCAGCCCACGACGTGAGAGCTTGGCTCGGGGTTCGGCGGCGCGGTGGGTGTCTTGGCGCCACACGTGCCCGCATCCGGCGCAGCGGTAGCGGCGCACCGTGATGCGCAGCGTGGTGGGTCGCCACCCGAACGGCTCATGGGCCAGCTCGCGGATCACGGTGTCGCGCGGGACGCCTTCGGCCCCGCAGCGACGGCACCACCGCTCAAGTGAGCCCTCGGGCTCGACGACCTTGCAGGCCAAGACCGCCCGCTTCTCCTCGAGCCGTTGACCGGTCACGATCAGCCCGAGCTCATCGAGGCGGCAGAAGGTCGTCAGATCAGCGCAGGCGAAGGCGCCCGCACGGGTAGCGTCGTGCACGTCGAGGTCTTTCGGGTGGCTGGCCTAGGAACCGCCATCTTCGAAAGACCTCGACCTCTATCCCGGCACCGACGCGCCGACCCCAGCCGCGTCGTCCGCTACACCCTCAACTGTGAAGAGCCTGAATAGTTCATTCTTCCATTGGACCAAGCTTTAGAAGAGTGTCGCGCCCTCTGGTTCTGGGTTGATCGCGGCCGGGATCGGTTTGAGCGCCTCGTACGGATCGACCACTCGACTACGGTGCTTGCTGCGCACGTCCGCGTACAACCTCCGTAGTTCCGGGCTACCTAGGTAATGCGGCCCTTCGTACCTGCGGTGGGGGCAGTGAGCGACTTGGCATGACGCGGTCGGGGTGAATGGGGTCGAGGCCCTC
>NZ_JBYTCR010000026.1:0-33969 GCF_058790455.1 Aeromicrobium sp. EU05-FHT14F07
GTCTCGATACACCTCCCCTCGCTAGCGCTCGTGGAGGCACTCGACCAGCGGTAGCTCCCGCTGGTCGAGTAGGCCGACCGGCGACGAAGGAGCCCGGTCGGACGTATCGAGACCACCCGGCAACGGCCCAGCGCGGGCCAACCCCCAGCGACCGCTTGGAGTGGTCTCGATACACCTCCCCTCGCTAGCGCTCGTGGAGGCACTCGACCAGCGGTAGCTCCCGCTGGTCGAGTAGGCCGACCGGCGACGAAGGAGCCCGGTCGGACGTATCGAGACCACCCGGCAACGGCCCAGCGCGGGCCAACCCCCAGCGACCGCTTGGAGTGGTCTCGATACACCTCCCCTCGCTAGCGCTCGTGGAGGCACTCGACCAGCGGTAGCTCCCGCTGGTCGAGTAGGCCGACCGGCGACGAGGGAGCCCGGTCGGACGTATCGAGACCACCCGGCAACGGCTCAGCGGCGGCCGTGGGGCGTCAGCCGACGTCGACCTGGTCGGCGTCGAGGCGGTCGAGGAGGTTGCGTCCGAAGCCGCGACCGATGGAGGCGAGGACGCCGTCCATGGCGGCCTTCACGGCCGGCTTCGCGAGCTTGCTGAGGGGGAGGTCGACGCGGACGGTGATCTCGATGTCGAGGCGGGTGCCCTGCGCGTGCGGGCTGAGGCCGTAGGAGCCCTCGACGGCGGCGCGTTCCTTGGCACCCTCGGGCGGGTCGTGCGTGAACGTGATGCAGCGCGGCTCGTCGGTCTCGATCAGCACCGTGAACGCCGGAGCGAGGCTGATGCCGAGGCCCGGGATCTCCTCCATGACCCAGCGCCAGTGGTCGCCGTCGACCTCGATGCGGCGGACGAGCGGGGTGAGCCGGGCGACCTCCGCGGGGTCGGTGAGGACGTCCCACACCTGCTGCTGGTCGGCCGTCACGACCGCCTCGGACGTGCGGGTGGCGGTGAACCAGGTCATGCACCGATCCTGCCCGCAGATCGGTCGTGGCGCGCGTCGGTGGGAGGATGCCGCCGTGGACCGTGTGCCTGTCGACCGTCGCCAGCTCGCCGCGCTGATGGCGTTGACGTTCTCGACGGGCGTGGTCGACGCGGTCTCCTTCCTCGGGCTCGACCGCGTGTTCACGGGCAACATGACGGGCAACGTCGTCCTGCTGGGCCTGGCGCTCACCGGCGCGGCGGGCCTGTCGGTGGTGGGAGCGTCGGCGGCGCTCGTCGGCTTCCTCGCGGGGACGGCCCTCGGCGGCCGGGCCCTGCGTGGGTCGAGCCCCGGGTGGAACGGTCGTGTGACGGCGCTGCTCGCGGTGGTCGCGCTCGTGCTGGGCGTCCTCGGGGCGGTGCTGCTCGTCGTCGAGCCGGTCGGCCGGGCGGCGCTCACGACGACCACGACGACGCTCGGCGTCGCCATGGGCCTCCAGGCGGCCGCGGCGCGGCGCGTGGCGGTGCCGGACGTGTCCACCGTGGCGGTCACGAACACGCTGATCGGCCTGGGCTCCGACTCCTCCCTCGGTGTGGGGCGGCCCGGGCGGCGGACGCTGCAGGCCGCGGTCGTCGTGCTGATCGTGCTCGGCGCGGTGGTCGGGGCCCTGCTGCTGCGCTGGCACGTGGTCGCCGGGCTGGCGGCGGCGTCCTTGGTGGTGGCGTCGGCGGCCGTGCTGGGTGGGTCCGAGCGACCCGCTCGGTAGCGTGGGGCCCATGCGTGTCCTCGTCACCGGCGGCGCCGGCTACATCGGCTCCCACACCGTCCTCACCCTCCTCGAGCAGGGCCACGACGTCGAGGTGGTCGACAACCTCGTCAACGGCAAGGCCGAGGCGGTGCGCCGCGTCGGCGAGCTCGCCGGGCGTGACGTGCCCCTGCACGAGGTCGACCTCACCGACGCCGCCGCGACCGACACGGTGCTGGCGCGCGGGTTCGACGCGGTCATCCACTTCGCGGCGCTGAAGGCCGTCGGCGAGAGCACCCAGAAGCCGCTCGAGTACTACGCGAACAACATGGGCTCGACGTTCACGCTCATGGACGCGATGCGCCGCCACGACTGCCGCACCATCGTCTTCTCCTCCTCCGCGACGGTGTACGGCGCGAAGGCGCCGGTGCCGTACGTCGAGGACTACGAGCCGCTCGACTCCTCGAGCACGTACGGGCAGACGAAGGTCATGACGGAGCGCATCCTCACCGACGTCGCCGCGGCGGACCCGGCCTGGCGGGTGGCGCTGCTGCGCTACTTCAACCCGGTCGGCGCGCACCCGTCGGGCCGCATCGGCGAGGACCCGCAGGGCATCCCGAACAACCTGGTGCCGTTCATCGCGCAGGTCGCGGTGGGCCGTCGCGACCGGTTGTCGGTCTTCGGCGGCGACTACCCGACGGCCGACGGCACCTGCGAGCGCGACTACATCCACGTGCAGGACGTCGCGGAGGGCCACGTGGTCGCGCTCGACGCGATCGTCGACGGCGAGGCCGGGGTGCACGTGTGGAACCTCGGCAGCGGCCAGGGCACGTCGGTGCTCGAGATGATCCACGCCTTCGAGCGCGCCAGCGGTCGCGAGATCCCGTACGAGGTCGTCGACCGCCGCCCTGGCGACCTGCCGGCGTTCTGGGCCGACCCGACGAAGGCGGAGCAGGAGCTCGGCTGGCGCACCTCGCGCACCGTCGACGACATGTGCCGCGACACGTGGACCTGGCAGTCGCAGAACCCGCAGGGGTACGACGCCTGACACCGACGGAGCCTCCCCGCTCCGGGACGACCTGCGACTGCGTCGGTGCGGGTGAGTCTCGACGTGGCCTCCGAAAGGGCCTCGACCGGAGCACGACCAGCGCCCCGCCCAAGCCCCCCGGGCCGCATTCGCAGTTTCGGTCACTTCCGGGTGATCCAGCCGCAGGAATCCCCCCGCAACTGTCCAACACGCGCGTCCTGACATCGACCTACGGAAGCCGGCGGGCCCGGGCGAGCCCCGCGCCCCTGCCCCGTCGAGGCCTCTCGGAGGCCACCCACACGAGAGGCCGCGGCAGCGCAGCCGCAGGCCCACGAGAACGTGACCAGCGCAGCCGCAGGAGTCAGGCCGCGGCCCTCAGACCCGACGCTGCGCGATCTGGTACAGCGCGATGCCCGCCGCGACGCCGGCGTTGAGCGACTCCAGGCTGGAGGCCATGGGGATGGAGACGATCTGGTCGCACGTCTCGCCGACGAGGCGGGAGATGCCCTTGCCCTCGCTGCCGATGACGACGACGAGCGGGCCGTCGGCGAGGTCGAGGTCGGGCAGGGAGACGTCACCGTCGGCGGCCAGGCCGACGACCATGAGTCCCGCCTCCTGGTACGCCTTCAGCTGACGGGTGAGGTTCGTGGTGCGGGCGACGGGCACGCGGGCGGCGGCGCCGGCCGACGTCTTCCAGGCCGAGGCGGTCATCTGCGCCGACCGACGCTCGGGGATGACCACACCGTGGGCGCCGAAGCCCGACGCCGACCGCACGACCGCACCGAGGTTCCGCGGGTCGGTCACGCCGTCGAGCATGACGACGAGCGGCGGCACGCCCTCCTCCTCGGCGCGCGCCAGCAGGTCGTCGGGGTGGGCGTAGTCGTAGGCGTCGAGCTTGGCCGCGACACCCTGGTGCACCGCGCCGCCCGTGAGCTTGTCCATCTCGACCCGCCCGATCTCGAGCAGCGACACGTGCTGCTCGGCGGAGAGCCGGAAGATCTCGCGGATGCGCTCGTCGCGTTCCGCGCCCTCGGCGATGTAGAGGCCGGCCACCGGCACGTTCGCGCGCAGCAGCTCGACGACGCTGTTGCGTCCGGCCACCCACTCCGGGCCGCCGTCGCTGCCCTTCCGCTTCGGCCGGGCCGCCTCGCGCTTGTCGGCGGCGCGCGCCATCTTGTACGCCTTGTGGTTGGGGCGCTCCTCCGCGCGCGGCGTCGGGCCCTTGCCCTCGAGCCCCTTGCGTCGACGTCCGCCGGACCCGGCCGTGGGGTTGCCCTTGCCGGTCTTCTTGATCGCGCCGCGGCGCTGGCTGTTGCCTGCCATGAGTCAGGTTCCCTTCACGGACCAGCGCGGACCCTGCGCCGTGTCCTCGATGTCGATGCCGGCCGCAGCCAGCTGGTCTCGGACGCGGTCCGCGGTCGCGAAGTCCTTCGCCGCGCGCGCCTCCTGGCGCTGCGCGAGCAGCGCCTCGACGAGCGGCGCGAGTGCCTCGTCGGCGGCCGACGTCGACGTCGCCGCCCAGTGCTCGGAGAGCGGGTCGAGCCCGAGCACGTCGAGCTGCGCCCGCACGGTGGCGAGCACCTCGCGCAGCGCCGTGGAGTCGCCGTCCGCCAGCAGCGTGTTGCCGCGCGTCACGTCGCCCTGCAGCACCGCGACCGCCGCCGGGACGCCGAGGTCGTCGTCCATGGCAGCCGCGAACGCCTCACCCACGTCGCCCGGCTCGACGTCGCCGCCCGCCGCCCGCACCGCCTCGTCGGCGCGCCGCACGAAGCCCTCGATGCGCTCGAACGCGACCGCGGCCTCCTGCAGCGACTCCTCCGTGAACTCGATGATCGAGCGGTAGTGAGCGGCCACGAGGTAGTAGCGCAGCGCGATGGCCGGCACCCGCTTGACGACCTCGCTGACCATCAGCGTGTTGCCGACGCTCTTCGACATCTTCGCGCCGCTCAGGTTCAGCATCGCGTTGTGCATCCAGAGCCGCGCGAACGGCTGGCCTGCGGCGCGGGACTGGGCGATCTCGTTCTCGTGGTGCGGGAAGCGCAGGTCGAGCCCGCCGCCGTGGATGTCGAACTCGGTGCCGAGGTACTTCGCGGCCATCGCCGAGCACTCGAGGTGCCAGCCCGGACGTCCGCGTCCCCAGGGCGTCGGCCACGACGCCGACTCCGGGTCGCCCTCCTTGTGGCCCTTCCACAGGGCGAAGTCGCGCGGGTCGCGCTTGCCGTCGGCCGGCGCGTCGGGCGCGGCCTGCATGTCGTCGACGTGCTGGTTGCTGAGCTCGCCGTACGCGGGCCACGACCGGACGTCGAAGTAGACGTCGCCCGAGCCGTTCTCCGCCGGGTAGGCGTGACCGCGCTCGATGAGCGTCTCCATGAGTTCGATCATCTCCGGCACGACGCCCGTGGCGCGGGGCTCGTACGTGGGCGGGCGGCAGCCGAGCACCTCGTACGCGGCGTGCAGGGCGCGCTCGTTCTCGTAGGCCACCGCGAACCAGGGACGTCCCTGCTCGCGACCCTTGGCGAGGATCTTGTCGTCGATGTCGGTGACGTTCGCGACGATGGTGACCTCGTAGCCGGCGCGCTCGAGCCAGCGTCGCAGGACGTCGAACACGACCTCCTTGCGGATGTGCCCGACGTGCGGCGGTCCCTGGACGGTGAGCCCGCAGTGGTAGATGCCGACCTTGCCGGGCACGACCGGGTCGAGGTCGCGCTGCTGCCGGGTGGCGGTGTCGTACAGGCGCAGGCTCACCCCGGAATCCTAACGGTCCGCGACCCCGGCCCCGACCAGACCGATTCGTCCCATCCGCCCCACGAGCCTCGGACGTCACCTACCCTCGGAGAATGCCTCTTCCCCGTCGGCATGCACCACGCCGCACCGTTCCCGCCGTCGCCGCCGTCCTGCTCGCGTCGCTGCTCGTCCCGACCTCGCCCGCGCAGGCCGCGTCGCAGTCGGCGAGCACCGTCCGCTGGGTCAGCGCGGCCCAGCTCCAGAAGGGCTCGTTCGACGGCGTCCGCGTCTCCGGCTCCGCCCTCGTGCTCGACTCGCCGAAGCGCCGCCAGACCTATCGCGACCCGTACAAGGGCCGCACCGCGACGTGGGCCTACGGCACGTGGACGTCGCCGTGGTCGTCGACGGGCTACTCCGCGCGTGCTCTCGTGCCGTCGTGGAGCGCGCGCACGCCCGACGACACGTGGCTGCGGGTCAAGGCCCGCGTGCGCCAGGGGTCGAAGGTCGGCAGCTGGGACACCGTCGCCATCTGGGCGAAGGGCGAGAGCGGCGTCTACCGCACGTCGGGCCCGTCGCAGACCGACGACCTCGCCCGGCTCGACACCGACACGGTGCGCGCGAACGGCTCGGGCACGTTCAGCCAGTGGCAGGTGCAGGTCGAGCTGCTGCGCCGTCCGACGTCACGTGCGACGCCGCGCGTCGAGTCGGTCGGTGGCGCCGCGTCGTCGTACACGACCCGACGCATCACGACGAGCCGCACGACGATGACGCGCACGACGACGCTGTCGGTGCCGACCTACTCTCAGATGACGCACCGCGGCCACCACCCCGAGTGGGGCGGCGGCGGTGAGGCGTGGTGCTCGCCGACCTCGGTGTCGATGATCCTGCGCTACTTCGGCTCCGGGCCGACGTCGCGCGAGCTGAGCTGGGCCAAGGGCTCCGACCGCCAGGTCGACCACGCCGCGCGCTACTCCTACGACTACCGCTACCAGGGCACCGGCAACTGGCCCATGAGCGCCGCCTACGCCAGCACCTACGGACTCGACACGTTCGTGACGCGGCTGTACGACCTCCGCGAGGCCGAGCAGTTCATCAAGGCGGGCATCCCGCTCGTCGCGTCGGTCGCCTTCGGCCGGGGCGAGCTGAGCGGAGCGCCGATCTCGTCGACGCCGGGGCACCTGATGGTGATCAGCGGGTTCACGCGCGACGGTCGCGTCATCGCCAACGACCCGGCCGGCGCCACGAACGCCGCGGTGCGCCGCACCTACGACCGCGCGCAGTTCGAGCGCGCGTGGCTCGGCGGCAGCGGCGGCATCGTCTACGTCGTCCGACCGGGCAACAAGGCCCTGCCGAAGGACAGCCCCCGCTGGTAGTCGGGCAGGATGCAGCCATGACCTGGCCCGACCTGCGCACCGGCATCGGCACCGACGTCCACCGGCTCGTCCGCGGGCGGCCGATGTGGCTGGCCGGGCTGGAGTGGCCCGGTGAGGACGCCGGCCTGGAGGGGCACTCCGACGGCGACGCTGCGTGCCACGCCATGGTCGACGCGCTGCTGTCGGCAGCGGGCCTCGGCGACATCGGGTCGCGCTTCGGCACGGCCGACCCGCGCCTGGCCGGAGCTTCCGGGACGACGTTCCTGACCGAGACGGTGCGCCTGCTCGACGAGGCGGGGTTCGCGGTGGTCAACGTGGCGGTCCAGGTGATCGGCAACGCCCCTCGGCTCGGCCCTCGCCGCGACGAGGCGCAGGAGCGCCTGACGGCCGTCGTCGGGGCGCCGGTGAGCATCTCGGCGACCACCACGGACGGTCTCGGCCTGACGGGGCGCGGCGAGGGCGTGGCGGCCGTGGCCACCGCGCTCGTCGCGCGACGCTGACCTTCCACACCTCCAGGAACGACGACGGCCCCCGCCCGGAGGGGCAGGGGCCGTCGGACCGAGTCGGGTCAGGAGGCGAGGACCTCGTCGAGCCGCAGCTCGGCCTTGTCCTCGTTGGTCTTCTCCGCGAGCGCGAGCTCGGAGACCAGGATCTGGCGCGCCTTGGCCAGCATCCGCTTCTCGCCCGCGGACAGGCCACGCTCGTGGTCGCGGCGCCAGAGGTCGCGCACGACCTCGGCCACCTTGAGCACGTCACCGGAGTGCAGCTTCTCGAGGTTCGCCTTGTAACGACGCGACCAGTTGGTCGGCTCCTCGACGTGCTCGGCGCGCAGGACGCTGAACACACGCTCGAGGCCGTCGGCGTCGACGACGTCACGCACACCGACCAGGTCGACGTTGCAGGCGGGCACACGGACGACCAGGTCGTTCTGGGCGACGATGCGCAGGACCAGGTAGTCGCGCTCTTCCCCCTTGATCGTCCGCTTCTCGATGTCTTCGATGACTGCGGCCCCGTGGTTCGGGTACACAACCGTCTCGCCGACAGTGAAAGTCATAAACGCGGCACCTTTCGTAGGTGACCAGTTTAACACGCGCCACGGACGGCCTTTTCAGCCGATCCTCGGGGTCGGGCGGTAGGTTCCGCCCCCGTCCGGACGCCCGGCCCGCACCCCGACGCGGCCACGGGCTCCGATATGCTCCGCACGACGACCCTCCTCGACGTAGAAGCAGGTGCCCGGTGTCCACCGTTCGCACGCGCCGTCTCACGGCCGCCACCCTGATGCTCACCGCCGCCCTCGGGCTCACCGCCTGCGGCACCGGTGGAAGCACCCAGACGAACCAGCAGTACCAGCCCGGCATCGGCGCGAACGTGCGCACCGGCGACGTCCGCCTGTACAACGCCCTCCTGGTCGCGAACACCGACGACACCTACGCGCTGTCCGTCGGGCTCCTGAACACCACCGACGAGGAGCAGACGCTCGAGTCGGTCACGGTCCGCCCGCTCGAGGGCTCCGGCTCCGTGACGGCCCAGCCGGCCCTGCCGGTCGAGCTGCAGCCCCGCCAGCTGTACACGCTGGGCCGCCTCGGCGAGGTCGCCGACATCGACGGCTCGTCGATCGAGCTCGGCCGCTACGCCCGCCTCACGCTGACCTTCTCCGGCGGCGACGAGGTCGAGATCGAGGCGCCGATCGTCGCCCGCACGTCGACCTACTCCGACGTCGCCGAGAAGCCGGTGAGCCCGGAGTCGTCGGCCACCCCGACGCCGAGCGCGAGCGCCAGCCCCACCGCCGGCAGCTGACCCCGCCGCACCTGGCGGCGACGTCGCCGGGTGCCACGGACGCACGAAGGGCCGTCCCGATCCTCACGGATCGTGGACGGCCCTTCGTCGTGCGACGAGGCGCGGCTCAGGCGCCGGGGGCGATCTCGCCGGTCACGAGGTAGACGACGCGACGTGCCATCGAGACCGCGTGGTCGCCGATGCGCTCGTAGTAGCGGCCGAGGAGCGCCAGGTCGATCGCCGGCTCGATGCCGTGCTCCCAGGTGCCGCCGAGCAGCGCGCGGAACAGGTCCTTGCGCAGGCGGTCCATCTCGTCGTCGGTGTCCTCGAGGCGGCCGGCCGCGTCGACGTCGCGGTTGGCGACGATCCGCGAGGCCGCGTGGATCATCTGGTCGGCCACGGAGGCCATGGCCATGATCGTCGGCTGGATGGCGACCGGGACGGCGACGTCGGGCATGCGCAGACGGGCGACCTTGGCCACGTGGACCGAGAGGTCGCCCATGCGCTGCAGGTCGGTCAGCATGCGCAGCGTGGCGACCAGCTGACGCAGGTCGGTGGCGACCGGCTGCTGGGTGGCCAGGAGCAGCAGGGCGCGCTCCTCGATCTCCTCGGTCGTCTCGTCGATCTGCTTGTCGCCGTCGATGACCTGCTCCGCGAGCGGGGCATCGGCGTTGAGGAGGGCGGCGGTGGAGGCGGCGACGGCCTTGCGGACGGTCCCGGTCAGCTGGACCAGGTCGTCGACGATGGTGTCGAGCTGCTCGTAGTACGCATCACGCATGCCCCCGACCCTAGAAGAAATCGGTGAACGATGAGCGACCCTCGGTGAACGAACCGTGAACAGCCGCGGAAAGCCGCACGTCAGAGGGGGTTCGCGCTCGGACCTCGGTGAACGGTGGGCCTAGCATCGCGGTGTGGACATCGACGCGGCCTACCTGATCGCCGGTGCCGTCGGCGCGGCCGTCGGGGCGGCGGTGACGTTCGTCTGGCTGTTCAGTGAACGGCGCCAGAACGCGGCTCCCGAGGAGCCGGCGCCGCTCGTGCCTCCGGGCGCCCAGGCGGTGCTCTCGGTGCTGTCGTCCACGACCGTCCTGCTCGACTCCTCCAACACGGTCCTCGAGGCCTCGGCCCAGGCGGTCGCCCTCGGCATCGTGCGCGACCGGCGCATCGAGCCCGACGAGATCCGCGCGATGGTGCAGCAGGTGCGCCGCGACGGGCAGGTGCGCGAGTCGAACCTGACCCTGCAGCGCCGACGGGGTCTGCCCGCGCACGTGTCGGTGCGCGTCGCCCCGCTCACGTCGCGGCTCGTGATCGTGCTCGCCCTCGACCGGACCGACCAGCAGCGCGTCGAGAACATCCGCCGCGACTTCGTCGCCAACGTCAGCCACGAGCTGAAGACGCCGGTGGGCGCGCTGAACCTGCTCGCCGAGGCCGTCGCCGAGGCGAAGGACGACCCCGAGTCGGTCGTGCGGTTCGCGTCGCGCATGCAGACCGAGAGCGAGCGGCTGACCCGCCTCGTGCAGCAGATCATCGACCTGTCCCGCCTGCAGAACGACGTCGCGAGCGACGACGCCACGACGGTCAAGGTCGAGGAGCTCGTCGCGGAGGCCTGCGAGCACTCGGCCACCGAGTCCGAGCGCAAGCGCATCGAGATCTCCCGCACGGTCGAGCCCGACCTGCTCGTGCACGGCGACCGGGCCCAGCTGCACGCAGCCGTGAGCAACCTGGTCGAGAACGCCGTCACCTACAGCCCCGAGGGCTCGCGCGTCGTGGTCACGGCCGCGCTCGCCGGCGACGACGTGCGCATCAGCGTCGCCGACAACGGCATCGGCATCGCCGGCCCCGAGCTCGAGCGGATCTTCGAGCGCTTCTACCGCGTCGACCCCGCCCGCGCCCGCTCCACGGGCGGCACGGGGCTCGGCCTGTCCATCGTCAAGCACGTGGCCGCCAGCAACGGCGGCACCGTCGACGTGTGGAGCGAGCCCGGCGCTGGCTCCACCTTCACGCTGGTGCTCCCGCAGTTCCAGCACGACCTCGATGAGGAGATCCCGTGACACGAGTGTTGGTCGTCGAGGACGAGACCAGCTACAGCGAGGCGCTGTCGTACGTCCTGCGCAAGGAGGGCTTCGACGTCGCGATCGCCGAGACCGGCCCGGACGCGCTCACGGAGTTCGAGCGCGGAGGTGCCGACATCGTGCTGCTCGACCTCATGCTGCCCGGGCTGCCGGGCACCGAGGTGTGCCGTCAGCTCCGTCAGACGTCGAGCGTGCCGATCATCATGGTCAGCGCGAAGGACACCGAGGTCGACAAGGTGGTGGGCCTCGAGCTCGGCGCCGACGACTACGTGACCAAGCCCTACTCGCCGCGGGAGCTGGTGGCCCGCATCCGTGCGGTGCTGCGCCGTGGCGCGGTGGAGGAGGTCGACGAGGACGGCGTCCTCGAGGCCGGCCGCGTGCGCATGGACGTCGAGCGGCACCTCGTGTCGGTCGACGGCGACACCGTCAAGCTGCCCCTCAAGGAGTTCGAGCTCCTCGAGTTCTTCCTGCGCAACCCGGGCCGCGTGCTGACCCGCGGCCAGCTCATCGACCGTGTGTGGGGCGCCGACTACGTGGGCGACACGAAGACGCTCGACGTCCACGTGAAGCGGCTGCGCGCGAAGATCGAGCCCGACCCGGGCAACCCGATCACCCTCACCACCGTCCGCGGGCTGGGGTACAAGCTCGACGCCTGACGTCGGCGCCCGCGAGCCGTCGCACCGTTCGGCTGCGCGAGGTCCTGGAGTCCGGCCCCTCCGAGGGTCCGGAGCGGCCGTGGCCCACCCGCTAGCGTGACTGCATGACCGGCGAGCGCGAGCAGAGGCGGCTGTTCCGACGGGCGATGCGCACGGGTCACGTGCCCGTCGGTCTCGACGGCCAGCGCTGGCTGCCCGTGGTGCGGCAGCGGGAGACCCTGTTGCGGCGTGGCCGGCCCGTGCAGGCTGCGCTCTGGGGCGTCGTCGTCGCGATGCTGGTGCTCGTCGTGGTCCTGGGTCTGCTGGGACCCGTCCCGGTGCTGGTCTGGACCGGGTCCGTGCTGCTGGCCCTCTCCGTGGTCTTCGCCCTGCTGCTCGACCGCGTCTGGGTACGCGCGAGACGCTCGGTCGGCGCACTGCTCGCCGATCTGGAGGGAGCGGACCAGCGCTGAGCGACCGCTCCTACGCCCCGGGCGGTCGCACCACGAGGAGGTCCCCGACCTGGCAGTCGAGCACGTCGCAGATCGCCGTCAACGTCGAGAACCGGATCGCCTTGGCGCGGTCGTTCTTCAGGACGGACAGGTTCGCGACACTCACACCGACGAGCGCGCTCAGCTGGGTGAGCGTCAGGCCGCGGGCGGCGAGCAGCTCGTCGAGCGCGCACGTGACGCGGTGCTCGAGCTCCGGGGGCATCAGACCAGGCCGTCGACGTCGCGCCGCAACGTCGACGCCGTCCGGACCGCCACCGCCCCGGCGCCGACCACGATCGCGGCGGCGAGCATGAGCAGGTCGGGTGAGGCCGACGGCTCGAGGTAGACCAGTGGAGGCAGGGCACCTGCCTCCAGCACCGTCTCCGTGGCGCGCGTGGGCAGGTCCAACCGCTCGATGAACGCCTCTTGGGCCGCTGCGTGCAGCACCGGAGCGAGGGCGCCGCCGAGGACGAGCGCCACAGCGAGGGCCGCGAACCAGACGTCGAGCCCTCGTCGCCAGAGGGTGCGGCTGATCCAGCGACGCAGGAGCACGAGCACGAGCAGGCAGGCCACGACGAGCGGGAGTGCCTCCAAGACCCGCGACGCACGTTCCAGGCGCGTCGGGCCGGTGAGGTCGCCCTGACCGGAGACCTGCACGGTCCTGAGGTCCTGCGAGACCAACGGCGCTTCTGGCTCGGCGAGCCCACCCGCGGCCTCCAGCGTCATCACGGCGTACGACGTCGTGGTTCCTGCCACCGCGTCAGTGACCTCGACGGTGTCAGGCGCGAGCGCGGAGCTCGCGGCTGCCAGGGCCGTCAGCAGCGCCACGAAGGCGACGACGATGCAGATCCACCACTGAAGGCGCGCGATGGCGCGATTGGTGTGCATGATCCAGAGCATATCGAATATCGATATGCCCTGTACGCGGTTTCGTTGACGTGACGACGTGGGAGAGGGCGTCAGCGACCCTGGTTCGCGACCGCGGCGATGGCGTCGGCTGCGGCGTCGGGGTCGAGGTACTGGCCACCCGGCGTGACAGGCTTGAGGTCGGCGTCGAGCTCGTAGACGAGCGGGATGCCGGTGGGGATGTTGAGGCTGACGACCTCGTCCTCGCCGAGGCCGTCCAGGTGCTTGACCAGGGCGCGCAGGGAGTTGCCGTGCGCGGTCACGAGCACGGTGCGACCGTCGAGCAGGTCGGGGACGATGCTGTCGTACCAGTAGGGCAGCATCCGGTCGAGCACGTCGGCCAGGCACTCGGTGCGCGGGAGCAGCTCGTCGGGCAGCGACGCGTAGCGCGGGTCGTCCGCCTGCGAGAACTCCGCGTCGTCCGCCAGGGCCGGCGGCGGCGTGCTGTAGGAGCGCCGCCAGGTCATGAACTGCTCCTCGCCGAACTCCTCCAGCGTGGCCTTCTTGTCCTTGCCCTGCAGCGCGCCGTAGTGCCGCTCGTTCAGCCGCCACGACCGCTTCACGGGGATCCAGTGCCGGTCGATGCCGTCGAGCACGATCTGCGACGTGCGGATCGCCCGGCGCAGCAGCGAGGTGTGCGAGACATCGGGGGTGATCCCGGCGTCGGCGAGCAGCCCGGCACCACGACCCGCCTCCTCCACACCCTGCTCGTTGAGGTCGACGTCGACCCAGCCGGTGAACAGGTTCTTCGCGTTCCACTCGCTGTGGCCGTGACGCAGGAGGACGAGCGTGTAGGTCATACGGCCAGCCTAGTGGTCACGCGGACCGTCCTCGACACCGTCCGACGTCGCGGGCAGCATGGGTCTTGTGCTGATCGCCCGTGCCGTGCTCGACCGGATCGCCGCCGGCGACGTGACCGTCCAGCTGCGGCGGTGGCGGCGGCCCACGGTGCGGGCGGGCGGCCGGCTGCGCACCGCCGTCGGCGAGCTCGCCGTCCACGCCGTCGAGCCGATCACGACCGCGCAGGTGACCGCCGACGACGTGCGCGACGCCGGGGCCGCCAGCCGGGAGGAGCTCCTGGCACCGTTGCGTGGTCGCGACGGCCCCCTGTACCGCATCCGCCTCGGGCTCGCCGGCGCCGACCCTCGGGTCTCCCTGCGCCAGGACGCCGACCTCGACGCGGCTGCCGTCAGCGAGATCCGCGACGCCCTGGCGGTGATCGACGCGCGCAGCCGCCGCGGCCCCTGGACGACCGAGCTGCTCCGCCTCGTGGAGCAGCACCCGGCCGCGCCCGCCCAGGTCCTCGCCGACCACGCCGGTCGCGAGAAGCCCCGGCTGAAGGCCGACGTGCGACGGCTCAAGGAGCTCGGGCTCACGGAGAGCCTCGACGTCGGCTACCGGGTGTCACCGCGCGGGCGGGCCTACCTCGACGCCCTCGCCGACGAGCGCCGCGGACCGTGAGGACCCCGGTCTCAGACGGTGCAGTCTCAGGCGGTGCGGGCTCAGGTGGGGGACTCGCGCCACTCCCCGTAGATCTGGTGCAGCGCCTGCACGTAGTCGTCCTGCGACTGCGGCCCGGCGAGGGTCCAGCGGTGCTCGACGACGACGTAGGGAAGCTGCGTGACGCCCAGCGACCGGGCGGTCTCGTCCTGCGTGCGCACGGCGTCGGCGTACTCGTCGCTGGCGAGCAGCGCGTCGGCCGTCTCGAGGTCGAGCCCGACCAGCGCCGCGCGGCTGGCGAGCACGAGCGGGTCGGCGACGTCGGCGCCCTCGAGGAGGTGGGCCCGCCAGAGCTGGTGGATGAGCTCGCGCTGCGCTCCCGGCGCCGCCTCGTCGGCCCAGGTCAGCAGCCGCCAGGCGTCGAGACTGTTCGCCTCCACCGCCTCGACGAGGTTCAGCTCGATGCCGCTGATCCGGGCGGCCGCGGTCACCTGAGCGTCGACGAGGTCGACCTTGTCCTCACCGCCGAGCCGCTCGGCCTGCACCTCGCGCAGAGCACGTCCTGAGCTCGGCGCATCCGGATCGAGCAGCCGGGCACGGAACGCGACCTCGACCGGCTCGCCGACGAGGATCGTGAACATGCCCGCCGCGCGCTCGAACCGGGTCGCACCCACGTAGGACCACGGGTCGGTCACGTCGCAGAACACGGTCGCCTTCACCCGACCCAACCTACGCTGACGGCGAAGGTGCGCGAGCGATCTCCCACCCTTGACCCCACGGCCGATGCAGGATGCTGCGTTCGTGTGCGGGAGGGTCGAGGATGATGCGTTCGCTACGGGATCCCGTCGGGGACGCAGCGGCGTTCGACCTCGCACGCGCGAACGCAGAGTCTTGCACGCCGTCGGGGTGGGGAGACGGATGTCTCTGCGTTCGTGTCGCCAGGGCAACGCGAACGCAGACAGATCCGTGCGGCCAGCGCAGCAGCAAGGTCACGCCGACCCAGCCCCCAGCTCTCAGCCCTTCGGCCGCAGGTGCGCGAAGGCGGCGAGGTTCGCGGTGGACTCGCCCCGCGCCTCGCGCCATTCCCACTCCTTGCGGATCGAGGAGGCGAAGCCGAGCTCGAGGATGGTGTTGAAGGAGTCGTCGGAGGCGGCGAGCACCGACCCGAGCAGCCGGTCGATCTCCTCGTGGGTGACGGAGGCGAGGGGGAGGCGGCCGTCGAGGTAGATGTCGCCGGCGGAGTCGATGGCGAAGGCGACGCCGTAGAGCTTGAGGTTGCGCTCGAGCAGCCAGCGGTAGACGCCCTCGTGGTTCTCGTCGGGGTTGCGGGCGACGAAGGCGTGCACGCCGAGGGAGTGCCGGTTGACCTCCAGCCGCGTGGTGGTCTTGAGCTTCCGCTCGCCCGGCAGGTCGACCTCGACGACGGTGAGCCCGTGGCGCACGTGGTCGAGGCCGGCCTGCGCGACGGCGTCGAGGATCACCTCGAGCGCGTGCCGCTGGTCGGTCGTCAGGTCGTCACTCACGCTCGCTCACCCGTCCTTCCGTCCGGCGCGGGCCGCGGTGGCGCGCGCGTACACCTCGAGCACCCGGTCGACCGTGGCGTCCCAGCCGAAGCCGGACGCGTGCGCGACGGCCTTCGCGCCCAAGTCGTCGCGCAGCGCGCGGTCGGTCAGCAGCGGGTGCAGGGCGTCGGCGTAGTCGTGCGGGTCGTGCCCGTCGACGAGGACGCCGCTGACGCCGTCGGCGACGGCCGTGGAGAGGCCGCCGACGCGGGCTGCGACGACGGGCGTCCCGCAGGCCTGCGCCTCGATGGCGACGAGCCCGAACGACTCGTTGTGCGACGGCACGCACACGACGTCGGCCGCCGCGTACCAGGAGGCCAGCACGTCCTGGGTCACCGCCGGCTCGAGCCGGACGACGTCGGCGATCCCGAGCTCGGCGGCCAGGTCGACGAGCGACGTGGGCCGGTCGAGGCCGCTGCCGGACGCTCCGCCGACCACCACGACCTGCAGCCGGTCGCGCAGGGCGGGGTCGCGGAGGAGGAGGTCCGCCGCGGCCCTCAGCACCACGTCGGGCGCCTTCAACGGCTGGATGCGGCCGGCGAACAGCAGCACGGCCGCGTCGGGGCGCAGACCGAGGGCCGCGCGGGCCTCGTCGCGGCTGCCCGGACGGAAGCGTTCGAGGTCGACGCCGGGGTGCACCACGTCGACCCGGGCGGGGTCGGCCGCGTAGAGGTCGAGCAGCTCGCGGCGCTCCTCCTCGGTGTTCGCGACGAGACGGTCGGCGAGGCGGACGATCTCCTCCTCGCCGACGACGCGGCCGATCGGCTCGGCGCGGTCGCCCTCGGCGAGGTGGGCGTTCTTGACCTTGGCCATCGTGTGCATGGTGTGCACGAGTGGGACCGCCCACCGCTCGGCCGCGACGGTGCCGACCTGCCCGGACAGCCAGTAGTGGCTGTGCACGAGGTCGAAGTGGTGGGGGCCCTGCTCGACCTCGGCGCGCAGCACGTCGCGCACGAACCCGCAGAGCTGGCTGGGCAGGTCGTCCTTGGTGAGGCCCTCGAACGGACCGGCGGTCACGTGGCGCACGACGACACCGGGCGACGCCTCGACCGCGGGCGGGAGGTGCCGCGACGTGGCCCGCGTGAACACCTCGACCTCGACGCCGCGGGCCGCGAGCCGTCGCGAGAGCTCGAGCACGTACACGTTCATCCCACCCGCGTCGCCGCTGCCGGGCTGCTCCAGGGGCGACGTGTGCGCCGAGAGCATGGCCACGCGGCGCGGCAGCGGGAAGGAGGTCACCGCACCATCTTGGCCCGGCCCGCCCAGCGGCGCAGCGCTCCCCCTCCGCCGACGGGTGCCGCGCCGCGCGTCCGAGCGGGTGGGACGATGGGCGCATGGTCGAGTCGAGCCCGAGCACCGTCCGTCCCGTCGCCGTCGTCACGGGTGCCAGCAGCGGCATCGGGGCCGCGTCGGCCCGTCACCTCGCGCGCGCCGGCTACCGCGTGGTGTGCGCCGCGCGCCGGGTCGAGCGGATCGAGGCGCTGGCCGCCGAGATCGACGGCGTCGCCGTGCCGTGCGACGTCACCGACGCCGACCAGGTGGCCGCGCTCGCCGAGGCGGCGGGACCGGCCGTGAGCCTGCTGGTGAACAACGCCGGAGGCGCGATCGGTCTCGATCCCGTCGAGTCGGCCGACCCTGACGACTGGCGCGCCATGTACGAGACGAACGTCATCGGCACGCTGCAGGTCACCCGCGCGCTGCTGCCGGCGCTCGAGGCGAGCGGGGCCGGCACAGTGCTCAACATCGGGTCGACGGCCGGCCGCATCGCCTACGAGGGCGGCGGTGGGTACACGGCTGCCAAGCACGGCGTGGCCGTGATGACCGAGACGCTGCGTCTGGAGCTGCTCGGGCGTCCGGTGCGGGTGTGCGAGGTCGCGCCCGGCATGGTGCGCACGGAGGAATTCGCGCTCACCCGCTTCGACGGCGACGCCGACCGCGCCGACGCCGTGTACCGGGGCGTCGACGAGCCCCTCACGGCCGACGACGTCGCCGACGTGGTCGCCTGGGTGGCCACCCGGCCCCAGCACGTCAACGTCGACCTCGTGGTCGTCAAGCCGATCGCGCAGGCCTCCCAGCACAAGGTGCACCGCACCTCCTGACCTCGCCGCCCCGCAGCGGGAGAGGACGCACGAGGGCCCCGCACCAGTCGGTGCGGGGCCCTCGTCGTCGAGCGGGTGTCAGTGCACGACGACGGGCGCGCGACCCTCGTCGTCGAGCAGGTGCGACGCCTCGCGCTTGCGCGGCATGAACGCCACCGGGACGAGAGCGACGACGATGAGCGCGAGCGCCACCAGGTAGGTGTGGTGGAACGCGTCAGCCATGTCCTGCAGGACCGTCGCCTGGAATCCGTCACCGAGGCGCTGCGCCGTCTCCAGCGCGGCAGCCGGCGGCTGCGTCCCGGCACGCTCGGCGTCGGCGATGGCCTGACCGGCGACCACGGCTGAGGAGTCCTTGAAGCCGTTGGTCAGCAGCACCGTCATTACGGCGATGCCGATCGAGCTGGCGACCTGCTGCACGACGTTGATGAGCGTCGAGCCGCGGGCGACGTCGTGCGCCTTGAGCGTCTTCAGCGCCGACGTGAAGATCGGCATCATCGTGCCGCCCATGCCGAGGCCCATGATGAACAGCCACGCCATGACGTGCCAGAGCGGCGTGCTCGGGTCGGTGCTGGCGGACAGGCCGACCACACCGACGATGATGCCGACGAAGCCGAACGGCACGATGCGGCCGACCGGCATGCGGTCCACGAGCGTGCCGGCGATCGGCATGGTCAGCATGGCGCCGATGCCCTGCGGCGCAACGAGGAAGCCGGCCTTCAGCACGCTCTCGCCCCGCACCTCCTGGAAGTACGTCGGCACCAGCAGCAAGGTTCCGAAGAACGCGCCGACGAACAGGAACATCGTGATGGTGGCGACGGCGAGGTTGCGGTCCTTGAACAGGCGCAGGTCGAGCAGCGGGTGCTTCGGCTTGAACGCCCACAGCACGAAGCTGACGATGAGCAGCGCGCCGATGATCGCGGGCACGAGCACCCGGGTGGACTGGACCGTGCCGGTCTCCGGGATGGAGGAGACACCGAACAGGAACAGCGCGAGGCCGGGCGACATGAGCAGCATGCCCACGACGTCGAACGACTCGCTCGGTTGGGCGCTGTCCTTGGGCAGGATCCGCCAGGCGTAGACCAGCGCGGCGATGCCGAGGGGCAGGTTGATGAGGAAGATCCAGTGCCACGAGGCGAACTTGATCAGGAGCCCACCGAGGATCGGGCCCATGATCGGGCCGAGCAGCATCGGGACACCGAGGATCGCCATGAGGCGGCCCATGCGGTGCGGGCCCGCCGCCTTGGTCATGATCGTCATGCCGAGCGGCATGAGCATGCCGCCGCCGAGACCCTGGAGCACGCGGAACGCGACGAGCGACTCGATGCTCCAGGCGGAGGCGCAGAGGACGGAGCCGATCGTGAACAGCGCGATCGCGGTCATGTACAGACGCTTGGTGCCGAAGCGGTCGGCTGCCCAGCCGGTGAGCGGGATGACGGCCGCGAGCGCCAGGGTGTAGCCGGTGACCGACCACGCGACCGTGGAGAGCTCGGTGACGTCGAAGGCCTTCTGGAACGTCGGCAGGGCGACGTTGACGACGGTGATGTCGAGGATCGACATGATGGCGCCGAGCACGACGACGCCGGCCACCTTCAGGATGTCGGGGGTGATGCGGTCGTCGTCGGGGACCGACGACGTCGCACCACCGGCGCTGGTGGTCGTTTCAGACATGGGGTTCCTTACTTCTCTGCCGCTCGCAGAGCATCGCTCTCGAGGATCTGGCCGAGGACCCGGTGCAGGTCCTCGGCGTGGTCGGGGTGGAGCCGTTCGGCGACGACCCGCAGGGCGCGGCGCTTGTGCTCCAGCTGCTGGTCGACGGCGTCAAAGCCGCGCTTCGTGAGGCCGACGAGCTTCACGCGACGGTCGTCGGGGCTCTCGTGCCGCTCGAGCGTGCCGAGCTTCACGAGCTGGTCGACGGTGCGACCGGCGGCCGCGACCGAGAGGCCGATCGACGTCGCGATCTCGTTGATCGCGAGAGGTCGGTCGGCGAGCGCCACGGTGAACATGGCGCGGGCCTGCGTCATCGACAGGTCGAGCTCGACCAGCTGGTCGAGCCCCTCCGCGTGCACGCAGCTCATGAGGCGCTGGACGAACAGCTCGAGCCGCTCGTACACGTCGTTCCTGTCGGTGGTCACCGCACGATGCTAACGCAGACGCAACCATTGCAGCAACGCGATGATTGTGACGTGCATCTATTTCTGGACGCTACCTCAACGCTGGTGGCAGGAGCACACCCACGGGGCGACTAGACTTCTCGAGGCCGCACTCCGTGCCAGGCCCGTCGACGCGCTCGGTCCGAGCGCTCCCACTCATCCAGCGCGAGGAACTTCCTGCATGTCCAGCCGCCGTCACGATCTGCGCAACGTCGCGATCGTCGCCCACGTCGACCACGGCAAGACCACCCTGGTCGACGCCATGCTCCAGCAGCAGGGTGCCTACGCCGAGCACCAGGAGGTCACCGACCGAGTCATGGACTCCGGTGACCTCGAGCGCGAGAAGGGCATCACCATCCTCGCGAAGAACACCGCCGTCCGCTACGAGGGCCCCGGCGCCCCCGAGGGCGGCGTCACCATCAACATCATCGACACCCCCGGCCACGCCGACTTCGGTGGCGAGGTCGAGCGCGGCCTCTCGATGGTCGACGCCGTGGTGCTGCTCGTCGACGCGTCGGAGGGGCCGCTGCCCCAGACCCGCTTCGTGCTCCGCAAGGCCCTCGCCGCGAAGATGCCGGTGATCCTGGTCGTCAACAAGGTCGACCGTCCCGACTCGCGCATCGCCGAGGTCGTCGACGAGACCTACGACCTGTTCCTCGACCTCCTGCCCGACGACGCCGGCGACGACGCGCTCGACTTCCCCGTCGTGTACGCGTCGGCGAAGGCCGGTCGCGCCTCGCTCGAGCAGCCCGCCGACGGCGGCCTGCCCGACAACGACAACCTCGTCCCGCTGTTCCAGACGATCCTGGACGCGGTGCCGGCCCCCGAGTACACCGAGGGCGCGCCGCTGCAGGCGCACGTCACCAACCTCGACTCCTCGCCCTTCCTCGGCCGCCTGGCGCTCGTGCGCGTCAAGGAGGGCACGCTCAAGAAGGGCCAGCAGGTCGCGTGGATGAAGCGCGACGGCTCGACCGAGCGGGTCAAGATCACCGAGCTGCTCGTCACCGAGGCGCTCGAGCGCAAGCCCGGCGAGTCGGCGGGCCCCGGCGACATCGTCGCGATCGCGGGCATCTCGGAGATCAACATCGGCGAGACGCTGGCCGACCCGGAGAACCCGGTCGCCCTGCCGCTCATCCACGTCGACGAGCCGGCCATCTCGATGACGATCGGCACGAACACGTCGCCGCTCGCCGGCCGCGAGAAGGGCACGAAGGTCACCGCCCGTCTCGTGAAGGACCGTCTCGACTCCGAGCTCATCGGCAACGTGTCGATCCGGGTGCTCCCGACCGACCGCCCCGACGCGTGGGAGGTGCAGGGTCGCGGCGAGCTGGCCCTGGCGATCCTCGTCGAGCAGATGCGTCGTGAGGGCTACGAGCTCACGGTCGGCAAGCCGCAGGTGGTCACGAAGGAGATCGACGGCAAGCTGCACGAGCCGGTCGAGCGCCTGACCATCGACGCGCCCGAGGAGTACCTCGGCACCATCACGCAGCTGCTCGCGGTCCGCAAGGGTCGCATGGAGCAGATGATCAACCACGGCACCGGCTGGGTCCGGATGGAGTTCCTAGTGCCGGCTCGCGGCCTGATCGGCTTCCGCACCGAGTTCCTGACCGACACCCGCGGCACGGGCATCGCCCACCACATCTCCGAGGGCTACGAGCCGTGGTTCGGCGACATCTCGACCCGCCCGTCGGGCTCGCTGGTCGCCGACCGGGCCGGCGCGGTCACGTCGTTCGCGATGACCAACCTGCAGGAGCGCGGCGTGCTGTTCGTCGAGCCTGCGACCGAGGTCTACGAGGGCATGATCGTCGGCGAGAACTCCCGTGACGACGACATGGACGTCAACATCACCAAGGAGAAGAAGCAGACCAACATCCGCTCGGCGACGTCGGACAACTTCGAGAAGGTCATCCCCCCGAAGAAGCTGTCGCTCGAGCAGTGCCTGGAGTTCTGCCGCGAAGACGAGTGCGTCGAGGTGACCCCCTCGCACGTGCGCATCCGCAAGGTCATCCTCAACGTCTCCGAGCGCGCCCGCGCCGCGAAGTCGCGCCGCTGACCTGCCGCACCCGCCCGACGGGGCGTCTCCCACCCGGGAGGCGCCCGTCGGCGTCAGTGCTGGTCGTGGACGTTTGCGGGGCACTGAAGGCGCCTCACACGCCCCGGAAGTGTCCGAGACGCCGGGACTAGGACTCCTGGAGGTACTCCAGCTGGGCGCGGACGCTGAGCTCGGCGGCGTCCCAGAGGACCGGGTCGACATCGGCGTAGACGTGCTCGACGACGGCACGCGGGGTGTCGTGGCCGGCCGCGACCGCGGCCCGCACCTGGTCGAGACGCTCCTCGCGGTGGTCGAGGTAGTGGTCGAGCACCGCGCCCGGCTCGTCGACGACCGGCCCGTGGCCGGGCAGGATCCGGTCGGCGCAGCCCTCCTCCACGAGCTGACGCAGCTGCGCGAGGGAGTCGAGGTAGGGGCCCAGCGCGCCGTCGGGGTGGGCCACGACCGTGGTGCCGCGGCCGAGCACGGTGTCGCCGGTGAGGACGGTGGCCTCGTCGACCAGGCGCAGGCAGGCGGAGTCGCGCGTGTGGCCCGGCGTCAGCAGCACCACGAGGCGCAGGCCGTCGACGTCGAGCTCCTCGCCGTCGGCCAGCGGCATGGCGTCGGCGCAGAACCGGTCGGTCACCGCCCGGGCGGGTGCTCCCGTGCGCTCACGCATGGTGTCGAACGCGTCGGTGTGGTCGCCGTGGTGGTGCGTGTACAGCACCAGCCCGACCTCGCCCGCCGCGGCCAGCACCGCGTCGAGGTGGGCAGGGTCGTCGGGTCCGGGATCGACCACGACCGACCGGCGCGCTCCGGGCTCCCGCAGGATCCACGTGTTCGTCCCCTCGAGCGTCATGATGCCCGGGTTGTCCGCGCGCACCACGCTGGCGCGCTCGGTGACCTCGACCGGCTCACCCATGGGTCTCCTCCTCGATCGGGTTGTCCAGGAACCACTCGCCGTCGACCTGGACGAGCTGCGGCTCGATCGGACGGACCACGCGCGCCTGCGCGTCGGCCACCAGCGTGGCCGGGTCGGCCTGCGCCAGCTCGCGGCAGGTGACCCAGGTGGGCGGCAGCATGGCCGCCTCGCCCGCCGTGACGGCCTCCAGCACCGACGCGATCGACGCCCACGTCGCGCGATCGGCCTCACCGGGCAAGGTGCCGACGCTCTGTCCCCGCGGCACGGCGGCGACGAAGAAGCGGGTGTCGTAGCGGCGCGGCTCGAACGCTGGCGTGATCCAGTGCGACCACGCGCCGACGAGGTCCGAGCGCAGCACCAGGTCACGAGAGCCGAGGAAGTCGCCGAAGCTCAGCTCGCCTGCGTCGAGGTCGAGCCGGGCCTTCTGCAGCTCCGGCGAGGAGGTGTCGGCGACGACGGAGTGCTCGTCGGCACCCGCGAAGAGGATCCCGGACTCCTCGAACGTCTCGCGCACCGCCGCGACCACGAGGGCGCGCGCGGTGTCGGGGTCGCAGCCGAGCCGCTCGCCCCACTCCCGCGACGACGGCCCGACCCAGCCCACCACCTCGCGGTCGGACTCCTGCAGACCACCACCGGGGAAGACGTACATGCCCGGCGCGAACGCCATCGTCTGCTGACGACGCAGCAGGTAGGTCTCGGGCCCGCCCGCGCCTGGACGCACGAGGGCGATGGTCGCCGCGGCGCGCGTCGGCGCCGGGGTGCCGTCCCAGGTGGCGACGCGGTCGCGGAACACGTCCGGGATCGGCACCCGCACGGTCAGTCGACCTCGACGACGAGCTCGACCTCGACGGGTGCATCGATCGGCAGCACCGGAACGCCCACGGCGCTGCGGGCGTGGCGACCGGCGTCGCCGAAGACGTCGCCCAGCAGCTCGCTGGCGCCGTTCGCGACGACGGGCTGACCCGTGAAGTCGGGGGTGCTGGCCACGAAGACGGTGACCTTGACGACCCGACGCACGGCGTCGAGCGAGCCGACGACGGACTTGACCGCAGCGAGGGCGTTGAGCGCGCACTGGCGGGCCGCGACCTGGGCCTCCTCGGCGGACACCTCTCCCCCGACCTTGCCGGTCGCGACGAGCTCGCCGGAGGACAGCGGCAGCTGGCCCGCCGTGAACACGTGGGCGCCGGAGCGCACCGCCGGCACGTACGACGCGAGGGGCGCCGCCACCTCCGGCAGGGTCAGGCCGAGGTCGGCCAGCCGCTGCTCGACGGTGCCCTCGCTCACGACTGGACCGGCCGCTTGAAGTAGGCCACGAGGTTCTCGGGGTTCATGCCCGGCACGATCTGCACGAGCTCCCAGCCGTCACGGCCGAAGTTGTCGAGGATCTGCTTGGTCGCGTGCACCAGCACCGGTGCGGTCAGGTACTCCCACTGCGTCATGGACCGACTGTAGCGGCGCGCGGTCCGGACGGGTGTCGGCGAGGGTGGTCACATCCTCGCGGTTCGCGGGACAGGAGGCCCGGGGTCGTGGAAGGCTCGCCCCATGTCGATCTTCCCCCCGACACGGATCGGTCGTGCCCTCGTGGTCTCGGCTGCGCTCGTCGGGGTGACGAAGGTGCTGCCGTTCCTCCTGCAGGTCGTCTCCATGACGGGCGACGAGCGCACCGAGCTGCCGCCGCTGACCCCCACCGGGACGACGCGCGACTTCCTGCTGGGCAACCCGGTCACCTGGTTCCTCGCCGTGGCGGCTGCCGTCTACGTCGTCCTCGTCGTCGTCGACGTCGTGCTGGCCCTGGTGCGACCGCGCCCTTCGCGCTCGAGGCAGGCCGGGAGGTCGGGGCGGTCCGCGGCCCGGAAGCCTCCGGCCCGGGCGCCGCGCCGCACGGCGACCGCCTCGACCGCCCGTCCGCGGACGTCGGGCACGAAGGGCAAGGCGCCCGCGCGACGTCCGGCTCCAGCCCAGCGCTCCACCGCCGCGCGCGCCCGACCCGCGGCGAAACGCGCCTCGGGAGGACGCCCCGCGGCACGGCGCACACCGCCGCCCGCCCGCGGCTCCTCCGCCACGCGTCGCCGCGCCAGCTGAGAGCCCGGCCCGGGCGTGGGCCTCCTCACCGTCGTTCGGCTCGCACCTGCGCGGCGCGTCGATACCCTCGACGTGTGACCCTCTGGACCCCGCTGCACGTCGTGACCGGCAAGGGAGGCACCGGCAAGACCACGGTGGCCGCCGCGCTGGCCACGTCGCTCGCCGCCCGCGGCCGCCGGGTGCTGCTGTGCGAGGTGGAGGGTCGTCAGGGCATCGCGCAGCTCTTCGACGTCGCCCCGCTGCCCTACGAGGAGCGCCGGATCGCCAACGGGCTGGACGGCGGAGCCGTGCACGCGCTCGCCATCGACCCCGAGGCGGCGCTGCTGGAGTACCTGCAGATGTTCTACCGGCTCGGCCGGGCCGGCAAGGCGCTCGACAAGTTCGGGATCATCGACTTCGCCACCACCATCGCCCCGGGCGTGCGCGACGTGCTCCTCACCGGCAAGGTCTACGAGGTGGCGCGCCGTACCGGGACCGACCGCTACGACGCGATCGTCATGGACGCCCCGCCCACGGGACGCATCACGCGGTTCCTCAACGTCAACCGCGAGGTGGCCGGGCTCGCGAAGGTGGGTCCGATCAAGCGGCAGGCCGAGTCGATCATGCAGCTCATGCGCGCCCCCAGCACCCAGGTGCACCTCGTCACCGTGCTCGAGGAGATGCCCGTGCAGGAGACCCTCGACGGGATCGCGGAGCTCGAGGCGGCCGACCTGCCCGTCGGCCACGTGCTGCTGAACCTCGTGCGACCTGAGCTCGTGACCGCGCCGACCCGCGACGCGCTCGCCTCCGGCACCCTCGACGAGGAGACGGTCGCCACGGCCCTACGGTCCGTCTCGCTCTCCCCCGACGCCGCCGGTCCCCTGCTCGACCAGGCCCGCGCCCACGTCGAGCGGCAGGTGCTGCAGGAGGAGCAGCGCGAGGTGATCGGCGACTGCGGCCGGCCGGTCGTGGAGCTCCCGCTGCTCGGCGACGGCGTCGACCAGGGGGCGCTCTTCGAGCTGGCACGCGTGCTGCGCGACACGATCGGCACCTCGACCCCGGGAGACGACGCGATGAGGACGACGCGATGAGCAAGCGTCCCGCCACGGCCGCCACCCGCCGCTCCCGTACGCCGGCACGCGGCCTTCCTGGGTCCCGGGCCGGACGCGTCGACGTCGACGCGCTGCTGGCCGACCGTGGCACCCGGATCATCGTCTGCTGCGGCTCCGGCGGCGTCGGCAAGACCACGACGTCGGCGGCGCTCGCGTTGCGCGCAGCCGAGCAGGGACGGCGCGTGTGCGTCCTCACCATCGACCCGGCGCGCCGGCTCGCGCAGTCGATGGGCCTCACCGAGCTCGACAACGTCCCCCGTCCGGTGGCCGAGGTCGACACGTCCGCGGGTGGGTCGCTCGACGCCATGATGCTCGACATGAAGCGCACCTTCGACGAGGTCGTCGAGGCGCACGCGACGCCGGAGAAGGCGCAGCAGATCCTGCAGAACCCGTTCTACGTCGCGCTGTCGAGCTCGTTCGCGGGCACCCAGGAGTACATGGCGATGGAGAAGCTCGGGCAGCTGCACGCCGCCGCGAGCGAGGACCCCGACGTCCCCGACTGGGACCTCATCGTGGTCGACACGCCGCCGTCGCGGTCGGCACTCGACTTCCTCGACGCGCCCGAGCGGCTGTCGAGCCTGCTCGACGGTCGCTTCATCAAGCTGCTGCTCGCTCCCGCCAAGGGTCCCGCGCGACTGCTGAGCGCCGGGTTCGGCATCGTCACCAGCGCCCTGAACAAGGTGCTCGGCGCGCAGGTGCTGTCGGACGTGCAGACGTTCGTGGCCGCCTTCGACACGCTCTTCGGCGGCTTCCGCCAGCGCGCCGAGGCCACCTACTCGTTGCTGCAGGCCGACGGCACGGCGTTCCTGGTGGTCGCGGCCCCGGAAGCCGACGCGATGCGCGAGGCCGCCTACTTCGTCGAGCGGCTCGCCGAGGAGGACATGCCGCTGGCCGGGCTCGTGGTCAACCGCGTGCACGAGCGGGCCGCCGGAGGTCTCACCGCCGCCGACGCCGAGAGCGGCGCCGCGCGGCTGCGCGCCGCCGGCGAGGAGCCGGTCGCCGAGCTGCTCGACGTGCACGCCGACCGCGAGCGCGTCGCCGCGCGCGAGGAGAAGGTGCAGCGCCGGTTCACCGGCAGCCACCCGACGGTGCCGACCGTGCCCGTGGCGGCGTTGCCCACCGACGTCCACGACCTCGAAGGCCTGCGCCGCATCGGCGACCTGATCGCCGGACGCTGAGCGTCCGGCGCAGGGGTCCGGTCGTCAGGCGGTCTGCAGGACGCTGCGCCAGGCAGCCACGTTCGGGCGACGACGCAGCAGGGCGCGACGCTCGCGCTCCGTCATGCCGCCCCACACGCCCCACTCGATGCGGTTGTCGAGCGCCTCGGCCAGGCACTCGGCCCGGACGTTGCACGAACCGCAGACCTGCTTGGCCCGGTTCTGCTCGGCGCCCTTGACGAACAGCGCGTCGGACTTGCCACGACAGGCGGCTTGACCCGCCCAGTTCTCGTTCCACCCCATGGTGATCAACCTCCCGAGAGCCGGCCCCGAGGCCGACAAGGTTTCTCTAACAAAGAGAACGCTAAGGATCCGGGCGATCCGGCGGCAGACTCCACAGTGCCCAACTTCACATGGCCCGAAGGGACTATGGTCCTGGGCGCACTGGTGGCGGCGGGGAAGGATCGACGCCCGTCCGCGCCTCCGTGGATCCTCAGGATCGGCCCGTATCCTGGGGCGTATGCCTTGGGACGACCTCACCGACAACGTCCGGCGGATCGCCCAGACACCGCCGCGCACGTCCAGCCGCGCCTCGCTGATCGGCACGATGATCGTGCTCGCCGTCGCCGCAGGCGTGCTCTCGGCGGCCGTGGTCATCCCCGGCACCGCGTTCTTCGCCGCGACGGCGAACGACGTCACGCGCGACGTCGTCGACCTGCCGCTCGAGCTCAACGACACGCCCAACCCGCAGACCACGCGCCTCTACGCGTCCGACGGCAGCCTCCTCGCCTACTTCTACGAGGAGAACCGCCAGGACGTCCCCCTCGACAGCATCGCCAAGACGATGCAGGAGGCGATCGTCTCGATCGAGGACAACCGCTTCTACGAACACGGCGCGCTCGACCTCAAGGGCACCCTGCGCGCCCTGGTCAACAACGCCTCGGACGGCCAGACCCAGGGCGGCTCGACCATCACGCAGCAGCTGGTCAAGCTGTCGCTGGTGCAGCAGGCCACCACGCGCGAGCAGATCAAGGCCGCCACGGAAAAGTCGACGGCGCGCAAGGTGCGCGAGCTGAAGCTCGCCATCAAGTACGAGGAGGAGCACTCCAAGAAGGACATCCTGGAGCGCTACCTGAACATCGCCTACTTCGGCGACAGCGCCTACGGCATCAACGCCGCCGCGTACCACTACTTCTCGGTGCCGCCGGAGAAGCTGTCGGTCAAGCAGGCCGCCACGCTCGCCGGCCTGGTGAAGAACCCCGAGCAGTTCAACCCGCGCATCTACCCCGAGCGCGCGCTCCAGCGCCGCAACACGGTCATCCAGGTCATGGCGACGCAGGGCAAGATCAGCCAGGCCGAGGCCGACAAGCTGATCGCCTCCCCGCTCGACCTGAAGCTGACGCGGTTCCCGAACGGCTGCGTCGAGTCGGTCGCCGCGTTCTCCTGCGACTACATCCGCCAGTACCTCCTCGAGGACGAGGCGCTCGGCAAGACGGTCGACGAGCGCCGCACGCTGCTCGAGAAGGGCGGCCTGACCATCAAGTCGACCATCGACGTGCGCATGCAGAAGGCCATCAACGCGGCCGTCACCAAGCGGGTCGGCGCGCGTGACCGCGCGGTCGGCTCGATGGCGCTGGTCGAGCCCGGCACGGGCAACGTCCGGGGCGTCGCGCAGTCGCGGCCGATGGGGCGCGACGAGAAGCGCGGGCAGACCTTCCTGAACTTCTCGGTGCCGACGGAGTTCGGCCAGTCCAGCGGCTTCCAGGGCGGCTCGACGTTCAAGATGTTCACCACCGTGGCCGCGCTCAAGAGCGGCATCCCGGTCGGCAAGACCTACAACTCGCCGCAGTCGATGACCATGCCCGCCGGCACGTACTTCGACTGCCAGGGGCGCGGTGTCGGTGCCTGGCCGCTCAAGAACTCCACCGGCCAGGGCACGTTCAACATGTACACGGGCCTGCGCCGCTCGGTGAACACGTACTTCTCCCAGCTCGAGCGCGACGCCGGACTGTGCAACACGGTGAAGGCCGCCCGAGACATGGGCATCAAGGTGCCCGAGCGCGACGTCGTCGGTCCCTTCACCCTCGGCTCGACCTACGTCAGCACCCTCGAGATGGCAGCCGCGTACGCCACCGCGGCGTCGGGTGGCACCTACTGCACGCCGCGACCGGTCGACGAGATCCTCAGCGCGAACGGCGAGGTGCTGAAGAAGTACCCCGACAGCTGCAAGCGGGTCATGAGCCGTGAGGTCGCCGCCCAGGTGAACGACATCCTCCGAGGTGTGCAGCAGCCGGGAGGCTTCGGCTTCCAGAACGGCACGGCACTGAACATCGACTCGGCTGCCAAGACCGGTACGACGAACAGTGCGCAGTCGGTCTGGTACGTCGGCTACACGCCGACACTCTCCGCGGCGGCGATGATCTCCGGCGTCAACCGTGCCGACAACCCGGCCAGCCTGGTGGGCGTCACACTGAACGGCGTGCCCGTCAACTTCTCGCAGGCCGGCGGCTCGTCCCTCTCGGGCCCCATGTGGAAGGACGCCATGGGCGTCATCCAGACCTACCTGCCGGCGCGCACGTTCGACGCCCCGCCGCAGCGTCAGCCCGCGGCGGCCCCTCCGCCCGCGGCGACCGGTGGCGCCCAGCGCGGCGGCGACCAACCGCGTGGCGGCGACCAGCCCCGTGGCGACAACCGTGGCGGAGGCGACCAGCCCCGCGGCGGCGGCAACGGCGGCGACCGACCCGGTCGCTGAGCGGACGCACTGCGACGTCCGGTCGGGCCCGAGCGGTCCGACCGGACGACGTCGCCGGACGGGTCAGGCGCCGAGCGCCTTCTTCACCTCGGCCGCCACGACGCCCCCGTCGGCGCGACCCTTGACCTGGGGCTGCAGCGCACCCATGACGCGGCCCATCGCCTTCATGCCGTCGCCAGCCACGTCGAGCTGGTCGATGGTCGCGGCGACGAGGTCGCGGACTTCCTCGGCGGTGAGCTGCTCGGGCAGGTACTCGGCGAGGACGGCGGCCTCGTCACGCTCCTTCTGCGCCAGCTCCGGACGCTGGCCGGCGTCGAACGCCTCGGCGGCCTCGCGACGCTTCTTGGCCTCGGAGGTGAGCACGCCGAGGACGTCGTCGTCGCTCAGCTCGCGCGCCTGCTTCCCGGCCACCTCGGCATTGGTGACGGCCGTGAGCACCATGCGCAGCGTGCCGGCGCGCAGGGAGTCACGGGCCTTCATCGCGGCGGTGAGGTCGGTACGGAGTCGGTCCTTGAGCGCTGCCATGGCGCCATCCTCTCACCGACGTCGCCGGGTCCCCCGGTCCCGACCTACGCTGGTCGCATGAGGGCGACGGTGGCGGTACCGCTGGGGTTGGTCGGCGCGGGCGCGGCCGGCGTGGGGTACGGCTGGCTGGAGGCGCGCTGGTTCGCCCTGCGGCACGTGTCGGTGCCGGTCCTGGCGCCGGGCGCTGACCCGCTGACGATCCTCCACCTGTCCGACGCGCACCTGACACCGAGCCAGGGACGCAAGCGCGACTGGCTCCGCGGGCTCGCCGACCTGGAGCCCGACCTGGTCGTCAGCACCGGTGACCACCTGGCGCACCACGACGCGGTGCCGCCACTGCTGGAGTCCTACGGCGAGCTGCTCGAGCGCCCCGGCGTGTTCGTGTTCGGCTCGAACGACTACTTCGCGCCGGTGCCGAAGAACCCGCTGCGCTACCTCGTCGGCGGCACGGGCACCCAGGCGGGCGGTTCGTGGGACCGCGAGCCCACGCTGCCCTTCGAGGAGCTGCGCTCGGGGCTCGTCGGCTCCGGCTGGCTCGACCTGAACAACACCACGGGCCACCTCGACATCGGCGGACGTCCTCTGGCGTTTGCGGGCGTGGACGACCCACACCTCGAGCTCGACGACCTCGACGCGATCCCGCCGGCGGCCGAGCTCGCCCCCGACGCCGAGCTCGCGGTCGCGGTGGCCCACGCGCCGTACCTGCGCGTGCTCGACCGCGCGTCGAGCCAGGGCTACCCACTCGTGCTGGCCGGCCACACCCACGGCGGCCAGCTGTGCGTCCCGTTCTACGGTGCGCTCGCCACGAACTGCGACCTCGACCGCCGACGCGTGAAGGGCCTCAGCACGCACCAGGCCGCCGACTCCGAACCCTCCTGGCTGCACGTGTCCGGCGGGCTCGGCACGTCGCCCTTCGCCCCCGTGCGGTTCGCGTGCCGACCCGAGGCCACCCTGCTCACCCTGACTGGGGTAGACTCGTCGAGGTCGTCCTCCCGCTGAGGATGACGGCCGGGGTGTGGCGCAGCTTGGTAGCGCGCGTCGTTCGGGACGACGAGGCCGCAGGTTCAAATCCTGTCACCCCGACCATTGTGATGTCTCAGGACATCGGCAAGCCCCGAACCTACGGATGTGGGTTCGGGGCTTGTGGTTTCTGGGGCTGGTAGTCGCGTTCTGGGTCGATTTGGAGGTCGCGGAGGAGTTCTCCGGTGGCGGCGTTGACGATGCGGACGTGGAGGTCGTGGACGAGCAGGATGACGTGGGTTCGGGCGTGGGTTCGGCCGATGCCGATGTGGTGGAGTCGGCCGTGGACGCGCAGGGTGACGACGCCGCTGGTGTCGATGCGGTCGTGTCGGATGCGTGCGTGGGTCTGGGCGTCGCGGCTGTTCGCCGGTAGGGCTTTGGGCATGGCGGTGAAGAGGGTGGCTGGTGGTGCTCGGTGTGGGAGCGAGCGGTGAGGACGACGGTGGTTGTACTCATCGACGAAGTCGTCGAGCAGGCTCTGTAGCTGGGGGATTGTGGCTGGTTGTCGCGGTTGGGCGCGGAGCCACTTCTTGAGGGTCTGCTGGAAGCGTTCGACCTTGCCCTGGGTGGTCGGGTGGTTTGCTCGGCCGTTCTTCTGGATGACGTGGAGTCGGCGGAGCTCGTTCTCGAGTGCGTTGCGGCCCGGCCGGCTGGCGAACCTGGTGGTGGGGGCACCTCCCTGCACGAAGTGCTCGGGGGAAAGACCATGCCGTTGTCGGTCAGTGTTGAGGCTGGGATTCCGGCGGTCCTGACGGCTTCGCGGAAGGTGTCGCGGACGATGATGGCGGTCACTGCCTGATGGGCGGTGACGTTGATGGCATAGCGAGTGCAGTCGTCGAGCCAGGTCAGGATCTCGGTGTCGGTGCCATCGGCGAGGCGGTAGTGGGTGAAGTCGGATTGCCAGGTCTCGTTCGGCATGGACGCTTCGAAGCGGTGCAGCGCCGACTTCGGCTTCTTCTTCGGTTCGGGGGTCACCAGGCCCTGTCGAGTCAGGATCCGGTGGATCGTCGCGCGAGGCAGCGGGGTCTGGTGGTGGTGCTCGAGGTGCCAGGCGATCGTGTCGGCCCCGGCGTCCAAGCCGGCCGCCATGAGCTCGTGCCGCAGTTTCACGACGAGGGCGATGGTCGCGGTCGGGGTGGCGTTGGGTGAGGTCCTTGGGCGCCGGGACCGTGGTTCGAACGCGGCTTCACCCTCGAGCCTGTAGCGGGCCATGAGGCGTGAGACCCATGCCTGGGACAGTCCGTAGGTGCGTGCTGCCTCAGCCTGCGTCAGACCCTGGACGGTGATCGCGGTGATGACGAGCTTGGCTTTCGACACCCCCACCAGCGTGGCCGGAAGTGTTGCCTATGTCTTGAGACATGCCTTGCGCATGTCCTGAGCCATCACACTGTCACCCCGACCATGTGGTCTCTCAAGAGATCGGAGACACCCGGACCTGCATCCGCAGGTCCGGGTGTTGTCATTTTTGCGGTTGGTAGTCCTGTTCTGGGTTGATGTGGAGTTCGCAAAGTAGTTCTCCGGTGGCGGCGTTGACGACACGAACGTGGAGGTCGTGGACGAGCAGGATGACGTGGGTTCGGGCGTGGGTTCGGCCGATGCCGATGTGGTGGAGTCGCCCGGCGTGGCGCAGGGTGACGACGCCGCTGGTGTCGATGCGGTCGTGTCGGATGCGTGCGAGGGTCTCGGCGTCGCGGCTGTTCGCCGGTAGGGCTTTGGGCATGGCGGTGAGAAGGGTGCGCGGTGTGGGAGCGAGCGGTGAGGACGACGGTGGTTGTACTCATCGACGAAGTCGTCGAGCAGCTTCTGGAACTCGGTAATTGTGGCTGCTTGTCGCGGTTGGGCGCGGAGCCACTTCTTGAGGGTCTGCTAGAAGCGTTCGACCTTGTCCTGGGTGTTCGGGTGGTTCGCTCGGCCGTTCTTCTGAACGACCTGGAGTTGGCAAAGCCGAGACTCGAAGCCGTTACGCCCGCCTCACCCGCCAGATCGTGCCGGTGACCCGAGCGTGTGCGGTGACGTGGATGGCCTCGCGGCTGCAGTCATTGAGTCAGGTCAGGATCTCGGTGTCGGTGTCCGTCGGTGAGAAGGTAGTGGGTGAGATCGGACTGCCAGGTCTCGTTCGGCAGGGATGCCTGGAAGCGAACGTACGAGCATTTGGGGCGCTTCTTCGGCTCGGGCTGGACGAGGCCGGCTCGTACGGGGAAGCGGGCGACGGCAGCTCGCGAGGTGAAGACTCCGTGGTGGCGTCCTACATGCCATGCGATGGTCTCTGGCCCCGCATCCAGGCCAGCGGTGAGGAGATCGGCGCATGGTGGCAGATCAGGCCAACACGTCCGCTGACGTCGCGATCAGCGACACTCGGGGACGCCTCGGGCGGGGCACGAACGCTGCGTTGGCTTTCTCGGCTCTTCGTACTTCAGGTGGGGATGAGGGTGTCGAGTCCTCCGCCGATGAGGAGCATGCGTAGCCGGTAGTTGTTG
>NZ_JBYTCR010000027.1:0-30847 GCF_058790455.1 Aeromicrobium sp. EU05-FHT14F07
TCCCGGTCGTACTTCTTCCGCTTCTCTGGCATCTCGATCCTCATTGTCGATGCCTCTACGGTCCGGGGGGAACCTCAACATCGAGCCGGCCGTCGTCGAGGATCAGTCCGAGGACCAGGTCGAGTCCGCCGAAGCAGAGCAGCGAGGCGGTGGTGCAGGTCCGGGAGGGCACTGCGGGGCGACTCATCAATCCAGCGCGACCGACCTGACCCCGCACATCGGCACTTCGGATAAGCCACTCCACGGACCTGCCCAACCGACGCTACAACCGGTCAGCCCCGCATCGAAAGAGCTCAGAACCGAAGGCCTTCATCAGGCCCCTTGACACAGAAGGGAGCCATGGTCGGGCGGAGCCCGAGTGGCGGCATGGTCGAGCGGAGCCCCATGGGCGCTCATCCGTCCGGTAGGTCGTCGCGGGACGCACGGGTTTGCCCACGAATGTTCCCCAGTCGCTCAATGGAATCTACATCGGCAACCGCGTCAACGATCATCTCGCGGATCAAGTCAGGGCTGTCGTCCGCAACCGCTGATTTTGGGGGCCCTAAGAGCCTGCGCAGAAGCCCGCCGAGTCTGGTCACAGTTACTCGACGCGCGAGACGCAGCGTTGGTTGACCGGTAAAGCGGCTCATCCCAATCGGGGGTGTAGAAGTTGGGGTCTGAAGCCGCCGGTCTCGAGCAGGCTTCGGGCGATGTAGTTGGTCAGGTTGCGGAACCCGAGTGCGGAGCCGCGCAGGTGTTCGAGCCGTCCGTTGAGCGCCTCGGTCGGCCCGTTGCTGGTGCCGGGTCGTTCGAAGTAGGCGAGCACGTCAGCGGCTCGCTTCTTCAGGGTCCGGCCCAGGGTGGTGAGCTCGGTGAGCACCTTGGGGACGCCGGCGCTGAGGTCGGTGATCAGCTTCTCCATGAGCTCGCGGCCACGTTGCCGGTCCTCGTGGCGATAGGCGGCGATCATGCGCTGGTAGACACCCCAGGTCGCCTCGACCTCGACGTGAGCGTCATCAACGAACAGCGCGCGTAGCCTGTCGCTCTGCTTGTCGGTGAGCAGGTCCGCGCCGGTGTGCAGCGTGCGCCGCGACTTGTAGAGCGGGTCGTCCCTGAACCCACGGTGCCCGTGGATCGCGAGTTGGACCCGGCGCCGACACCTGTCGAGGGCGTCACCGGCCAAGCGCACGACGTGGAAGGGATCCATCACCGTGACCGCGTCCGGGATCTCCTCTGCAGCGGCGGTCTTGAACCCGGTGAAGCCGTCCATCGCGACCACCTCGACCGCGTCACGGAAGGCGTCGTCGCGGTCGGCGAGCCAGGTCTTGAACGCCGCCTTCGACCGGCCCTCGACCATGTCCAGCAGCCTTGCTGGGCCGGCGCCATCGCGGACCGGGGTGAGGTCGATGATCACGGTGACGTACTTGTCGCCACACCTGGTGTGGCGCCAGACGTGCTCATCGACGCCAATGACCTTCACGCCCTCGAACCGCGTGGGGTCGTTGATCAGCAGCCGCTTGCCTTCGGCCAGGACCGCGTTGTTGGCGGTGTCCCACGCGACCTCGAGTCCCTCGGCGACACGGGCGACGGTGAGGTGTGCGACCACGATCCCTTCCAGCGCCCACCGCAGCCCGGTGCGCGAGAGCTTCGCGCGTGGCTCCGCCGCGGCGCTGGTGTCTTGACGCCACACGTGTCCGCAGTCGGCACAGCGGTAGCGGCGCACTACAACTTCCAGCACGGTCGGTCGCCAGCCCAGCGGCTCGTGGGCCAACCGCCGGATCACGGTGTCACGAGCAGCGCCTTCGCTGCCGCACCGTCGGCACCACTGATCTGGTTCCACCACGCGGCACGCGAGGACCGCACGATCCGGTTCAAGTCGTTGCCCGGTCACGCTCAGACCGAGGCCGTCGAGTCGAGCGAAGGCGGTCAGGTCAGGGCGGCCGAAGCCGGCCGGCGGGGTAGCGTCGGACACGTCGAGGTCTTTCGGATGGATGGCGTAGGAACCTCCGTCGTCGGGAGACCTCGACGTCTATCTGCGGACCGACGCGCCCGGCCGACCTACACCGTCATCTGGGAAGACCCCCATTACCTCCGTCAACTGTCGGATGCGTCGAAGGTCGTTCGGTGTCACCGGGACGTCGAATTCATACAGCTGCGTGCACAGCACTTCCAGTGCGACGCCCGCCTCACCGGCGCTGAGCAAATCTCTGACGTTCGTCACGTCCCTCGGCGACATTTGAGGGGCAAGACCTTCCAGCACATCTGCAATTTGATACTCGAGTTCGTTCATGTCGACCTCAGAACGGGTGAGCAGTGATAATTCCTTCGCCACCTGGCTCAAGAATGACTCGTACATCGATACCGTCGCGTCGGCCCTCGACTGCGAACCGCACAGGCCTTCCCTTCTTGGTGAATTCAGCACCGGTCCGGCCAGTGATCTGGCTCCACTCCAGGGATGGATCCGTGGCTATGTCTGACACCTCGTGCATGATCTTGTCACCAGACCACGACTCAGGGAAAGGCGTCTTGTCTTTGGCGCCGGGCCAGAGATGGCCACCACCAGTGGTGTCCCCTTCCAGGATGTGGACACGACGCTTCGAGGAGGAAAGGTCGACACTTCCGCAGTTGTGTACGAGTACCGCGGTGGACCCCACGTGGTACGTATGGAGGCCGTCGACCGTGAGGTTGTAGGCCGTCCCGCCTCGCCACGTGGAGTCATCCAACGGGCTCGACCTGCTGAGGCTCCCGTCCCAGCGCAGGAGCAGCTCACCGCCTCGAAGATCTTCGGCGTCCTTGAACCGTCCCTCGGTCTCGGACCAGAACGGGTGGTCCTCGGTCGTGGTGATCGTCTCGCCGTCGACCTTCAGATCCACCAGCGCATCGCGGTGCTTCCACACATGCGTGACCGTCCGCGGACCCTTCACCCCCGTCTTCGGGTCACTGGCCCAGACCTTGTCGCCGACCTTGACCTTCTCGATCGGCTTCTTGGACTTGTCCCCCATCAACACCAACGTGCGACCAGCGAACGAGTTCAACGAACACGCATGCTCACGCGGGCCCGAGCTCTTGCTGCTGCCCCCACCCCCGCGCCGCGGAGCCTCCGTCTTCGCACTCGCCTTGCGCGCGGCCCCACCGCCGCTCGGCGCGCTCTTCAGCCTCGCGGCATGCCCCTGCAGGACGAGCAGGCGGCCTGCGTCGCGAAGATCTATCTGACCGCCGACTTCTCGCCGAAGACCCGCAACGCCATCCTGGACGGCGAGCCGATCGCACCGCGCGACGCGAACGACCAGAAGACGCTGAACGACATCACGAAGAAGATCGCGGACGAGTGCCTCGCGTCGTGAGTCGCGACGGAGCTACGGGTCCGTGGCTGTCTGCGCGACCCACGACGTCGTCGGCGACCAGACGGCGACGACGAGGGTCCCGTCGGGGCGCAGGGCGGCGCGACGACCGAGCCACGCGGTCGAGTGCTCGAGCCTGCAGGTGGCATCGGACGGAGCGGACGCCACGTCGCGTTCCGTCCACTGCTCGAACCGTCGGGTGAGCTCGGCGCAGGTCAGGTCGGCGGCAGGCCAGGCCCGGATCACCTCCACCATCTCGTTCTCGGAGAGGTCGAGCGCTTCAGCTCCGTCCACCGGTCGGCTCGGCCCACGGACGGGGAAGCCGTCCACGGCCGCCTCGACCCGCTCGTCGGTGCGCAGCGCGACGATCCCCATCGGGACCGCGACCAGCACCGGCACGGCGGCCCCGGCGAGACACAGACCCACGCGCACCTCGCGCGTGCGCGGGGCGAGGAGGCCGAGGACCGCTGCGACGAAGAGACACCCGCTTCCCACCTGGGCACCCTTGATGATCCAGCCGGCCGCGGCCTCCGAGGCCGCCGCGCCCACCCAGATGCTCGCCACGAAGCAGACGGCCGGGACCGCCGCCGCGCCGAGGGCGACGGCCAGCACCGGCATCGGGCGACCCAGCGACTCGGCGTGCTGCGAGGCCGCCACGGCCCACCCGACCAGGCCGGTCAGGACCCCGATCGTCCCGGCCACCCCGACGTTCTCGACGCCGAGCGCCAGCGCGAGCAGGACGGCGGTCACCCCGGCGGGCAGGACTCCTGCTCGCACGAACCGCATCCACGCCTCGTCCCGCATCCCCGCACGCTAGCCGGACCGCGGGACCGGACGCGGCGTCGTCCGTCCAGGCTCGGACGTCCGCACCGCGGCGGTGCAGGACTCAGTCCCCGGGGCCCGCAGCGAGGAGCTGGGTCAACCACTTGGTGAGCAGCGCCGTCTCCTCCCCGCCGAGCAGGTCGCGCTGGGTGACGGCGTGCTCGAGCACGCGGCGCACGTCGGCCTGGAGGGACGACGGCGAGCTCGCGGAGCCGGTGATGGCCGCGATCGCCCCCTCGCGCACGGCCACGGAGAGGTCGCGGTCCTCGGTCGCGAGGATGATCTGGCGCAGGGTGACGCCGATGTTCGTGACGAGCACGTGCGCCGCCGCCTGCTCCGGGGACGTGCAGAGCCGTCCCTGCTGGTGCGCCTTCGTCGTCAGCTGGCGCAGCAGCTCGCTCGGCCGGGCCTGCGCCGCCGGCGAGCAACCGGGTCGCACCTTGCCGTACATCAGCGTGTAGAAGCCGGGGTTCCTCAGACCGAACGCGACATGGGCGTCCCAGCCGTCGCGGATGTCCTGGATCGGGTCGCCGGTACTCTCGGACGCCGACTTCTCGGCGAGGTAGAGGTCGAAACCGCGCTCGACGACGGCATCCGTCAGCCCCTGCTTGTTGCCGAAGAAGTGGTACAGCGTCGGCATCTGGACGCCGGCTGCAGCGCACACCGCCCGCAGGGAGACCTCCTCGCCGGGAGCGCTCGCGATCATCTCGGCGGCGGCGTCGAGCAGACGCGTCCGTGTATCGGCTCGCGTCTCGTCTGTCACGCCGCTACAGTACTCGTGTATCACTGATACGTATTTCTGTTCACCTGACATAGAAAGGTCGATCGTGGCCACGCACACTCTCGAAGGCAAGAACGTCCTCGTCGCCGGGGGCGCCAAGAACCTCGGCGGTCTCATCAGCCGCCAGGCCGCCGCCGAGGCGGGCGCGAACGTCGCGCTGCACTACAACTCCGCGACCACCCGCTCCGACGCCGAGGAGACTCTCGCGGCGGTCGAGGACGCTGGCGTCAAGGGCGTCGTCCTCAGCGGCGACCTCACCGTCCCCGACAACGTCGCGACGCTGTTCGCCGAGGCCGAGTCGGCTCTGGGCACCATCGACGTCGCCATCAACACCGTCGGCAAGGTGCTGCGCAAGCCCATGGCGGAGACGACCGAGTCCGAGTACGACGCGATGTTCGACATCAACAGCAAGGCGGCCTACTTCTTCATCAAGGAGGCCGGCCGGCACCTGGCCGACGGCGGCAAGGTCATCACCATCGTCACCTCGCTGCTCGGCGCCTTCACCGACGGCTACTCCACCTACGCCGGCGGCAAGTCACCCGTCGAGCACTTCACGCGCGCCGCGGCCAAGGAGCTCGCCGATCGAGGCATTTCCGTGACGGCGATCGCGCCTGGCCCGATGGACACGCCCTTCTTCTACGGCCAGGAGACGCCCGAGCGGGTCGAGTTCCACCGCTCGCAGGCGATGGGCAACCAGCTGACGCAGATCGAGGACATCTCCCCGATCGTCCGCTTCCTCGCCACCGACGGCTGGTGGATCACCGGCCAGACCATCTTCGCCAACGGCGGATACACCACTCGCTGACCCCCCAGGAGACCTCTCATGACCGCACCGAACCTGCCAGAGCCCGTCGCCTCCTTCGTGGCGACCGTCAACCGCCACGACGACGCGGGGTTCCTCGACGCGTTCGTCGACGGCGCCGTCGTCGACGACTGGGGTCGCCTCTTCACCGGCCGCGACGAGATCAAGGCGTGGAGCGACCGGGAGTTCATCGGCTCCCACGGCGTGCTGACCGTCGAGGAGGTCAGCCTCCAGGGCGACACCCAGGTCACCGTCGTGGGCGACTGGCGCTCCAGCCACGCCAACGGTCGCTCACGGTTCGTCTTCGACGTCGAGGGCGACCTCCTCGGCCGCATGACCATCCGCGAAGGCTGAGCACCGGACCGGGGCCCGGACGCGTCCCGGTGTCGCCTCAGTGACCCAGGACCCCGGCGCTCTCCTCGACCCGCCGACGCAACAGGACCGCTAGGGTCGAGACATGCGCGGAATCATCCTGGCCGGGGGCACAGGGTCTCGACTGCATCCCATCACCCGAGGCATCAGCAAGCAGCTCGTGCCGGTGTACGACAAGCCGATGGTCTACTACCCGCTGTCCACCCTGATGCTCGCGGGCATCCGCGACATCCTCGTCATCACCAGTCCTCACGAGGCAGAGCTGTTCGTGCGCCTCCTCGGCGACGGCAGCGCGTTCGGGGTCGACCTCAGCTATGCGGTGCAGCCGACGCCCGACGGCCTCGCCCAGGCCTTCCTCATCGGAGAGTCGCACCTCGGCCACGAGACGGCAGCGCTGGTCCTCGGCGACAACATCTTCCACGGGACGGGCATGGGCTACCAGCTGCGCCGGCACAGCCAGACCCAGGTGGCGGCGATCTTCGGGTATCGCACCTCCACCCCGCAGGCCTACGGGGTGGTCGAGATCGGGGAGGACGGCCGGGCGATCTCTCTCGAGGAGAAGCCCCAACGACCGCGGTCGCCCTACGCGGTGCCGGGTCTGTACTTCTACCCCGACGACGTGGTCGATCACGCCAAGGCCCTCAAGCCCTCAGCCCGAGGCGAGCTCGAGATCACCGACCTGAACCGCCTCTACCTCGAGGAGGGCCGCCTGCACGTGGAGGTCCTGCCCCGCGGTACCGCGTGGTTCGACACCGGCACCTTCGACTCGCTCAACGATGCCTCGAACTTCGTGCGCACCATCGAGGCGCGCCAGGGCACCCTCGTCGGGTCGCCGGAGGAGGTGGCCTGGCGTGTGGGCTTCCTCTCCGACGCCGAGCTGCTCGAACGTGCCGAACAGCTCTCCTCGAGCAGCTACGGACCCTACCTGCGCGCCCTGCTCGACGAGGGTGACGACGCCCACGACCCCTACCGCGTCTGACGAGCCCTCATGACCACCAGCGTGCCGTTCCTCGACCTCGACGCGGCCTACCTCGAGCTTCGTCCCGAGATCGACGCCGCCGTGGGCGAGGTCCTCGCGTCCGGGCGCTACCTGCTCGGCGCCCAGACCGAGGCGTTCGAGACAGAGTTCGCCGCAGCGTGCTCCGCCGCGCACTGCGTCACGGTCGGCAGCGGCTGCGACGCACTGGAGCTCAGCCTGACCGCGCTGGGTGTCGGCCCTGGCGACGAGGTCGTCGTCCCCGCCCACACGTTCATCGCCACCTGGCTCGCCGTCTCCCGCTGCGGAGCCCGCCCCGTGCCCGTGGAGCCGTCGCCCGGCAGCTATCTCGTCGACCTCGAGGCGGTCGAGGCGGCGATCACGCCGCGGACGGCGGCCATCCTCGCGGTGCACCTGTACGGCGAGGTCGCCGATCTCACCGCGCTCCGCCGCGTCGCGGACCGTCACGGCCTCGCCCTCGTCGAGGACGCGGCACAGAGCACGGGCGCTCGCGGACGCGACGGCGCGGTCGTCGGCTCCGGCTCCACCGCCGCTGCGTTCAGCTTCTACCCGGGCAAGAACCTGGGTGCCCTGGGGGACGGAGGGGCCGTCGTCACCGACGACGACGAGCTGGCTCGGCGTGTCCGCCTGCTGCGCAACTACGGTTCTGTCGCCAAGTACGCGCACGAGGTCCGGGGCACGAACTCACGACTGGACGAGATCCAGGCCGCCGTGCTGCGCTCGAAGCTGCCGCTGCTGGACGCCTGGAACGCTCGCCGCTCCGCGATCGCCGCGCTCTACCTCGACCGGCTGGAGGAGGCGACGGGCGTTCGCGTCCCCCCACACGACCAGGGAGACTCCGCCTGGCACCTCTTCGTGATCCGCTGCGACGACCGTACGACCTTGCAGGGAGAGCTCACCCGTCACGGAGTCGAGACGCTGGTCCACTACCCGACCCCGGTGCACCTGAGCCCCGCCTACGCGGACCACGGTTACCGACCAGGATCCTTTCCTCGCGCCGAACGCCTGGCTGACGAGGTGCTCAGCCTGCCGATCGGGCCGCACCTCGCACTCCCGACGGCCGAGCTGGTGGCCGAGCTGGTGGCCGAGCTCGCGGCGCAGCACTAGGGCTCGCTGCCCTCAGCCACTGTCCCTGGACCCGACCCCGGCAGCAGCCCACGAGCGTGGGCCTGGGCGAAGGACATCGCCGCCTCGTCACGAGCGGAGAGCACAACCGGCACGTCGGTGGGCCACGGCAGGGCGAGATCGGTGTCGAAGGGGTCGATCGCCAGCTCGAGCTCCGCCTCGTACGGGGTGCTCACGAGGTAGGACATGATCGTGCCAGGCTCGAGCGCCATGAAGGCATGAGCGGTCCCGATCGGGAAGTACAGCGCGTTGCATGCCACCGGGTCGAGCTCCACGGCCTCCCAGCTGCCGAAGGTCGGCGAGTCCGTGCGCACGTCGATCATGATGTCGAGCGCGCGCCCGGCGGCGCAGTGGACGTACTTCGACTGACCCGGCGACGCCGTGAAGTGGACTCCGCGCAGGACGCCGCGCTCAGACACGATGTGGTTCGTCTGGGCCACCGGGAACCGGTGTCCGACGGCGGCGACGAACGCCTCGTCCTGCAAGGGGGAGGCGAAGACTCCGCGAGCGTCCTGGTGCACCGTCGGCGTGAACTCCCAGCCTCCGGCGACGCGCAGCCGACGTGCTCGCACCGTTCAGCTCGCCCTGACGAGCCCGCGAAAGCGTCCCCAACCGTCGGCGACATCCTGGTCGAGCTGGTTCAACCGCGCGGTCACCGACTGGTCGAACCCGTCGAGGAAGTACTCGTCGCCTGCGACTGGCTGCACCTCACGACCTGACTCGACGAACTCCCGCAGCACGTCGTGCAGACTGCGGTCGGACGTGACCCGGCCGGCGACGTACCGGTGAGCACCCTCGAGGTCGGGGAAACCTGCCTCCCGGTACAGGTACACGTCGCCGAGCAGGTCGACCTGCACCGCGACCTGCGGGTGTGCCGCCGGCCTCATGGTGTCCGGCCGGATGCGCAGGAGCTCCGCATCGACTCCCCGGTGCAGGCTCTCGAGCGCGTATCCGAGGTCGATCGTCATCTCCGGCGTGTGCCGCTCGGCGTACTCGACGAACGCGTCGAGGCCGTGCAGCAGCTCCTCGCGCTCCTTCCCGTCGAGCCGTCCATCCTCTCGACCGCTGTAGTCCTCGCGGACGGTCACGAAGTCGAGGGGGCGGTCTGGGCTGGACTCGTTCAGCTCGGCGATGAAGTCCACGAGGTCGATCAGGCGCCCGGTACGCCCGGGCAGGATGATGTGGTTGAACCCGAGCCTGATGTCGCTGCCGCGCTCCTGCCGCTGGTGCATGAACCTCTGCAGGTTGGCCTTGACACGACTGAACGCGCCCTTCTTGGTCGTGGTCTGCTCGTACTCCTCGTCGTTCAGCCCGTAGAGCGAGGTCCGCAAGGCTCCGAGGTCCCACACTCCTGGCTGCCTGGAGAGGGTCGCGTCGGTGAGGGCGAAGGAGTTCGTGTACATGGTCAGGTCGAGACCACGACCAGCAGCCTGGGTGATCAGCTCGCCCACCCCGGGATTCGTCAACGGTTCCAGTCCACCCGACATGTACATGGTGGTGCCGCCGTCGTTCGGCACCTCGTCGATCACGGCGGCCAGGATCTCGTTGCCGGGGGAGAGCGCGTCCGCGGCGTACCGGGCGCCGGTCACGCGCACGCAGAAGTGGCAGCGGAACATGCACGTGGGACCCGGGTACAGGCCGACGCTCACCGGGAACGCGAACCGACGCTCCACCGCGGCATCGAGTGCTCCCGCCGCGTTGAGCGGCTTGATCGTGTTGCTCCAGTACTTGCCGGCGGGACCCTGCTCCACGGCGAGGGCGAGCTCGGGCACGCTGTCGAACAGGTGGAGCAACTCCGCGAAGGCCTCACGGTCGAGACCCATCGTGCGGCGCGTCTGCTCGAGCGGCGTGAACGGATGGGCCCCGTAGTGGGAGACGATCGTCGCGAGGTGAGCGGCCTTCTGCTCGACGCCCTCCTCGCACAGCACGCTGATCCGCTCGGCGATCACCTGACGTGCCACGTCGTGGTCGACGTCGGGCCGTGCGACGTCGAGGACGCTCATCTTGGTCTCCATGGGAATCGGCAGCCTCCTGCTAGGGGGTCTAGGTCGGTGTGCTCGTCGCGGACGCCAGGCGACCGGCGACCTGCTCACCGTTCGCGACGACGAGGCGAAGCACGTCGCAGATCCGTCGGATGTCCTCGCTCGAGACCGCAGGACCGGTGGGGAGGGCCACGACCTGCGAGGCCAGCCACTCGGCGTTCTCGATGCGTTGCGGCGGATCTGCGCGGTAGGGCGCCATCAGGTGGCACGGCGGCGAGAAGTAGGGCTTGGCGACGACCTGCTCGGCCGCGAGCACCGCGATGATCCCGTCACGGTCGACACCTGCCTGAGCGCCGTCCACCGAGACGATCACGTACTGGTAGTTGCTGGACTCCTCGCCGTCGAGCTCGTGCACGCGCAAGCCCTTGACCCCTCGGAGCTCCCCGGCGTAGAGGTCGTGGTTGAGCCGGTTGTGCTCGCACACCGCGGGAAAGGCGTCCAGCGACGTCAGACCCATCGCAGCCGACGACTCGCTCATCTTGGCGTTGGTGCCCATGAGCTCGACCTGGCCACCCTGGCCCAGCCCGAAGTTGTGCATGCTCCGCGCCCGGGCAGCCAGCGTGTCGTCGTTCGTCACCAGGGCACCGCCCTCGAAGGACGTGACGACCTTCGTCGCGTGGAAGCTGAAGACCTCAGCGTCGCCGAAGCCACCCGCACGTCGGCCGTCACGCGTGCACCCGAGGGCATGCGCCGCGTCGTAGATCATCGTCAGTCCGTGGTCGTGGGCGAGCCGGTCCAGCTCGTCGACGGGGGCGACCTGTCCCCACAGATGGACCCCGACGACCGCGCCCGTGCGCTCGGTGATCCGACGCTTGACGTCGTCCGGGTCGACGAGCCCGGTGACCGGGTCGACGTCACAGAAGACCGGCTCGAGGCCGATCCAGGCAGCCGCGTGGGGCGTGGCCGCGAACGTCATCGCCGGCATGATGACCTCGCCGCGGACTCCTGCAGCGTGCAACGCGAGCTGCAGTCCGACCGTGGCGTTGCTCGTCGCCACGCAGTGCCGGACCCCAGCGACCTCGGCCACCTCGGCCTCGAACTCGCTGACGAGGGGTCCGCTGTTGGTGAGCCACTCGTTGTTCAACACCCATGCCATGCGCGACTCGAAGCGTGCGCGGTCACCGATCGAGGGACGCCCGACCGTCACGGTGTTGAGGAACGCTGCGGGCCCGCCGAAGAGTGCGAGGTCGTCGATCGTGCGCTTCACGGGTGCTCCTCCTGCGCCAGGGCGAGAGCGCACGCCATCAGGGTGCGCAGCTCCACGGTCACGTAGTTCTCACGCGCGAGCAGGTCCCCGACCTCGCCGAGCGTCACCCACCGGTGGTCGGGAGAGTCGGATGCGTCGAAGGTCGAGGGGACCTCCACGATCACGTACCTGTTCTGGATGCGGAAGAATCGCCCTCCCTCCTCGGACTGCCACGCGTCGTAGAGGACCGACCCAGGATCGGCAGCGGCGACCACGTCCAGGTACCGAGGCGCCGCCGACTCCGGCAGGTCGGCGTAGTTCGCAGGTTGGCAGTGGACGGTCGGCGCGAGCTCCGCGACCTCGAAGCCACCGGCCTGCGTGCGCATCTGCACGAGCGCCAGCAGCACTCCGTCCACCTCGGTGACCAGCAGGGCGAGCAGTCCCGGGCTGGCCGCAGCCACGATGGGCTGGGACCACGAGGCGACCTCGCGCCCGCTGGCGGTGACGGTGATCCCGAAGACCGAGAAGTACTTGCCGTCCACGTGCTCGATGGCGTCGTCCCCGAACACCCAGCCGGAGGTCACCGTGTCGCTCAGCGGACGAAGACGTTGCACGAGCTCGCGCTGGGACCGGACGTCCGTCACCCAGCGTCGCAGCTCGCCACGGGGCCGCGGCCCCGTGGCGAGCGAGCGGCGCAGTGCCGGCCACCGGGCGGCCGGTGCGCGATCGGCGGCTCGCACCGGACCGAGTCGACCTGTGGTCGGGAGGCACGAGATCACGCTGCGCAGGTCCATGTTGACCACGTTGTCGACGAGCAGCGCCGAACGGAGCACCGACAGCGGCGTCCACCGGAAGTCAGGATGCGGCTCGACGTCCTCCGTCACCTCGACGACGAGGTTCCTGTTCCGCTTGCGCAGGAACCACGAGCCCTGCTCCGACTGCAGGACGTCGAGGAGCACCCGACCAGGCGTGGCGTCGTTGACGTGCTCGATGTAGCGAACCGCGCTGCCACGGTGGACGCCGACGACGTTGCTGCGCGTGGCCTGCACGGTGGGCGAGAGCTGGGCCTTTCCCAGGTTGCCCGGCTCGATCTTCGCCTGGACCAGGGCGTGCATGACGCCGTCGACCTCACGGACGAGGAGAGCGAGGAACCCCACCTCGGGCTGCAGCAGGATCGGCTGGGACCACTCACGCTGCCAGCCGTGGTTGGTCGAGACGGAAAGTCCCTCGACGGAGAAGAACCGGCCGGAGTCGTGCCGGATCGCGCCGTGGACATCGTCGACCGACCAGTGCGCGAGGTCGGCGAACGCGGTGCGCTCGACACTCATGTGCCGAGCCTCGGCGCGTTCGGCGAGCCACCCGAGGAGCTCGTCACGCGGACTGCTCCCGTCGACCTCGAGCAGTGTCCCCGGCCCGGTCGGGTCCGTCCGCGCCGGCGCAGATGGATGCTCCATCGGTGGACGCCCCTTCCTCCGCTGGTCCGATCGTGCAGGTGAGCCTAGCCCGAGAGAACTAGAAGGAAGTCTAGCCTGACGCCGCCCGTCGCAACACGTCCGCGACCTCGGCCGCCCGCTCCACCAGGTAGAAGTGCCCACCCAGGAAGGCCAGGAACGAGACCGGCCCGGAGGAGGCGTCCCGCCAGCCGTCGAGGGCCTCGGCGGGCACGAGCGGGTCGTCGCGGGCGTGAAGCACCGTGAGGGACGTCGCGACCCGGGCGTCGGCCGACGCCCGGTACTCGCGGACGATGGCGTAGTCGGCCCTGACCGCCGGGAGCACCAGAGCGAGCAGATCCGGGTCGTCGAGGACCGCTGCATGGGTCCCCGAGAGACGGAGGAGCTCGGTCACCAGGGCGTCGTCGTCGGTCGGGCCGCCCGGGGGCGGCGTCCAGTCCGGCGCACCTCGCCCGGAGACGACGAGGTGGGCGACGGCGACCCCGAGACCCTCCAGCCGTCGCGTCACCTCGAAGGCCACCACCGCCCCCATGCTGTGGCCGAAGAGCGCGAGCGACCGCTCCGCCGCCTGCGACGACAGCCGCGCCGCCACCTCGTCGGCCAGCCGGTCGATCGACGGCAGCTGCTCCTCGCCGTACCGGTCCTGGCGCCCCGGGTACTGCACCGCCCACACCTCGACCTCGGGGAGCAGTGCTCCCAGCGGCCGGTAGTAGCTCGCCGAGCCGCCGGCGTGCGGCAGGACGACCAGCAACGGAGCATCCTGACGAGCGGCGTTCAGCGGGCGGAACCACAGGTCGTCGAGACCTCCACCGTCCGTCACGCGGCCTCCCCCGACCTTGCACGGGCCTCGATCCACGCAGCGGCCACGAGGACACCGCGCTCCCGGGACCACCGCCCCCGGAGCACCGCGGGAAGGCACAGGGCCGCGAGCTCGTGCGACGGTCGCAGCAGCGACGCACGGAAGGTCCCCCGGTCCGGGTCGACGACGACCTCGGCGTCGCCGAAGTCCAGCCAGCTCAGCGCCAGCGGGTACCAGATCTTGAAGACGACCTCCTTGACGCAGAAGACCAGCCGGTCCCACGCGACGGCGCGACCGTCGGCTGACAGGGCGACGACCATCGACCGCTCGGCCGGCGAGGCGATCGTCTCGAGGACGCCGTCGGGGAGACGCAGGTCGGGCTCGGCGTCGATCCCCACCGCGCGCACGTCCCCGCGACGGGCGACCGTGACACCGACGTATCCGACACAGTGGGTGATGCTCCCGACCACGCTCGCAGGCCAGGCCGGTTCGCCCCTCGGTCCTGACAGGATCGACGTGGCGGGAGCGCCGAGCTCGAGCAGGGCCGCGCGGGCCGCGCGGCGTCCTGCGGCGAACTCGCGGCGACGCGTCGGAACTGCCCTGGAGACGAGAACCCGCTCCGCGGCGGTGAGACCGTGCTCCTCCCCGTGCTCGAAGGACTCTCTGACGACGAGCCGCTGGTCGTCGAGGAGGCGCCGCAGCGGTCCGTCCTCGACGTGCGCAGCACCGTCAGGCACCACGGTCCTGGGCGTGCACCGGCATGGTCCGCACGCCGAGGACGATCTGGTCGAACGACGCGAAGGACGGGTCGTCCCGGTCGACCACGAGTCGGCCGTGGGCGCGCACGATCTCCTCGAGTGCCACGATGTTCTCGAGCCGGGCGAGCGGCGCCCCGAGGCAGAAGTGGATCCCGTGCCCGAAGGCGAGCTGCGCCGCTCCGCGGACACCCCGGTCCGGGTCGAACAGGTCCGGATCATCGTGCGCCTCAGGATCGCGGTTGGCCGACAGGACCCAGACGTTCACCATCACGTCCGCAGGCAGCTCCACGTCGCCGACCCGCGTGGCCGTGGTCGTCGTGCGCTGCATCTGCGGGAACGGTGGGCGGAAGCGCAGGACCTCCTCCACGATCGCCGGGATCCGCTCCGGCTGGTCCCGCGCGAGGTCCCACGCCCACGGGTGCTCGTCGAGCGTGTTGACGATGTTGCCGAGCAGCACCGTCGTCGTGACGTGCCCCGCAAGGAGCAGCGCGGTCGAGAAGTTCGCCGCCTCGACGTCATCGAGCACCCGCCCATCGACCTCGGCGAGGACGAGTCGACTCACCAGGTCGTCTCCCGGCGCCGCACGGCGTTGCGCACACAGGTCCCTCAGGTAGGTGGTCAGAGGATCGAGGATCTGGGCGATCCGTTCGGCCAGCGCGGGGTCGGTCGGATCGTCCATCTGGATGTCGATCAGGGAGGCCGACCAGGAGCCGAACTGCTCCTGGTCCTCACGGGGGAGTCCGAGCAGCTCTCCGATGATGGTCACCGGCAGCGTGAACGCAAGCTCCTCCACGAGGTCGAAGCGAGAGCCCGCGGCGTCGAGCAGCTCGCGGGCGACCTCACGTATCCGCGGTTCCAGGCCCTCGATCATCCTGGGCGTGAACGCGCTGCTGACCACCTTGCGAAGCGCGCGGTGCTCCGGCGGGTCCAGCTCGTGAATCATGCCCGGGGTCGGCTCCGCCCCCTCGATGACGCGATTCGGGTCGGAGGAGAAGGTCAGCGTGTCCTTCAGGACCTGACGGACGTCCTCGTGCCGGAACACGTGCCACACCCCGTACTCGTCTCGCCAGACCGGCTCGTCGGACCGCATGTCCGCCAGCCAGGACAACAGCGCCTGCTCGTCGGACATGGGCGGGACCACGGAGGACGACACGACTTACTCCTCGGGTTGGCGACATCGGGCACACCGACCGAGGCGTCCGACCGGCGCATCGTCACCGTATCCTGAGTCGTGCCGACGAGCCCAGGCCCAGGCCGGCGACCCGACGACAGGAGCACGAGATGGCACCCGCGCAGGACCGACCGCGGGGACGAGGACCCTCCTCCGGACGTCCGGAGCGTCCCGTGGGCGGCCGGACGCAGCGCGACCGGGACCGGCGGGTCCTCGGGCAGAACTTCCTGCGGGACACGGCGACGATCCGGCGGATCGCCGACGCCGCCGACCTCGACCCGCACGGCCTGGTCGTGGAGGCGGGGCCCGGAGAGGGTCTGCTCACCCGTGAGCTCGCCCGCCGCGCCGCGCGCGTACGCACGTACGAGCTGGACGCACGCCTGGCGGCACGACTGACCGCCGACCTCGGGGAGGCGCCGGACATCGAGGTCGTCCATGCGGACTTCCTGACCGCCGCACCCCCGGACGAGCCGTTCCAGTTCGTGGGCGCGATCCCGTACGGCATCACCTCGGCCATCGTCGACTGGTGCCTGACCGCGCCGACGCTGACGTCGGCGACGCTGGTGACCCAGCAGGAGTTCGCCCGCAAGCGGACAGGGGACTACGGACGCTGGACGGCTCTCACCGTGACGACCTGGCCGACCTTCGAGTGGCGCTATGTCGCCAAGGTCGACCGGTCGCTGTTCACGCCCGTCCCACGCGTGCACTCCGCGATCATGAGGCTGCAGCGCCGCCCCGAGCCGCTCGTGGCGGACCCCGAAGCGCGGTCGCGGTACGCGGACATGGTGGAGATCGGCTTCATCGGCAAGGGGGGCAGCCTGTACCGATCGCTGGCCCGGGAGTGGCCCCGCCAGAAGGTCGACAGCGCGTTCGCGCGAGCCGACGTCTCGCACGACGAGATCGTGGCCTTCGTGCACCCCGACCAGTGGATCACGCTCTTCCGCCACCTGGACGGGTTCCGGGGCCGGCCGCGGCGCGCGACGGACGACGACCGAGACCGGCGCAGCTCGTCCGGGCGGCCCGGACACCGCGACGGGCGAGGGAGCACCGGCGCAGGACGCCCTGACCCGGCGGGAGGCCGGGGCCGTCGCGGCAGCCGACCCGGCCGACCCGGGCGACCCGGCCGCGGGTCGGCCTAGCGTCCCTGCGTGCGGACGGTCACGTCGACGCCGCGTCGCAGATCTCTCGACGACGCACCGACCTCCACCGTGCGTCGGCCCGTCCCCGTCACCCAGGTGTCGCGGTCGACGTCCCAGTGCTGCAACGCACGTGGCGCGATCCTCACCACGACCCAGCGGGACTCCCCGGCGCGCAGACGGACCTTCTCGAAGCCCGCCAGCTGTCGTTCGGCCTGCGGCAGCTCGACCTCGGGGCTGGGCCCCAGGTAGGCCTGGACGACCTCCGAACCGGCGCGGTCGCCGGTGTTCGTCACCTTCACCCGCGCGACGAGACCGCCGTCGCGAGCTGGACGCACCGTGAGCGGGCCGTACCTGAAGCTCGTGTAGGACAGGCCGTGCCCGAAGGCGAACAGCGGCTGCACGTCCTCCTTGTCGTACCAGCGGTACCCCGAGAAGATCCCCTCGTCGTAGTGCACCGTGCCGGCGACGCCGGGGAACCGTCGGGGGTCGGAACCGACCGGGGTCTCCTCGATCGACCGAGGGAAGGTCTGCGTGAGTCGTCCACCGGGTTCCGCGTCCCCGAAGAGCAGCGCCGCCGTCGCCTCCGCCCCGGTCTGCCCGGGGTACCACATGTCCAGCACGGCACGAGTGGAGTCCAACCACGGCATCGTGACGGACGACCCGGTGTTGAGAACGACGACCGTGCGCGGGTTGGCGCGGGCCACGGCCTCGATGAGCTCGTCCTGGCGACCCGGCAGGGCCAGCGATGTGCGGTCGGCGGTCTCGGCACCGTCGTCGTAGCCGAAGACGACCGCGACGTCCGCGCCGCGTGCCGCCTCCACGGCCGCGTCCTGCGCCTGCCGCGCCACGCCGGGCGTGACCCACGTCAGGTCGACGTCCACGGTGGGGTCGCCACCGGGCGGCGCAGCCCCTGTGAGCTGGATGCTGTGCTCACCAGCGTCCAACCGCAGGGGGACGCTGGTGAGCGGGCCGAACACGTCCCCCACGCCGATGGGCGCTCCGCCGTCGACCACGAGGCCGCCGTTCCCGCCGTCCATCCGCACCGCGATCCTGTAGTCGCCCGTCTCCGGCACGGTCAGCGTCCCCTCGTACAGGACCCCGTTCGCGTCCGGCGTCTTGCGACCGCTCTCGAAAGTGGGCTGGAGCGCGTCCGGACCGATCGCGGTTCCCCTGAGCTCCTCACCCACCTGGTAGCTCAGCTGCGACGCGGGGGCCCGGTCTCTCATGGCGTCGAGGGGTGCGTTGGCGAAGTCGGGCTCCACGTACGAGCTGCCGAGACCGGTGACCTTCGGCTCCTTCGCAGTCGGTCCGATCACAGCGATCTCCTGGTCCGCGTCCGGGTCCAGCGGCAGCAGGGAGTCCTCGTTGCGCAGCAGCACCGCACCCTCCTCCGCGACCTCCTGGGCCACCGCCACACCACCGGCGACGTCTCGCTGGGGCCGCGTCGGCGGTTCGGCGTCCAGCAGGCCGAACCGTTCCATCTGGCGGAGGATGCGCGTCACCGACGTGTCGAGTCGCGACTCCGGGATCCGACCCTCCTCGATCGCACGACGCAGAGCGTCGCCGAAGAACTTCCCCGGCGCGAGGCTGCCGTCGGGGTTGACGTCGACGCCCATCTCCTGGTCGAGCCCGGCCTCGATGTCCTCCGTGGCGTGCGTCGCCCCCCAGTCCGACATCACCCAGCCCTCGAAGCCCCACTGCTCCCGCAGGATCTCGTTCAGCAGCGTGTCATTGCCGCAGGCGAACGTGCCGTTGACCTTGGGGTAGGCGCACATGACGGACGACGCGCCCGCGCGGATCGGCGCCTCGAAACCGGGTAGCTCGACCTCGCGAAGGGTGCGCTCGTCGATGTCGACGTCGGTCGTGTAGCGGTCGGTCTCCTGCGTGTTGGCGGCGAAGTGCTTCACCGAGGTCATGAGTCCCTGGCTCTGGACGCCGCGGACCTGCGAGGCGGCGATCCGGCCGGTGAGGAGCGGATCCTCGCTGAACGTCTCGAAGTTGCGTCCGGCCTGTGGGACGCGGATGTTGTTGACCATCGGCCCGAGGATCACGTCCTGGCGTGCGGCGCGACCCTCGCGGCCCAGGACCTCGCCGTACCGGCGCGCCAGGTCCTCGTCGAAGGTCGACGCCAGCGCCACCGGCGCCGGCATGGCAACCGCCGGGCGGCTGATCGTGACGCCGGCCGGACCGTCCGTGCCGCTGAGCTGAGGTATCCCCAGCCGGGGCACACCGGGAAGCCAGAGCTTCTCGAGGGGGTCGTCCAGGTTGTAGTTCCAGTAGACGAAGGACAGCTTCTCCTCGACCGTCATCTGTGCCACCAGTCGGTGGACCTCTCGGTCGTCACGGGACTCCTCGGGCCCCGCGACCTTCGCCCCGACCGCGCCCGTCGAGCCGGCGACCAGCACCATCATGATTCCGAACAATCCCCCGAGAACGCGCATGTGCCATTGTGCCCACAAGCCCGCCGCGCGATGCAACCGAACGGCTCCCCTCCCCGTGCTCGGTCACCGTCACCCACGAATCTGGCCCTGTCCTCACCGCGCGGGCGTCGAGTAGGGTCGTCGGCGTGAGCATCTCGGCCTGCCGCATCTGCGGTCACACCGACCTCGAGCCCATCCTGTCCCTCGGCGACCAAGCCTTGACCGGAGTCTTCCCCGGCGATCCCGACACGGTCGTCCCAGCGGTACCGCTGGACCTCGTCCGGTGCACGCCACCTGGGTGTGGCCTGGTCCAGCTCCGCCACACGGCCGACTTCGGGCTCATGTTCAACGACGGGTACGGCTACCGCTCGGGGATCAGGCCGTTCATGGTCGACCACCTGGGGTCGCTCGTCGCGTCGGTGCGCTCCAAGGTGGACGTCGGCCCGTCGGACCTCGTCATCGACATCGGGAGCAACGACTCGACGCTGTTGCGCTCCTACCTCCCCGACGCACCGACGATGGTCGGCTTCGACCTCGTCGGGGAGAAGTTCCGCCACCTGTACCCCCCGGGGGCCGACCTGGTCGCGGGGGCCTTCTCCGCGGACACCTTCCGGGAGCGGTACGGCGAACGCCAGGCGCGGATCGTGACGTCCGTGGCGATGTTCTACGACCTCCCGGACCCGCTGGCCTTCGTCCGCGACGTGCGCGACGTGCTTGCGCCGGACGGCTTGTGGGTGGCCGAGCAGAGCTATCTCGCCTCCATGCTCGAGGCCGGCGCCTACGACGTCGTCTGCCACGAGCACCTCGAGTACTACGCGCTCGCACAGTTCGACTGGATGGCGGAGCGTAGTGACCTCGTCGTGGTCGACGCCGAGGTCACCGACGTGTACGGCGGCAGTCTCCGGGTGACTCTCGGGCACCGCGGTGGGCCTCACGTCCCGAACACCGTGGCCCTCGACCGGATCCGCGCCGCGGAACAGGCGGCCGGACTGGCCGGCCCCGCGCCCTACGAGGCGTTCACACGACAGACCGAGGAACACCGGGACAGGCTCGTGGACTTCCTGGACCGGTCCCGCGCGCAGGGCCGCACGACCCTGGGCTACGGGGCTTCCACGAAGGGCAACGTGATCCTGCAGTACTGCGGGTTGACCGAGACCGACCTGCCCTGCATCGGTGAGGTCTCCCCCGAGAAGGCGGGCCGCTTCACACCAGGCACCAGGATCCCCATCGTCTCCGAGGAGGATGCCAAGGCGCGGCGCCCCGACCAGCTCCTGGTGCTCCCCTGGATCTACCGCGACGGTTTCGTCGAGCGCGAAGCCCAGTTCCTGCGCGACGGCGGATCCCTCGTCTTCCCGCTGCCCCGGTTCGAGGTCGTCTCGTGACCAGCCTGCCGGCGGTGCCGGACCTGGACTCCGACGCGTTCCACGTCGACTGGTACGACACCTACGCCGAGCTGCGCGAACGGAGGCCGGTCGCGCCCGTGCGGTTCTTCGGCCAGGATGCCTGGCTGGTGACCGGTTACGAGCAGGCGCGCACCGCGCTCACCGATCTGCGTCTGTCCAGCGACCCGAAGGCGCAGTACCCCGACGTCGAGGTCGACTTCCCGGCCTACCTGGGCTTCAGCGACCGGGCCAAGCACTACTTCGTCAACAACATGGGCACGAGCGACCCGCCTCACCACACGCGCCTGCGCAGGCTCGTCGCACGGGAGTTCACGGCCCGGCGGGTGGCGGCCATGCGCCCTCGTGTCCAGCAGATCGTCGACGGCCTCCTCGACGCCATGTCGCAGGCGCGCGAGACCGACGTCGTCGCCACGTTCGCGCACCCGCTCCCGATCCAGGTGATCTGCGAGCTGCTCGGCGTGGAAGAGGGACGTCGCAGCGACTTCGGGCGGTGGAGCGCCGAGATCCTCATCATGGATCCCGAGCGGGCGCAGGCCCGCGGCGACGCAGCAGAGGACGTGGTGGACTTCATGCTCGACCTGGTCGAAAGACGGCGCACCGCGCCTGGTGACGACCTGCTCTCCGCCCTCATCCAGGCTCGCGACGACGACGAGGCGCGGCTGAGCCAGGACGAGCTGGTCTCCGTCGCCCTGGTGCTCCTCCTCGCCGGGTTCGAGGCCTCCGTCAGCCTGATCGGGCTCGGCACCTACCTGCTCCTGCGGCACCCTCTGCAGCTGGCCCGCCTGCAGGAGGACCCGTCGCGCTGGCCCAACGCGGTCGAGGAGGTGCTGCGGTTCTACGCACCGCCGGAGACGACCACGCGCTTCGCCTCGGAGGACGTCGTGATCGACGGCGTCACGATTCCTGCGTACAGCATGGTCCTCGTCGCAGGCGCTGCCGCGAACCGCGATCCCGCTCGCTTCGCCGACCCCGATCGCTTCGACGTCGGTCGCGACACGAAGGGACACCTCACCTTCGGGCACGGGATCCACCACTGCCTGGGTCGCCCCCTGGCCATGCTGGAGGGGGAGGTCGCGCTCAGGTCGCTGTTCGAACGGTTTCCAGGGCTGCGCTGCGCCGTCGACCTCGACGACGTCACGTTCCGCCGGTCGCTGCTGCTGCGCGGTATCGATCACCTCCCCGTCCGGCTCGACGGATGAGTCGTGAGTAGCTCCAGCGCGTGGCTGCGCTGCCTCCGTCAGGAGCCGGCGGCGCGGTTCCACCTCCTGTGCCTCCCCCACGCCGGCGCCGCGGCGGACTCCTTCGTGACGCTTGCCGCCGCGCTGTCCCCGGACGTCGAGCTGTGGGCCGTGCAGTACCCCGGCCGGCAGGACCGCGCCGCGGAGGAGCAGCTGCCGACGGCGGGGGCGATCGCGGACGTCGTCGCCGGGGCGTGGCGGGACCTCGGCCGCGCCCGTCCCTTCGCCATCCTCGGTCACAGCATGGGTGCACTCGTGGCCTACGAGACGGCGCGGCTGCTGGAGGCACACCCTGAGGAGGCGCCGGCCCGACTGGTCGTCTCCGGCCAGATGGCCCCCGAGCAGCACGCGCGGCGCCGGGACCTGCCCGAGGACGACGGCCTGCTGGACGAGGTCCGACGCCTGGACCCTGGCACGGTGCTCGACGACGCGCTCCTGCGCGAGCACGCCCTTCCCGCCCTCAGGGCGGACTACCGGGTCCTGCGGGACTACACGTGGGAGCCCCGACCCCTGCTGCGCGCCCCGCTGACCGTGCTGTGCGGCGACGCAGACCCCTTGACGCCTCTTCCCGACGCGGAGCGCTGGCTGGCGCTCTCGGTCGTCCCAGGCCGGATCCGTACGCTCGAGGGCGGCCACTTCTTCCTGCGCGACCACGTCGACACCGTGGCCGCCCTCGTGCGCGAGGACCTCCTCGAGTCAGCTGGCAGGCTTGCGGGCTGACGCGATCACGAAGTCCAGAGCCGGGAGCTCTCCCTTCATCCCGGCGTCGCTGGTCAACGACCGCTTCACCTGGCGGTAGAAGAGCCGGCTCACGCTCGACCGGAAGGACTCCTCGGCGAGCTTGGTCTGCCAGTACTCGAGCCACGGCTCCATCACCCGATCACGGATGCTGCGCACCTCCACGTCGACGAACCCGGCCTTCTCCAGCTGCTCGGCGTAGACGGCTCGAGGGACCCAGTTCGCCGGCGGCATACCGCCGGAGAGCGACCCCTTGCGCTGGGGCGCCAGACGCGGGGTGCTCGACCGCTCGCCGTCGAGGTCCAACGGGATGATGTCGCCGATGGCGAGCGTCCCTCCCGGCTTCAGGACGCGGAACGCCTCGGCGAAGAAGTCCGTGCGCGGGTCGTAGTGGAGGGCGGACTCGAGGGAGGTCACGCGGTCGAAGCGGTCGGCCTCGAACGGCAGGTCCGTCGCCGACCCCTCCGCGAACGACAGCGAGTCCGTCAGGCCCTCCTGCACGGCTCGCTCCTGAGCGGCCGTCACGTGACTCGGAGTCAGGTCGATACCCGTGATGCTGGCCGGGCGTCGGGTCTCCCACCAGAAGAAGTCCTGCGCTCCCAGCCCGAAGCCCACGTCGAGGAGGTGGTCGCCCGGGCCCATGCCCGAGGCCTGCGCCAGCTGGTCGGCGAGCGCCTGGTTAGCCTCCTCGAGGCTGTCGCACCCGGGTTCCCAGTACCCCAGGTTGATGTACGCGCCCTCCGTCGTCGCGTCGTGGTCGTCGGCGAACAGCTCGTACGCGACCCGGGTGCGGGTCGAGGGTCGCACCCGCGTCCACACATGCCACCTGACCATGTCACGGACGTCCTTCACGATGCTCTGCTGTGCCATGCCCCTCGATGTCCTCTCTTCATGACGACCGCCGTCCGTCCGGACGGCGGGTGGGGTGGACTCACCCCATCCACGCCCACGGTGCCGCGGAAGCGGCCGAGGGCGGGAAGATCGTGTCGAGCGCCGCTCTCAGCGACGCGTCGAGCGTGGTCGTGGCCGCCCGGAGCGCGGAGTCCAGCTGCTCCGGCGTGCGGGGGCCCACGACGGCGCCTGTGACGCCCGGACGGTCGAGGAGCCAGGCCAGGGCGGCCTCGGCCGGGGCGACGCCGTGCGCGCGACAGGTCGACTCAAAGGACTCGACGGCCGAGCGGACGGACGGCAACAGCTCCTGCGCCCTGCCCTGGGCGGACTTGACCGCGACGCCGCGGCGCAGCTTGTCGAGCGCGCCGCTCAACAGACCGCCGTGCAGGGGCGACCAGGCGAAGACCCCGACCCCGTAGGCCTCGGCCGCGGGGAGCACCTCGAGCTCGACGTCTCGGCGCGCGAGGTTGTAGAGGCACTGATGACTGATCGTCCCGATCCCCTGGCGCCGTCGGGCCGCCTCCTCCCCTGCGGCGATCTGCCATCCCGCGAAGTTGCTCGACCCGACGTACCGGACCTTCCCGCTGCCCACGAGGGTCTCCATCGCCTGCCACACCTCGTCCCACGGCGCCGCGGGGTCGTACTCGTGCATCTGCAGGAGGTCGATGTGGTCGACACCCAGGCGGCGGAGCGAGGCCTCGCACCCGGCCACGATGTGCCGGGCCGACAGACCCCGGTCGAGCACCCCGTCGCTCATCGGGCTGCCGACCTTCGTGGCGACCACGGTGTCCTCGCGACGCCCACCCCCCTGCGCCAGCCACCGGCCCAGGAGCTCCTCGGTGTGCCCCTTGTACAGGCGCCAGCCGTAGATGTCAGCCGTGTCCACGCAGTTCACACCGCGCTCACGGGCATGGTCGAGGAGCGCAAGTGCGTCGTCGTCGTCCACCCGTCCGCTGAAGTTCACCGTCCCGAGCCACAGCGAGCTGGTCACGAGCGCCGAGCGGCCCACCCGCACGTAGGGCACGTCGGCGCTCACCGGGCGTGCTCCTCGACGCGACGGACGCACTCCTCGACCACCGCGGCGGGGGTCGGCTCGGACAGCATGGCCGTACGCAGACGGCGCGCGCCCTCCGCGTACGAGGGCTCCTCGAGCACGGCGACGATCGCGTCGCGCAGTCCCTCGACGGTGAGCTCCGGGACCGGCAGGGCGATGCCGGCACCGACCTGCTCGGTGCGGGCGGCCCGCACGCCAGTGTCCCAGCCGTCGGGCAGGACCACCTGCGGCAGACCGTTGATCGCCGCGGTGTGCCAGCTTCCCGGTCCACCGTGGTGCACCGTCGCCGCGCAGGTCGGCAGCAGCGCGTGCATGGGGACGAAACCGACGGGGCGCACGTTGTCGGGCAGGCGCTCCACGCCGGCGAGCTGGTCCTGGTCGAACGTGGCCACGACCTCGGCGTCGACGTCGCCCAGTGCCTGGAGCAGGTCGGCGACCGGCACCTGGCCGATGTCGTTCTCCCGGCTGGAGATCCCCAGCGTCAGGCAGACGCGCGGCCGCGACGGCGGGTCGCGGAACAGCCAGGACGGCACGGTCGAGGGCCCGTTGTAGTCCACGTACCGCATGCCCACGGTGTCGAGCCCCGTGTCGAGACGCATCGGGGCCGGCGCCGGGTCGATGGTCCAGTGCCCGACGACCGCGCGCTCGCTGAAGTGCACCGGTCGGTCGGCGGCGAGACGCTGCATGGTCCACGTCAGCCACTCCCCGAGGGGGTCCTCGCGCAGCCCCTCCGGCTGCTCCTCGCGCAGGGCCAGGAAGCGCTGACGCGCGCGGACCGCGATGTCCGGTCCCCAGAGCAGCCGCGCGTGCGGGACGTCCAGCACCTCGGCGACCACGGAGGCGGCGAAGGTGAGCGGTTCCCAGACGACCAGGTCGGGCTTCCACGACCGGCAGAACTCGAGCAGCCCGTCGGCCAGGGAGTCCGAGCTCATGAGGGCGTAGAACGTCGGCGTGAGCACCGTCTGCATGCCCAGCTGGTGCTGCCAGGTCAGCGTGCTCGGGTCCTCCTCGCTGAAGTCGAGGCTGCGGACGTAGTCGATGATGTCGTAGCCCGCGTGAGTCATGAAGTCGACGAGGTCGACGTCCTCGCCGACGGGGACGGCGGTGAGGCCGGCGGCGGTGATGTCCTCGACGAGCGCCGGGGACGCCACCACACGGACCTCGTGACCGGCGGCGCGGAAGGCCCACGCGAGCGGCACGAGCCCGAACAGGTGGCTCTTGCTCGCCATGGACGAGAACACGACACGCATCTCAGGACTCCTCACGGACGACGGGGCAGCTCAGGCAGGACCGCAGGACCGCCGACCGCGGGTCACGGGTCACCGGGCCCACGACGTCGAGGGTGCGCTCGAGCAGGACGGGCAGCACGAGCACGGCGAGCTCGCGCACGAGCCGCTCGAGCGGGTCGCGCTCGGCGAGCAGGTCCGACAGCGACGGGGTGGTCGGCTCCCGGTCCGGCCGGAACGCGTCGGGATCCTCGAGGACGGCGGGGTCGCGGTCGGCGACCGCCGTCACGACGACGACCTGGTCGCCCTCGCCCACCGTGGCCGCACCGAGCGTCGTGGCCGCGGTCGCGGTGCGGCGCACCAGGGCGCGGGTCGGCGCGAGCCGGAGCGTCTCGCGCACGACGGCACGGGTCCCGGGCTCGTCGTCGAGACCTGCGACCCGGCGACCGTCGAGGAGCAGCACGGCGTCGACGAGGACCCCGCTCAGCAGCGACGCCGCCGTCAGACGCGCCACGTCGTGCCCGGCATCGAGCACCTCGAGCGCCGCCACGGTCTGGGCGAGGCGTTGGGGCACGAGCGCCGCGTCGGGGGCCACGCGCCAGGCACGCGCCGCCTCCGGGTCGCGGACGTCGCACGCCGCCAGGGCAGCGGGCCACGCGAGGTCTGCGACGAGGTCGAGTCGACCCCGGCGCGGGCCGACGGCGTCGCGGACCCGGCCCGCCACCCCGTCGAGGTCGACGTCGGGCGCCACGTCCTGATTCTCCACCTCCTGGAACGGCCGGGACCAGGTCGCGTCGGCCACGTCGGCGGCGCGCGCCCACTCCGGGACCCGGGCCGGGCCCCGACCGAACGCCGCGTCCTCGAGCACGGCGCGCGCCGTCGCGTGGTCGCCCACGACCCAGGTCTCCGTGCGGCTGCGCGCCACCGGCTCTCCGCGCAGCAGGGGGCCGGAGTCGAGCAGGTCGGTCCGCGACCCGCTGAGGACCGACGCGAGGACGTCGCCGTTGCTGCCCCAGCCCCAGAGCAGGCCGCGAACCATCTGGAGCCGCCGCCCCAGCTGCGCGCGGCCGTGCGGGGTCGCGCGGGTCGCGGTGCCGTCGGTCTCGGTCATCGTGCCTCCCACCAGTCGGTGATCCGGGCAGCGACCTGCCCGGCGTGCTCCTGCATCATCGTGAAGTGGTCCCCCGGCACGTCGGCCGTCGTGTGGGCGAAGGGCCACGAGGCCCGCCAGTCGCCGTCCGGCCACGACGCGATGGGTTCGACGGCACGCACGAGCAACGTGGCGACCTGCTGGTCGTCGGGCACCCAGCCCGCGAGCATCCGGTCGTACGCCCCCATCGCCGTCAGGCGCGCGTCGTCCAGGGGGACGGTCTCCAGGTCCAGCAGGCGCCGGGTGAGGACGTCGATCCACCCCTCCACGGCGTCCTGGCGACCGGGCGGGTAGGAGTCGAGCAGGACGACACCGTCGGGCCGGTGCCCCTGCTGTGTCAGCGCGGTCGCGAGCGCGTGGCTCATCAGCCCGCCGGCCGAGTGGCCGACGAGCACGAACGGCCGCCCCGCCACCGCGTGGAGAACGGTCGCGGCCTGCGCCGCGGCCAGGGCCTCCATCGACGCCGGCAGCGGCTCGCCCGACAGGTACCCGGGCTGGGGCAGCCCCAGCACCGACCACGACCCGTCCAGCGCCGCCGCGAGCCGCGCGAACTCGTGCGGCCCCGAGGGCGCCGCCGTGCCGGAGCAGCAGACCAGCACGGGCCCGTCGCCCGACGCGCCGAGCGCGACGGGGACGACGTGCTCCGCGAGGACGTCGGGGTCCGCGGACCGCTCGCGGAAGTCGGCGAGGTCGGCCATCAGCGACAGGAACGGACGCACGCGCGACGACTCCGCCGCACGGCGGTACCCCTCGACCAGGGACGCGCCGGCGGCCGACGGAGCCGTGAGGCCGGCCGCGCGGCCGAGCTCCAGGACCCGCTCCGCGAGCGCCCGGGGCGTCGGGTGCTGGAAGACGACGGTCGCCGGCAGCTCGACGCCCGTGGCGCGCTGCAGCTCGTTGCGCAGGCCCACGGCCGACAGGGAGTCGAAGCCGAGCTCGCCGATCGGCTGGTCGGCCGGGACGTCGTCGGCCCGGGCATGGCCCAGCACCCGCGCCATCTGCGCCCGGACGAGGTGCACGGCCTCCTCCTCCGTCGTCGGCGCCGCCTGCGCGGCCGGCGCCGCGGTGCGCGACGTCGGGAGCTCCGGCTCGTCGGGCACCAGGTCCGCCACGAGGGGACGGGGCCTGGCCGCGGTGAAGCCGACCGCGAACCGCGCCCAGTCGACGTCAGCGACCGTCACGCAGACGTCGTCCTGCTCCAGGGCCCGACGCAGGCCCTCGAGCGCCCGCTCGGGGCGCATCGGACGGATGCCGCGCCGGCGCAGACCGTCCAGGTCGGCCCCGGCCATGCCGCCCCCCGCCCAGGCGCCCCAGGCGACGGACGTGCCGGCCCGCCCCTCGGACCGGCGGCGCTGCGCGAGCGCGTCGAGGAACGCGTTGCCCGCGGCGTAGGCTCCGAGCCCGGCGCTGCCCCAGGTGGCGGCCCCGGAGGAGAAGAGGACGAACGACGACACGTCGGGCAGCAGCTCGTCGAGGAGCCGCGCACCCTCCACCTTCGCCCGCCAGACCTCCTCCGGGCGGTCGACGTCCTCGAGCCGGCGGGCGTCCGGTGCCCCGGCGGCGTGGACCACGACCTCGACCCGGCGGCCATCGGACCGCAGCCGGTCGAGCACCGACGTCAGCTGGCCGCGGTCGGCGACGTCGCACGCCACGGCGGTGGCCTCCGCTCCTGCGGCACGCAGCTCCTGGACCAGCTCCTCCGCACCATCGGCGTGCGGACCTCGACGGCTCACGAGGACCAGGTCGCGGACGCCTTGCGCGACGAGGAACCGGGCGACGTGCGCTCCGAGCGCACCGGTACCCCCGGTGACGAGGGCCGTGCCGTCGCCCGGCCACCAGCGCCGTCGGCTCCGGTCGGCCGGGGCGGCCACGAGCCGTCGACAGAGTCGCCGGCCCTGGCGCACGGCGACCTGGTCCTCCAGGTCGTGGCCCAGCAGGGCGGCCAGGAGCGCCTCGGTGTCGTCGGCGGTGACCTCGGCGGGGAGGTCGAGCAGCCCGCCCCAGCGCTCCGGGCGCTCGAGCCCGACCACCCGGCCGAGCCCCCAGACCATCGCCGCGTCCGGGTCGACCAGATCGTCCTCCGCGGCCGCGACCGCGCCGCGTGTGACGCACCACAGCGGAAGATCGACGTCGGCGGCCAGGAACCGCTGCACCCGGTCGAGTTGCTCGGCAGCTTCGCGGTCGAAGGAGAGCACCCCAGCCGCGCCAGCGACGTCCAGCGGCTCCGCGAGGTCCACCGGCACGAGCCTCGTGCCCACGCCCTGCAGGACCTTCTCCAGGTCGGCCGGCGGCTCGCCGAGTGTCAGGAGGGTCGCTCGGGGGTCGGCCACCGACGGTTCGGGAACCGTCCGCCACGCGATGCCGTAGCGGTCGCCGACGGACCGGTCGGCCGGCTCGGGGGCGAGCCAGTACCGCACCGGCTCGAAGGCCGTCGTGGGCAACCTGGCCGGGAGGGTGCGGTGGAGCAGCGCCGTCCAGTCGACCTCGACGCCGTGCACGTGCGCCCGCGCCAGCTCGTGGAGCAGGTGCTCGTCGCGCTCGCGGTGCAGCGAGCCGAGCACGAGCCCGTCCGGAGCGGTCTCCTGCACGGCGGCGGCGAGCACGGGATGCGGACTGACCTCCAGGAACACGTCGTGCCCCTCACCCACCGCAGCCCGCACGGCCGCATCGAAACGCACCGTCCCCCGCAGGTTCTCGTACCAGTACGACGCGTCCAGCTCCACACCATCCACCCGCGCCGCCCGCAGGCTCGAGAACACCGGCACCCGACCAGGACGACCCTCGACCACGCCCAGCTCGCCCGCCAACCCCTCACGCACCCGCTCCACCTGCACCGAGTGCGACGCGTAGTCCACCGCCAGCCGCCGGACCCGCACACCTTCACGCCGACCACGCTCGACCAACGCCTCCACCGCCGCGACGTCACCCGCCACCACGACCTGCGCCGGAGCATTCACCGCCGCAACCTCCAGACCACCGACCTCCGCGGCCAAGGAACGCACCTGCTCCACCGGCAACGCCACCGACGCCATCGCGCCACCACCGGCCAGGGCACGCAACGCCAACGCACGCCGCGCGACGACCCGCGCACCATCAGCCACGCTCAACGCCCCAGCCACCACCGCAGCAGCGATCTCCCCCTGCGAATGACCCACCACCGCCGCCGGACGCACCCCGACCGACTCCCACCACCGCGCCAAGGACACCATCACCGCGAACAACGCCGGCTGGACCACCTCGACCCGATCCAACGACGGCGCACCCTCACGACCCTCCAGGACCTCACGCACCGAGAAGTCCAGCACCTCACCCAACGCCGCGTCCACCTCGGCCAACGCCGACGCGAACACCTCCACCCCCAACAGACCCGACGCCATCCCCACCCACTGCGCCCCCTGACCCGGGAACACCATCACCGGGCCCTCGGCGGTCCGGGCGTCCCCGACGACGACCTCCGAGGACGTGCGTCCCTCGGCCAGGTCGTGCAGGAGTGCGCGCGCGTGCACGACGTCGCGCGGCAGCAGCACCGCACGCCGCTGCAGGTGCGCCCGTCCGGTGGCCAACGTCCAGGCCACCTCGGGCAGCGTCGGCGCGTCCGTGCCGGCCAGGGCGTCGCGCAGCCGCGCGGCCTGCCGGGCGAGGGCCTGGGGCGTGCGCGCCGACAGCACCAGCGGCACCACCCCACCGGTCAGCACTCCGGCGCCGGACGCCGACGCGGAGCCCACGCCGTCCTCGTCGACCGGCGCACCGACCAGCTCGTCCGAGGTCTCCTGCGCCGGGGCCTGTTCCACGACCACATGCGCGTTCGTCCCACTGATCCCGAACGCCGAGACCCCCGCCCGACGCACACCATCAGCACCCACCGGCCACTCCCGCAACCCCTCAGCCAGCTCCACCTCACCAGCCGACCAGTCCACCAGCTCCGAACGACCCCCCACACACACCGACGGACCCACCACACC
>NZ_JBYTCR010000028.1:0-27648 GCF_058790455.1 Aeromicrobium sp. EU05-FHT14F07
ACGCCACATCGCCCGCGAACTCCACGGAGCCCTCAAAGCCGACCTACGAGCACTTGACGCGATATAGGAACGTCCACTCCAAGCGGTCGCTGGGAGCCAGCCCGCGCTGGGCCGTTGCCGGGTGGTCTCGATACGTCCGACCGGGCTCCTTCGTCGCCGATCGGCCTACTCGACCAGCGGAACGTGCCGCTACCCGACCAGCGAAGTGGCGCCCTGGTCAGTCGACGAGGCCGCGGGCGGCGAGGATGGGGCGGACGCCCTCGGCGAACCAGTACGCCTCCTCGACGTGCGGGTAGCCCGAGAGGACGAACTCCTCGATGCCGAGGTCGGCGTACTCACCGATCAGGTCCGCGACCTCGCCGTGGCTGCCGACCAGCGCGGTGCCCGCGCCGCTGCGCACGAGACCCACGCCGGCCCACAGGCCGGGGTGCACCTCGAGGCTGCGCGCGTCCGTCGGGGCGACGCCGCCGTGCAGCTCGCGCATCCGACGCTGGCCCTCGGACTCGCTGCCGGCCAGCGCCTGCTGCGCCTTTGCGACGTCGGCCGGGTCGAGCTCGGCGAGCATCCGGTCCGCGACCGCCCACGCCTCCTCGCTCGTGTCGCGGCTGATGGTGTGCAGGCGGATGCCGAACCGCACCTCCCGGCCCTCGTCGTCGGCGAGCTTGCGGATCCAGGCGATCTTCTCCGCCACGGCGTCCGGCGCCTCGCCCCACGTCAGGTACGTGTCCACCTGGCGCGCGGTGACCGGCCCGGCCGCGGCCGACGAGCCGCCGAGGTAGATGGGCGGGACGGTGCCGGGCTTGCGGGTGCGCGCGTCCTGCACGTCGTAGTAGTCGCCCGAGAAGGTCGACCCGGACTCGGTGAAGGCGGCTCGGAAGACCTCGAGGAACTCCTCGGCGCGGTGGTAGCGGTCGTCCTTCGTCACCTGGTCGCCGAAGCGCAGCTGCTCCGACGGGTCTCCTCCGACGACGACGTTCAGCAGCAGCCGGTCGCCGGAGATGCGCTGGAACGTCGACGACATCTGGGCCAGCAGCGTCGGACTGATGAGACCCGGCCGCAGCGCCACCATGAACTTCAGCCGCTGGGTGTGGGCGAGCAGGGCCGACGTCACGACCCAGGCGTCCTCGCAGGGCGTGCCGGTGGGCGTCAGGACGCCCTCGAAGCCGAGCCGCTCTGCCGTGCGCGCGACGTCGACCAGGTAGTCGAGGTCGGGCTCGCGGTAGCGGCCGGCGGTGTTCTCGGGCCCTCCGCCACGCGCGACGTCGGCGGGGAGCGAGTGGCCTCCGCCGACCAGGGAGCGGCTGTCGCCGGTGGTGGGCAGGAACCAGTGGAAGGTCAGGCTCATGCCTCGAGAATGACCTGGCCCCCTCCGCCCGGCAGGCGGTCCCACATGCCGGACACCGCCAGCCTCCCCTTCCCCGCTGACCGTGACGTTGTGGCCCCGCATCCCCGCGATGCGGGGCCACAACGTCACGGTCAGCGGGAAGGGGGTCAGACCTGGGCGCTGCGGGGAGGTGGGGTGCCCGCGACGGCCCAGCGGCCGAGGTGCTGCAGCTTCCAGCGCACCGGGTCGTGCAGCGTGTGGGTGCGGGCGTTGCGCCAGTGCCGGTCGTGCGCGCCGGTCGACGTGCCGCGGGCGGCGGAGCGGGTGCCGCCCAGCTCGAAGGCCGCCGAGGTGACGTCGAGCGCCGCGCGGTCGGCCAGCACCTTCGCGGCCGCGGTGGCCAGCGACGCCTCGGTGGCGGCGTCGTCCGACGGCTCGCGCCACGTGGCGTCGACGGCGCGGGCCGCGACTTCGAGTGCGGCCTCGGCGGCGCGCACCGACACCTCGAGCTCGCCGTAGCGCTGCACCAGCAGCGGGTCCTCCTCCGCCCGCTCGACCCCGGCCTCGAACCAGGGTCGTGACGACGTGCGAGTGAAGGTGGCGGCGTCGGTGAGGGCGCCGCGCGCGATGCCGGCGTCGATCGCGGCGTGCAGCAGCTGCGCGAACGCGCCGTAGCCGTAGGGCCCGCTGATCGCGGTCGCCCGGGGAGCGACGTGGTCGAGCGGCACGCGGACGGCGTCGAGACGCACCGTGCCGCTCGCCGTCGTGCGCTGGCCGAGCGCGTCCCAGTCGTCGATCACCCCGACACCCGGGGTTTCCGCGGGCAGGAACGCGATCCGGTCCTCGCCGTCGCGGTCGCGCGCCAGGACGGCGAGCCAGTCGGCCAGCACGCTGCCCGTGGCGTAGAACTTCTCGCCGTCGACGACGGCCCACCCGTGGTCGTCGAAGCGGACCCGCGTGCTGATGTCGGTGACCGTCGCGCCGCCCCGCTCGGACTGCGCGTTGGCCACGCGGGCTCCGTCCAGGACGGCCGCGAACAGCCGCTCGCGCAGACCGGTCGACCCGGCCAGCTCGGCCAGCCGCAGGTACACGAAGTGGCTCTGCGGAACCTGTGCGACGTTGGGGTCCACCGTCGCGAGCAGACGTACCAGCTCGACCGCCTCGGCCGCCCCGCCGCCCGGCCCGCCGTGCGACGTCGGCACCGTGACCGCGAGGACGCCGAGCGACGACAGCAGGTCGAGCTCGGCCCGCGGCAGGATGCGCTCGCGGTCACGCTCGGCCGCGCCCGCGGCGATGGCGGGCAGGTGCTCGACGACCGACCCGACGAGCTCGGACGGCAGGGTGGCGCTCACGCGGCGAGCGGCTTCCGGCTCCAGCTGGAGCGGAAGTCCAGGCCGCTGCGCTGGAAGAGCTGCGTGACCGGGCAGCGACGCTCCAGCTCGCTCACGAAGCGGTCGAACGTGGCCTCGTCGGCGTCGGTCTCCACCGTCGCCGCGACGCTGACCGCGCTGAAGTTCGCATTGCCCTCGGCGCCCCCGACGAACACCGACGGGTCGAGGTCGCCCTGCGCGTGGAAGGTGAAGGCACCGAGCGCGATGTCGAGGTCCTTCGCGACCAGCGTGGCGGTGATCTGGTTGCACGACGTCAGGGCGCCCAGCGTGTAGGCGAGCGGGCTCGGGGCGGCGTCGGCGCCGCCGAACGCCGGGTAGGTGTCGGCGTGGAAGACGTGTCCGTCCTCGCCGCCGACGGTCACCTGCTGCGCCACTCCGGTGCCGGTGCTGTCGACGACGAACGGGACGAGGGTGGTGGTGCTCATGTGGGGTCCTCTCGGTGGGTGGGCCTCCACGATGCGTCGCGGAGGGCCGTCGTGGGCGAGGTGTCGGTGGTCGGGCAGGTCTGCGGGGTGCCGCGGGTCGTGGTAGCCCGCGAGGGAGACGTGAGGAGGGCGGGCAGCCGGTGCGTGACCGGCCACCCGCCCTCGGCTCATCGGCCGCCGACGCGCTGCGTCGGGCGGGTCACGTGTACCAGCTGGGCTCGGGGATCGTGCCGAGCAGCGCGTACTCGCCGACCTCGCGACGCTTGTAGGCGACGGGGTCGTGGAGGGTGTGGGTGCGGGCGTTGCGCCAGTACAGGTCGAGCCCGACCTTGTTGCTCGAGGCCCGCGCGCCCGTCAGCTCGTAGATCTTCGTGCCGACCTCGAGCGCGATGTCGGTGGCGAGCTGCTTGACGGCCGCCACCCGCACCGCGACCTTGCCGCGCGCCTCGGGCGTCACGTCCTCGCGGGGGGCGTGGAGCAGGGCCGAGATCTCGCGACCGACGTCGTCGGCGAGTGCCTCGGCCGCCCACAGCTGCGACTGCAGCCGCCCGTACCCCTCGAGGATGTACCACTCCTCGGACGCGCTGGCCTTGTCGTCGCCGCCGTAGGGCCAGGGGCGCGTGGTGGAGCGGGTGTACGCGGTGCCGGCCTTGAGGCCGCCGCGGGCGATCCCGAGGTAGAAGTTGCTGAAGACGAGCTGGATCGTCGGCAGGTTGAGGGTGCCGTAGACGAGCTCGACCTGCTCCTTGTCGACGTACCCGGCCGCGGCCGACCACGGCACACGCACGTCGGTGATGGTCACGCCGCCGGACTCGGTGAGCCGCTGGCCGAGGTTGTCCCAGTCGTCGTGGAAGACGATGCCGGGCTGCTGGCTCGGGACGATCGCGAAGATGTGCTTCTCGCTGCCCTCCAGCACTCCCTCGAGCACGGTCAGGTCGCTGACCTTGGAGCCGGTGGAGAACGACTTGCGGCCGGTGAAGACGATCTCGTCGCCCTCGTCGCGGATGGTGAGGTCGTTGTCGCGCGGGTTGACCGCCCCGCCGAAGAACAGGTTGCCCGTCGTGTACAGCTCCTCGACGGCGGCGATCTGCTCGGGCGTGCCGACCAGTCGCACGGCCCAGGCCCAGAGGTAGTGGTAGGCCAGGAGCTGGCCGATGGAGCCGTCGCCGGACGCGACCTCGCGCACGACCTGGTAGGCCAGGTCCCACGTCTGGCCGGCGCCGCCGTGCTCGACGGGGCCGAGCAGAGTGACGAGGCCGGCGTCCTTGAGCAGCTGGACCTCGGCGGTGGGCACGGCCTGGGCGCGGTCGCGCTCGACGGCGTCGGCGGCCAGGATGCCGGCGACGTCGGAGGCGCGCTCCAGCCAGCCGGCGGGGGTGGACGGTCGGGGCTCGGTGGCCCACGGGGACGACTGCACGGCGTCCCGGACGGTCAGGTGGTCGGTGATGGACATAGGGTTGCTCCGTTCCTTGCGCTAGCGGGGAATGCCGCCCGCCGGGGTCTCGCCACCCCGGCGGGCACCCGACCGACGCCCCGGGTGGGCGCTGCCGGGGGTCTGGTGTCAGGCGGTTCTGAGGGCTTCCTCGCCGAGCTGTCCCGCCTCGACCGCCTGCGTCTCGAGCTCGCGGACGATCGGCAGCACCTTCTCGCCGAAGTACGCGATGTCCTCGAGGTAGTGCAGGAAGCCGAGCAGGAAGAGGTCGACGCCGCGCTTCTTGAACTCGACGATCCGGGTGGCCACCTGCTCCGGCGTGCCGACGAGTCCGGTCCGGAACCCGTCGTTGTACTGGACGAGGTCGCGGAACGACGAGTCCGCCCACATGCCCTTGCCGTCGCCGGTGCTGCTGCCGGCCTGCTGGACGGCCTGACGGAAGCCCTCGACGGCCTCGGGGTTGGCCTTGGCGATGATCTCCTCGAGCACGTCGCGCGCCTCGGACTCGGTGTCGCGGGCGACGACGAAGCCGTTCAGCCCGAACTTCACCTGGCCCTCGCGGCCCGCGAGCGCGGCGTTCTGGTTGACCTCGAGGTACTGCTCGGTGAAGCCGTCGAAGTCCTTGCCGTTGGAGAAGTACCAGTCGGCCACGGTGCCGCCGTTGCGACGGGCCGCGGTGGAGTTGCCTCCCTGGAAGATCTCGGGGTGCGGGCGGCCCGGCACGTCGACCGGTCCGGGCTTCAGGGTGAAGTCGTGGATGCGGTAGAAGTCGCCGCGGTGCTCGAACCCGACCCCCTTCTCCTGCGCCGTCCAGAGCCCGCGCAGCACGCGGATGAACTCCTCGCTGCGGCGGTAGCGCTCGTCGTGCTCGAGCCACGGCTCGCCGAGGCCCGTGAACTCGTCCTTGAACCAGCCGGAGACGACGTTGACGGCGGCGCGGCCGCCGGAGATGTGGTCGGCGGTGATGATCCACTTCGCGAGCACGGCCGGGTGCCAGAGTCCGGGGTGGACGGCGGCGATGACCTTGAGCTTCTGGGTCTGGGTGAGCAGGCCGAGGCTGAAGCTCGTCGACTCGTGCTGCTGGTCGGCGCCGTAGGAGGCGGTGTAGCGGACCTGGCTGAGCGCGTACTCGAAGCCGACCTGTTCGGCCAGCTGCGCGACCTTCACGTTGAAGTCGTAGCTCCAGTCGGTGCGCTGCTCGATGGTGCTGGTGACGAGTCCGCCGGAGACGTTGGGGACCCAGTAGGCGAACTTCAGGGGATCGGTGCTGACGGGCATGGCGATCTAGCCCCTTCCTGGTGGTGTGAGGAGGTGGTGGTGGGCGGTGCGAGAGGAGGTGTCAGGTGGTCGTCAGGTGCGACATCGGCGGGTGGCTTGGGTCGTGGTCATCAGAACGCCTGGTGGGTGCCGAAGCTGCGCTGCCAGTAGACGAGCGGACGCTGGGTCCCCGTCTCGGCGCGCACGACCGTGCCGAGCACGAGGACGTGGTCGCCGGCCGGCACGGTGCTGGTGACGTCGGCGAGGATCCACGCGTGCACGTCGTCGAGGCGAGGTGCGCCGTCGTCGCTCCAGCCGAGGTCGGCGAAGCGGTCGTGGAGCTTGGTGGAGAACCGCAGCGCCACCTGGTCCTGGTGGGCGGCGAGCACGTTGATGCCGAACCGGCCGCCGCGCTGCAGACGGGCGAGCAGGCTCGACGTGCGGGCCAGGGAGATGGCGACCATCGGCGGGTCCATCGAGAGGGACATGACACCGCTCAGGGTCGTGCCGTGCGGTCGGCCGCCGTCGGACGTGGTCACCACCGTCAGTCCGGTGGCGAAGTTCGCCATGGCGCCGCGCAGCGCGGCCTCGAGGGTGGTGTCGTCGACGGACACGGCCATCTGGTCCTCCCGATCGGTGGTGGTGATGTGTCCACGGTGGACCCCGGAAGGGCGTCTGCGGGGGCTGCTCACGACGTGGGACGACCAGTGCGTGCAGGTCGGGCCGTGCTACGACGATCCCCCCTCCCGCTGAGTGTGACGTTTGCGGGCCGATCAGGCTCCGGTCGGCCCGCAAACGTCACACTCAGCGGGAAGGGGGCGGTGGGGGTGGGCGGGGGAGGGGGAGGACGTAACGTCCGCGACATCGGCGCCCACTAGCGTCGGCCGTCACGGCGCACCGACGGAGGAGGTCACAGGTGGCACGCCCGTTCACCGGTGGGCCTCGACGTCGCTCGGCGTTCACCGCACGGCTCGAGAACACCTCGGTCGAGGGGTCGCAGCCGCGCGTCCTCGACGACATGAGGACCGCGATCCTGGCCGGGGTCGAGCCGCCGGGCACCCTGATCCCCATCGACGCGGTCGCGGCGTTCTTCGGTGTCAGCCAGATCCCGGTGCGCGAGGCGCTCAAGATCCTGCTCGGGGAGGGACTCGTCGAGCACGTGCCGCACGTCGGCTACAGCGTCGCCAAGCTGAGCTACCGCGAGTTCCGCGAGCTGTACGAGGTGCGGCTCGCGCTGGAGAAGGCCGCGCTGGTCGCCGCCGTCGACCGCGCCGGTCCCGGCGACGTCGAGGCGGCGAGGGCGGCGCTGCTGGAGACGAGCACGGCGCTCGACGCCGGCGACGACCGCGGCTACCACGAGGCGACGCGCCGGTTCCACCTCAGCCTGATCGCGCCCTCGGGCATGCAGCGGCTGCTGCGGATGTACGAGTCGGCGTGGAACCTGACGGAGCCGGTGCGGCCCATGACGCACGTCGGGCCCGCGCAGCGCTCGGCGTTCGCGCACGACCACGACGCGATGCTCGAGGCGTTCGAGGCACGTGACGCCACCGCGCTGGTGGCGCTCTCGGTGGAGCACTACAACCACCTCCTCGACGGCATCGAGGTGCTCAGCGGCGACCACGACGTCTTCCGCGAGGCCTGACCGTCGCGTCCTATAGGACTCCCGTGACGCAAGGTTCACCCGCGGAGTCGAGGGGTCGAAACACCGCGTTCCTAGCGTCGGGTGCAGCCCGAGCCCGACGAGGAGACACCCCATGCCACAGCCCCACGGCGCCCTGCCGAACGACATCGTGGAAGCCGCCGGCTACCCGCCCGGAGCCGGCCGACCACGCCGCGCGTACGACCCTCGCCTCACCAACGAGGACCTCGCGCCGCTGGAGAACCAGACCTGGAGCTCCTACAACATCTTCGCCTTCTGGATGTCCGACGTGCACAGCGTCGGCGGCTACGTGACGGCCGGCAGCCTGTTCATGCTCGGCCTCACGACGTGGCAGGTCTTCATCGCCCTCATCGTCGGCATCTGCATCGTGCAGGTGCTCGCGAACCTGGTCGCGAAGCCCAGCCAGGTCGCCGGCGTGCCGTACCCGGTGATCAGCCGCGCGTCGTTCGGCGTGCTCGGTGCGAACATCCCCGCGATCATCCGCGGGCTCATCGCCGTCGCCTGGTACGGGGTGCAGACGTTCCTCGCCGCGGGGTCGCTGTCGATCGTGCTGCTGAAGGTGTGGCCCGGCCTCGCGCGCATCGCGACGGACGACACGTCGTTCCTCGGCCTGAGCTACCTCGGCTACGTCTCCTTCGCGATCCTGTGGGTGGCCCAGGCCGCCGTGTTCTGGCGGGGCATGGAGTCCATCCGCAGGTTCATCGACTTCTGCGGTCCCGCCGTCTACGTCGTCATGGTCGTCCTGTGCGGCTACATGCTGTGGCGCGCCGGTTTCGACATCGACCTCAACCTCGCCGACCACGCCGTGTCCGGCTGGGCCGCCGTCGGCGCGATGTGCTCGGCGATCGCGCTCGTCGTCTCCTACTTCTCGGGACCGACGCTGAACTTCGGCGACTTCTCGCGCTACGGCAGCAGCTACGAGGCGGTCAAGCGCGGCAACGTCCTCGGCCTGCCCGTGAACTTCACGTTCTTCGCGCTGCTCGTGGTGCTGACGGCGGCCGCGACGGTGCCCGTGTTCGGCGAGCTGATCACCGACCCGGTGCACACGGTGGAGCGGATCGACACGTGGACCGCGGTGCTGCTCGGCGGCCTGACGTTCGTGGTCGCGACGGTCGGCATCAACATCGTGGCGAACTTCATCTCCCCGGCGTTCGACTTCTCCAACGTGGCGCCGCAGCGGATCAGCTGGCGCATGGGCGGCATGATCGCCGCCGGTGGGTCGGTGCTGCTCACGCCCTGGAACTGGTACGACAACGCCGACGCGATCTTCTGGACGCTGGGTCTGCTCGGTGCCCTCATCGGCCCGCTCTACGGGATCCTCATCGCCGACTACTACGTGGTGCGCCAGCAGCAGATCGTCGTCGACGACCTGTTCACGATGGAGGAGGACGGCGAGTACCACTTCGTCCGCGGCTACAACCCGGCCGCGGTGCAGACGGTGGTGGTGACCGGCGTCGTCGCGGTCCTCAGCGTCGTGGTCCCGAAGCTGTCGGGCGTGCTGCCGGCCCTGCCCGACTACTCGTTCTTCGTCGGCGCGATCCTCTCCGCGGCGCTCTACGTGGTGCTCGCCCGTCGCCAGGGGGTCGGGCCGAGCGCGAGCGCGGCGGAGTCGGTGCCGACGGGCGCGGGGGCTGCCTGACCATGCTGATCCGTGTCATCAACCCGAACACGACGGAGTCGATGACCACGGCGATCGGGGCCTGCGCCAGTGCCGTCGCAGGCCCCGACGTGGTCGTGGAGGCCGTCAGCCCGGTGTTCGGGCCGGAGTCGATCGAGTCGCACGTGGACGAGGCGCTGGCCGTGCCCGGTGTGCTGGCCCGCGTGGCCGAGGGCGAGGCGGCCGGCGTCGACGGCTACGTCGTCGCCTGCTTCGGCGACCCGGGCGTGCAGCCGGCGCGCGAGCTGGCGCGAGGGCCCGTGGTCGGGATCGCCGAGGCCGGGATGCGCGCCGCGACCTACCTGGGGCGTCGGTTCAGCGTCGTGACGACGCTGCAGCGCACGGTGCCGGGCATCGAGGCGCTGACCAGGTCGTACGGTCTGGCCGACCACTGCGGCGGGGTGCACGCGACCGAGATCGGTGTGGTCGACCTCGAGCGCGACCCGCACGCCCGCGACCGGACGCTCGAGCTGTCCCGGGTCGCGCTGACGGCTGACGACTCCGACGTGCTGGTCCTCGGCTGTGCCGGGATGACGGACTTCGCCGCGTGGCTCGGCGACGAGCTGGGCGTCCCGGTGGTCGACGGGGTCGCCGCCGCCACGACGACCGTGGCCGGACTCGTGGCGATGGGGCTCGGCACGAGCAAGGCGGGCGAGTTCGCGGCGCCCCGCGCGAAGCGGGTGAGCGGCTCGTGGGCCGACGTCGACCTCAGGCTGCCTGCGCCCTGAGCGCCGCGACGGTGTCGTCAGTGCAGGTGTCCCAGAAGCCGCCGACGGCGTCCTCGACGTGCGCGAAGGAGTCGGCGGCGAAGAGCCGGTCCTGGTAGTGGGTGATGTCGTAGTCGGTGGTGCCCATGGTGACGACGTCGAGCGGCTCGATGGTCATGGAGCGGAACTCCTCGATCTCGCCGGGGCTCGACAGGATTCCCGCGCCGTACGCCTTGAGGCCGTCGCGCTCGTGCACGACGCCGAACTCGAGCGTGAACCAGAAGACGCGGCTGACGAACTCGAGCGCCTCGGTGGTCTCGACCCGGCGCGCTGCGCGGCCGGCGGCCTCGTAGAGGCGGGTGAAGCGCGGGTCGGCGAGCGTGTTGCCGTGGCCCACGACCTCGTGGAGCACGTCGGGCTCGGGCGTGTACAGGGGGACGGAGTGGTGGCGCACGTACTGGGTGGCCCAGAAGCCGTGGTCGGCGAGCGCGCCGTAGAACTCGCGCAGCGGCACGAGGCCTGCGGCGGGCCGGTAGCGGAACCCGGTGAGCGGCTCGAGCCGGTCGGACAGCTCCTCCAGCTGCGGCACGCGGTCGAGGGGGAGGTCGAGTGCGGCCTTGCCGTCGAGGAACTCGCGGCAGGCGTACGTCTCGTGCTTGGTCTGCAGATCCTCGCTGACGACGCGCCAGACGTCGTGCTCCTCGTCGGTGTACGGAGCCTCGGGCGCGGGCTCGCCCGGCTCCCACCGGTGCGCGAGCGTGGCGAGCAGGTCGCGACGGGCCCGGTACTCCGGGTCGTGCAGGCCGGGATGATCGGCGCCCAGCTCGACGGTGACGGCTCCGTCGGCCGTCGGCGTGACGGGGGCGTAGGACTGGCCTTCCTCGAACACGGGTCCTCCTGTCCGCGGCCGACCGGGTGGGGTCGTCCGCCGTGGGTGGGGTCGCGCCGGGGTGAGGCGCGACGTCGACCGGGACGTGGTGTGTCGCCGGTCACATCCATCCAACCACGTCCCCCCGCGGACGGCACCGGCTGGGCAGGCGGCCCACTTCGTCACCGCCGAGTCATCGGAACTCGACAAGAAGTTCACTCAGGAAAATCTCAACAAAACCTGCGCAGGACCTGTTCGCTGTGGTCTGATGGGTCCCGTTCTCACCGAGGGCTCGGCCTCGCGGAGATGCAACACCGGCGACCGGCAGCTCCAGGTTGTCGGCGACGGCCACCCGACATGGGGTCCAGGATGCGTCGACGTTCCATCCGTGCAGGTGTCATGGCCTCGGCCGCCGCCGTGATCACCGGGGTGCTCACCGGACTTCCGATCACCGTCGCCGACGCCGAGACGGCGGGCGAGGACTACGTGCGGGCGGAGTCCGAGCCCAACAAGAACACCTCGACGGGGTCGTCGTCCGACGTGGCGGCAGCGCTGGCGAAGGCGGAGGCGACGGACGAGCCCGCGGAGGTCGTCTCGCAGCGCGAGGTCGACAGCCAGGTCTTCGCCAACCCGGACGGGACGATGACCCGCGAGACCGCGCAGGGTCCGATCTTTGCCGACGAGGGTGGGACGCTGACCCCGATCGACCCGAACCTCGAGCCGTCGGGCTCGCGGCTCGAGCCGAAGGTGGTCAGCCAGGACACGTCGTTCTCCGCGACCGGCGACGGAGTCACGGCGCAGGTGGAGAGCGAGGCGAAGCAGAAGATCTCGCTGACGTCACTGGCCGGCCTCGGCACGCCTGAGGTCGACGGTGGCGTCGCCACCTATCCGGTGACCGGGAACGACGACGAGTCGGTGCGCGTCTCCACGACGGCGTCGGGGTTCGCGACCCACGTCCTCCTGGCGAGCAAGCCGGAGACCGCGCCCGTCTACCGGTTCCGTGTCGACGCGCCTGGTCTGGACGTCTCGATCGACGAGCGTCAGCTGACCTTCAGGTCCGGCGACGACGTCGTCGCGCAGTCGAAGCCGCTGAACATGTGGGATGCCGACGTCGACGCGGCAGGGGCTCCGGAGTTCCCCGTGCCGGTCTCCGCGACGCTGGCCGACCGGGATGGCATGAAGGTCCTGGAGCTCCGACCGTCGATGGAGTGGCTCGGCGCCCCTGAGCGTCGCTACCCGGTGACGGTGGATCCGGACATCGGTCTCCAGGACACGTACGACGTGCAGAGCGACACCTACGTGTTCAGCGACCAGACGAGCGGCGACGAGCGCGGTTCCGACGTCAACCTCCGTGTCGGTTCTCCCGGCAGCAACCGCAAGTTCCGATCGATCGTGTACCTGCGGTACCAGCAGTTCGTCGGTTTCACGGTGACCGACGCGACCCTCGCGCTGCGGCAGTACCAGAACGGCGCCACCAACTGCCAGGCCAAGACGACGAACGGCTGGCCGATGAGTGGCGGCGACGTCTACGGGCCCAACTGGGACACGCAGCCGAGCTACTCGACTGACAGCCGCTTCCGCACGTCGCACACGTTCAACTTCGGCAGCGACTGCGGTGCCGGTACGGCGAACCTCGACGTCACGCCGTCGTTCAACGCGTGGGCCGGCGGGCAGCAGACCGGTGACGTGGAGCCGTTCTCGCGGAGCCGCCAGGCGGTCGTCCTGGTGGCGCCGAACGAGACCGACACGACCCAGGAGAAGCGGTTCTGCTCGATCGACTGGGACTCCTCGTCCTTCCACTGCGGCGGCCCGAGCGTCATGCCCAGGATCTCGGTGACCTACGAGCCCGAGCTCGGTTCGCAGTCGTGGTACTCCATGACCGACCACACGCTCGACGACCGTTCGTCGCTGTCGATCAACAACCGCAGCGGCAACGCCGTGGTCAGCGCGCAGGACGCGACGGTCAAGGGCGTCGGCCAGGACCTGACCATCTCGCGCACCTACAACTCGATGACCCGAGTCACCGACACCGCGCTCGGCCGCGGGTGGAACCTCGGTCTCGGCCCGGACGTCTGGATCGAGCGGACCCAGTCCGACTCGACCCTGCGGTACGACTACCACGGCCCCTCCGGCACGGTGCTCGGCTCCTTCCTGCGCAAGAGCACCAGCGTGGGCGACGCGGACTACCGGCAGTTCCTGTCGCCGATCGGCGGTGTCGGAGCCGACCTGGAGCAGGCCAGCGACGGCAGCCTCGAGCTGAAGTTCCGGAAGTCCCCGCTGAGGTACGAGTTCGCGAAGATGGTGGACGGCAAGGCGTACCTGACGATGATCCGCGACCGTTCCGGCAACAAGATCGAGTTCATGTACGCGTCCGGAGGCAGCGGGCGACCGCAGCTGACGCAGATCAAGGACACCCGGGGGCGCACCTACACGGTGACCTACGCCAGCGGTCGGCTCACGAAGATCACGCAGGACGACACCTCAGACGGGTCGACCCAGCGGGAGTGGAACTACGGCTACGACGGCTCGGGCCAGCTCACCTCGTTCACCGACGCCACGGGCGCGCAGACGTCCTACGGGTACTCCGGTGGCTACCTGACGTCCATCACGGGGCCAGGAACTGCCTCGGAGCGCAGCGAGACGAGCATCGCCTACCGCACGAACCCCAAGCGCGGCGCCGTCGTGGGCGAGACGACCTCGGTCTCCTACCGTCAGGGGAATGAGGCTGCGGCTGACCGCCCGACCTTCAGCTGGGACTACACGGACACGCGGCCGGACGGGTGCCCGACGGAGTCTCGGACCTACACCAAGGTCACGGACCCCAACCAGAACGTGACCACGTACTGCTTCGCGCCGCGCGGCCTCTCCGGAGCGAAGAAGAAGGTGTGGGTGAAGGACGCCGAGGGCAACACGCGGTCGATGGACTACACCGCCGACAACGGTCCGTCCGCCGTCACCGACGGGATGGGCGCGACCACGACGTCGACCTACTCCGCGACCGACGGTCAGTTCAGTGACCGGCTCACGAAGACCACGCAGCCGAAGAACGACGGCAGCGGCAACGATCTCTCCACGGGCCTGGGTTATGCGGGCAGCAGCGGGGAGAACGCCTACCTTCCGACGACGGCGCGGGGGTCGAGCAACGACTGCAACCGCTACAGCTACGACGCCAAGGGGCGCACCACTGCCTCGTACAACGGGATCACCCTCAATGCGCAGGGATCATGCGACGCGCAGTCGACCCGTCAGGCGGAGTTCCACCGCGACTACGACGACGCGACCGGCAACGTGACGGCCAGCTGGGACGGCAACGCACCCGCCACTCCCACGGACGACGACAAGACGCTCTACAGCTATTGGCAGAGTGGTGAGACCGGATACGTGACCGGCACGACGAACCTGCTCAAGGAGGTTCGCAAGCCCGGTGGTAGCTGCGGGTCCTCCCGGAAGTGGTGCACGTCCTACACCTACGACGGGTGGGGCCGTGTCGCGACCATGACCGACGGTCGTGGCAAGGTCACGCGCTACGAGTACGACAAGAACGACCGTCAGCTCGGTGTCTTCTACGACGGCACGGCACCGAGCGCGTGCACCGGGTCCTCTGCCACGTGCCTGCGGTACACCTACGACGCGGCGGGCAACGTGCGGACCAGGTCGAACGGCCTGGAGCAGACCACGATGACCTACGACCGGATGAACCGGCTCGTCGAGCAGAGGATGCCTACCGGCACGGTCGGCGTCGTGGACAAGGTGTCGAGGGGCTACGACGGGGTCGGCAACATGACCTCCTACAACCAGGAGATCGGTGGTGGGGGTGCGCAGATGGTCACCTACACCTACGACAAGGCCAACGCTCCGAAGACGGTGACGGAGAACAACGAGACCGTCGCCATCACGACGGACAAGAACGGCCGCACCGACAACGTCATCTTCCCCAGCCCCACGGGCGGTGTGGGGGTGAAGCTCGACTACGACTTCTCCAAGAACGGGCAGCCTGCGGCGCTGAAGATGAACTACGCGGCCGGCAACGAGACGGGGCGCATCAACTACAGCTATCGGATCCAGGGGTCGACCAACGACTCGTCGCAGCTGCAGAAGCGCGACGTCGTGACCTCGTCCTTCGCCGACCAGCGCGGGGCGGTTACGTACACGTACAAGCACCAGCGGCTGGAGAACGCTGACGACACCAACGGGCCCAGCTACGCCTACACCTACGACAGGATCGGGAACCTGCGGCAGGAGGTTGCGGGGGCCACGACGACGAACTTCGGGTACAATCGTGCCGGGATGCTCTGCTGGAAGGGCTCGGCCACCGGACCCACGTCTGGTCCGGACGAGACTGGCCAGGCGTGCTCGCCGACTCCGTCGGGCAACACGGAGTTCAGGAACGATGCTGCTGGCAACAGTCAGGGAAGCACCAGCGATCCCTTCGTGGTGAACGAGCGCAACCAGGTGGCCACGATCGATGGAAGGAACCAGACGTACCTGGACCAGGGCAACGACCTGCGTCGTGACAATGGTGCGGTGCGCAACATCGAGTCGAGCCTGGGTGTGACCGCGCAGCGCTCCGGGTCGACCACGACGTTCTTCCTGCGCGACCCGAACGGCACGATCCTGTCCTCGCGCACCGGCAGCACGCGGGTGAACTACGTGAGTGAGGCGTCCGGGCACGTGGTGTGGCTGGTGGCTCCGGACGGGACGCAGGTGGGCGGCTACAAGTACGCCCCATATGGCAAGACCGCCGCCTACGGTTCAGCTGCGCAGACCAACCGGTTCCGCTGGCTGGGCGCGCAGCAGAACGTCACCAGTTCTGGCACGGACGGGCACTACAAGCTCGGCGCCCGGTACTACGACCTGCAGGGCCACTTCACCCAGCCCGACCCGGTCTCGGGTGGGATGAGCGACCCGCGGACCCTGACGGGCTACAACTACGCGGCCAGCGATCCGGTGAATCAGGCCGATCCTTCCGGGTACTGTTGGAAGGGATTCAGCTGGTACTGCGAAGGCGCGGCGGCGCTCGATGCCGCGGGATACTGGACTCCGTTCAACTTCGTTGAGTCACACATCTCTTTTCAGTGCGGCTTTTCCTACACGAGCGCGGTTGTTGGACTAGGTCAGCTCGGTGTGACGGTCTGGTCGGGCGGAGCTGCTGCAATAGCGTGGGGAACAATTCAAACGGTGGGTGGCACTTACGGCGCGTACCAGTCCTGTTAGGGGTCGTGATGTATCGATTTCAGGCTTGCGTCACAGCAGTGTTTGCTGCGGGATTCGTCATTCTGGCGGTGGCGGCCGATACTGAAAGTTCGCGACGGACGGCGATGATCTGCGCCTTTCTTTCCGGGATTTCATTCGTCGGCTTCGTCGTGCTGTGGTTGCGGGAGAGGTCTGGGACGGGCGGCACAGAGAAGACCGGCGATCGCGAGATGTAGTAGGTCGCGCAGAGCGCCGCCGGAGGGCGCTCGCGAATTGTGCCGAGGAGGTCGGCGCCCTGCGCAACATCGAGTCGAGTCTGGGTGTGACGGCGCAGCGCTCTGGGTCGGCCACGACGTTCTTCCTGCGCGACCCGAACGGCACGATCCTGTCCTCGCGCACCGGCAGCACGAGGGTGAACTACGTGAGCGAGGCCTCCGGGCACGTGGTGTGGCTGGTGGCTCCGGACGGGACCCCAGTGGGTGGCTACAAGTACGCCCCGTACGGCAAGACCGCCGCCTACGGGTCTGCTGCGCAGACCAACCGGTTCCGCTGGTTGGGCGCGCAGCAGAACATCACCAGCTCCGGCACGGACGGGCACTATAAGCTCGGCGCGCGGTACTACGACCTGCAAGGCCACTTCACTCAGCCAGACCCGCTCTCGGGTGGGATGAGCGACCCGCGGACCCTGACGGGGTAGAACTACGCTGGTGGAGATCCAATCAATCAGAGCGACCCTTCCGGGTACTGCTTCGGCGAAGGATTGGTAAACGACGCGTCCAGAGGGATCCGTTACTCCCCGACGCTCCCGTCGAGCGCCTCGCGCAGGAGGTCGGCGTGGCCGTTGTGGCGGCAGTACTCCTCGACCATGTGGACGACGATCCAGCGCAGCGAGACGGGCTCGCCGGTGCGGCGGTCGGGGCGGGCGGCGAGGGTGTCGAGGCCGTCCGGCGCGGCGTCGAGGAGGGCGTCGGAGCGGGCGACTGCCGACTCCCACAGGGCGCGGAGGTCGGCGGGCTCGTCGTCGACGGCCGAGTGCCAGTCCCAGTCGGCGTCGTCGTCCCAGGGCGCGTCGTCCCACGGGGCGGTGGGCTCCGCGCCGGTGAGGACCACGCCGAACCACCAGTCCTCGACGTAGGCCAGGTGCTTGGTCATGCCGCCGAGCGTCATGGTCGACGGGGCGAGCGGCGTGTGCAGCTGGGCGTGGTCGAGGCCGCTCGTCTTCAGCGCGAACGTGCGCCGGTGGAAGTCGAGGAACCCGCGCAGCGTGGCGGCCTCGTCGCCGGCGAGGGGCGGGTCGGTGCGGCCGTGCTCGTCCGTCGTCATGAGCCGAGCACGCGGTCGAGGTAGGGGTTGCTGAACACGCGCTGCGGGTCGAGCTCGTCGCGCACCGCCACGAAGTCGTCGAATCGGCTGTACCGCTCACGGAGGTCGCCGGCGTCGAGCGTGTGCATCTTGCCCCAGTGCGGCCGACCCTCGTGGGCCGTGAACACCTCCTGCGCGGCCCGGAAGTACGCGGTCGGGTCGAGCCGGTGGTACTGGTGCACGGCCAGGTAGCAGTTGTCGCGCTCGTGACCCGTCGACATCCACACGTCGTCGGCGGCGGCGAAGCGCACCTCGATCGGGAACGCGACGGTCTCGTGCCCCGCATCGAACCAGCGCTGCAGCCCGGCGATGACGTCGAGCAGCGCACCCCGCGGCACGGCGAACTCGGACTCGGAGAACCGCACCCGACGGGGCGACACGAACACCTCGTGGGAGTGGTCGACGTAGTCCCGTGCCGACAGCGCCGACCCGCTCACCTGGTTGACGCGCGGCACCGCAGACCGGAAGCGCGCGCCCACCCGGTTGACGACCTCGAACAGCCCGTTGCTCAGCAGCTCGTCGTCGAGGAGGTGCCGCAGCCGGCCGACCGGCGCGCGCTCCGTCCCCTCGGGCACGCGGTTGTTGCGCTTGACCAGTGCCTTCTCCGTGTGTGGGAACCAGTAGAACTCGAAGTGGTCGTTCTCCTCGACGAGCTCGGGCACCCGCTCGAGCACCTCCGGCAGCCGCATCGGCTCCTCGCGGGCGTGCAGCAGGAAGGCGGGCACGCACTGCAGCGTCAGCTCGGTGACGACACCGAGTGCACCGAGGCTGACGCGCGCGGCACCGAACCACGGATGCGTCTCGTCGACCTCTACGACGTCGCCGTCGGCGGTCACCAGCTGCACGCCGACCACCGCCGCGGCGATGCCCTGCAGTCGGGCGCCCGTGCCGTGGGTACCGGTGGACACCGCACCCGCGACGGACTGCGGGTCGACGTCGCCCAGGTTCGGCAGTGCCAGACCGAGGGACTGCAGCAGGGGATTCAGCCGGTGCAGCGACGTCCCGGCCTGCACCCGCACCCGCCTCGTCGCGGCGTCGTGCCACACCAGAGCGTCCATGCGGTCGAGGCGCAGGAGCACGCCCTCGGTGGCCGCGATCGGCGTGAAGGAGTGGCCGGCGCCGTACGCCTTGACCGCAAGCCCCTCGGCCCGTGCCGTGCGCACCGCGTCGACGACCTCGGCCGTCGACGCCGGGTGCAGCACCCGCCGGGGGTGCGAGCGCACGTTGCCCGCCCAGTTGCGCCAGAGCACGCTCATCGCGTCGTCCCCGTCATCCGAAGTTCTTCCCCTCGCCCCGGTAGGTCGGCACGGTCTCGGCGCGGCCGGAGTCGTCGACGAGCGTGACGGTGTCGAACCGCTCGCACATCTCGCCGGCCTTCGCGTGCCGGAACACGACGCGCTCGCCGATGCGCAGGTGCCGGGCCGCCTTGCCGCGCACGGGCGTCTGCACCTCGCCCACGCCCTCAGTACCGACCAGCGACAGCCCCTGCGGCCAGACCGGCGTGGGCATGCGGTTGGCCTGCGCGGGCCCCGACGCGGTGTACCCGCCGGCGAAGCAGGTGGCCACGTCCTTGGCCGGGCGGCGCACGACGTCGAGGACGATGTACGCGGCGGGTCGCGCCTCGAACGCGTCGTAGTGGTCGAAGAGCGTGGGCGTGAACAGGCCCGAGCCAGCGGTCAGCTCGGTGACGGTCGGGTCGGCCCCGGTCACCTCGAGGCTGCCGGTGCCGCCGGCGTTCACGAGCTGCAGGTCCGCGTGCTGCGACACCGCCTCGACCACGGCGCGACGTCGGTGCGCGAGCTCCGTCGTCGACAGCCTCTTGACGACGCGCACGGCGGCCGAGGTGTCGGGCAGGCCGGCCACCTGCGCGTCGTAGAACATGACCCCGACGAGCCGGAAGCCCGGCCGCGCGGCGAGCCGTCGGGCGACGCCCGCTGCTTGGCGCGCGGTGTGCACGGGGGAGCGGCGCACGCCCAGGTGCACGGGATGGATGCCGAGCGCGCCGGGGCGCAGCGACGCGTCGACGTCGAGGCAGATCCGCAGGGTCGGGTGCGACCCGCCGACGACGCGCTGGATCGCGTCGAGCCCCTCCTCGGAGTCGACCATGAGCGTGATGGCCGCCCGACGTCGCTCGCCGGCCTCGCCAGGCTCGGTGAGGGCGAGCAGCCCGGCACGGTCGACGGTGGGGTACGCGAGGAGCACGTCGTCGGTGACCCCCTCGTCGACGAGCCAGCAGCTCTCCGCGAGCGAGTAGGTCATGACGCCCGCGAACCCGGGTCGGGCGAGCGTGCGCTCCAGCACCGACCGCACGCGCACCGACTTGCTCGCCACCCGCACGGGCACCCCGCCCGCCCGACGGACGAGGTCGTCGGCGTTCGCCCAGAGCGCCGGTTCGTCGAGCACCGCGAGCGGCGCGGACCGGTCGGCGGTGGCCGACAGCAGACGCGGGAACGATGCGCTCACGCGCCCCAGCATGGCACGGAGGTGGGGGTCAGACGCCAGGTCGCGAGCGCAGGCCGAGGTCGAACCACGCGGGGGCCGCGGCGACGAACTCCGCCCGCGGCAGCGCCCCCGCTCCCTCGGGCACGACGGCGAGGAGCGGCACCCCCGTCACGCCCGGGAGGTCGTCACGGTTGCACCGCTCGGCGAGGCCAGGGCGCTCCGGCCACGCGCCCACGACCACGCCCAGCGGCTCCACCCCGCGGGCCCGCAGCGCCTCGACGGTGAGCGCCGTGTGGTTCAGCGTGCCGAGACCGGCCCTCGCCACGACGACCACCTCGACCGTCACGTCGGGGGGCGCGGCGTCGACGAGCCCGACCGCGAGGTCGAGCAGCGTCCCGCCGTCCGCGTCGAGCCGGACGAGCAGCCCGCCCGCACCCTCGACGACCACGACGTCGTGCTCGGCCGCCATCCCCAGCACGGCGCGCACGTGCTCCGACACCGGTGGGAGCGCGACCCCCTGGCGACGCGCGGCGGTGTCGGGGGCGAGCGGGTCGTCGAGCGCCACCAGCTCACGGCACGCCGCGCCGGTCAGGGCCTCGACAGTGCGCGCGTCGCGCGGCTCCGGGTCGGGGCCGCCGATGCCGGTCTGCACCGGCTTGACCACCAGCACGCGACCGCGCGCGGTGGCCGCGAGCGCGGCGACGGCCACCGTCTTGCCGACCCCGGTGTCGGTCCCGGTGACGATCACGACGCGGCTCACCGGAACGTCCCCGCGACGCCGACCAGCACGTCCAGGGCGCGCGCCCAGTCGTCGTCGGCGACGCCTGCGCTCGCCGTCACCCGCAGACGCGAGACCCCGTCGGGCACCGACGGCGGCCGGAAGCACCCGACCCGCACCCCGGCGATGAGCGCGGCCGCCTGGGCGGCCACCGCCGCCTGCGGCGACGGCATCGGCACCGACAGCACGGCCCCCGCGGGCACGGCGACGTCGAGAGCGGCGGCGAGCTCGCCGACGCGACGGTGCACCGTCGCGGCCAGGTCGGGGCGGCGGCGCACCTCGTGCAGCGCCGCGAGGGCGCCGGCGGCCGACGCAGGTGCGAGGCCGGTGTCGAACACGAACGCACGTCCGCGGTTCACCAGGTGCTCGCGCAGGGCGACCGGTCCGAGCACGGCGCCGCCCTGGCTGCCGAGCGCCTTCGACAGCGTGGCCGTGACCACCACGTGCTCGAGCCCGGCGAGCCCGAGCCGCGTGACCAGTCCTGGCCCGTGCACGCCGAGCCCGTGCGCCTCGTCGACGACGAGCAGCCCGCCGTGCCGCTCGCAGAGCCCGGCCAGGTCGACCAGCGGGGCCGCGTCGCCGAGCACCGAGTAGACCGACTCCACCAGCACCAGGGCGCGCTCTCCAGCACGTTCGGCATCGCGCAGGGCGCCCGCCACCGCGTCGACGTCGCCGTGCGGGACGATCGTCAGCCGAGCGCGCGACAGCCGCACGCCGTCGACCAGCGACGCGTGCACGTGCGCGTCGGAGACCACCCGCGTGCCTCGGTCGGCGAGGGCGGCGACGACGGCCAGGTTCGCGTGGTAGCCCGTCGATGTCACGAGCGCCGCAGGCTGGCCGAGGTCGCGGGCGAGGGTCTGCTCGAGCTCCTCGTGCACGGCGAGCGTGCCCGTGACGAGCCGGGACGCTCCCGCGCCCGCGCCCCAGTGGAGCGCTGCCGTAGCGGCAGCGCGTGTGACGGCCGGGTCGCGCGCGAGGCCGAGGTAGTCGTTGCCCGCGAGGTCGATCGTCGGGTCGTCGGCGCCGCGCGGGCGCAGCGTGCGCGCGAGCCCGGCCTCCGCCCGCGTGGCGTGCTCCTGCGCCCACCAGTCCGTCCAGACGCTCATGCGGCCCGCACCGCCTCGCCGACCCCGGCGACCAGCTGCGCCAGCGCGGCGTCGTCGCAGACGTACGGCGGCATCGTGTAGACGAGGTCGCGGAAGGGCCGCAGCCACACGCCAGCGGCGAGCGCGGCGTCGGTGGCTGCCGGGACGTCGACCGGGTGGTCGAGCTGGACCACGCCGACGGCGCCGAGCGTGCGGACGTCGGTCACGCCCTCGACGTCGCGCAGCGGAGCGAGGCCACGGCTCAGCGCCTCCCCGACGCGCTGCACGTCGGCCTGCCAGCCGCGCTCGAGGAGGAGGTCGATGCTGGCCGACGCGACGGCGCACGCCAGCGGGTTGCCCATGAACGTCGGGCCGTGCATGAGGGCACCGGAGTCGCTGGCCGAGACGCCGCGTGCCACCGCGTCGGTGCACAGCACCGCCGCGAGCGAGACGTAGCCCCCGGTGAGCGCCTTGCCGACGCAGAGGACGTCGGGCGCGACCAGCTCGCTCACGAAGAGGTGACCGGTGCGGCCGAACCCCGTGGCGATCTCGTCGTGCACGAGCAGCAGACCGTGCTCGTCGGCCACCTCGCGCAGCACGCGCAGGCACGCGACGGGGTACGGGTGCATGCCGCCCGCCCCCTGCAGGAGCGGCTCCACGACGACGCCCGCCAGCTCATGGGCGTGCCGGGCGGCGAGGTCGCGGACTCCGTCGGCCCACGCCGCGATCTCCGCGTCCGACGCGTCGTGGCGCGGCGGCCGGTCGGCGAACACCTGCTGCGGCAGCAGGTCGCGCCACATGGCGTGCATGCCGACGACCGGGTCGGTCACGCTCATGCAGTCGAACGTGTCGCCGTGGTAGCCGCCGCGCACCGTGAGCATGCGGGTGCGCTCGGGGTGTCCTGTCCCGCGCTGGTGCTGCAGCACCATCTTCAGCGCCACCTCCACGGCCACCGAGCCGGAGTCGGCGAGGAACACGCGCTCCAGCGGGGCGGGCGTCAGCTCGACGAGCCGTCGCGCCAGCTCGACGGCCGGTGCGTGCGTGAGCCCGCCGAACATCACGTGGCTGAACGACGCGACCTGCTCGACCACCGCACGGTCGAGGACGGGGTGCCGGTACCCGTGCACCGCGGCCCACCACGACGACATGCCGTCGACCACCCACGTCCCGTCGACCTCCAGACGGCACCCGTCGGCGCCCGTGACGACCCTCGTCGGGGAGGGCTCCGTCATCGAGGCGTAGGGGTGCCAGACGTGGGCGCGGTCGAAGGCGCGCAGGTCGGCGACAGTCGCGGTCACGACAGGGTCGGCGATCAGGCGTTCGCGGGGACGTCGGTGCCGGCGCCGCGCTGCCGGATCGCGAGACCGGTCGTGCCGTCGTGCGAGGCGCAGCCGCCACAGGCGCTGCCGCAGCCGGTCGACGCGGTGCCGCACGGCGAGGCCGCGGGTGTCGAGGGGGCAGGGGTCGCGGTCGCAGCCGTCCGCTCGACCGGCTCGTGCTCCGGCAGGTCCTCCGCGCCGAGGATCGTGAACCCGTGGTCGCGGATCAGCTCGACGTCGGCTCTCGCGTCCTGCCCCTCCGACGTCAGGTAGTCGCCCAGGAAGATCGAGTTGGCCACGTGCAGCGCGAGACCCTGCAGCGAGCGCAGGTGCATCTCCCGTCCGCCGGCGATGCGCACCTCGCGGTCGGGGCACACGAAGCGCGCCATCGCCAGGATCTTCACGCACCGGGCCGGCGAGAGCTCCCAGGTGTCCTCGAACGGCGTGCCGTCGAACGGCATGAGGAAGTTGACGGGGATCGAATCCGAGCCGAGCTCCTTCAGCGCGAACAGCGCCTCCACGAGCTGCTCGTCGGTCTCGCCGAGCCCGGCGATGAGCCCCGAGCAGGGCGACAGGCCGGCCGTGCGGGCCTTGGCGATGGTGTCGACGCGATCGTCGTAGGTGTGGGTGGTGACGATCTCGTCGTGGTGGGACGCGGCGGTGTTGATGTTGTGGTTGTAGGCGTCGACCCCGGCCTGCTTGAGCCGCTCGGCCTGCCCGTCCTTCAGCAGCCCCAGACAGGCGCACACCTCGACGTCGGGGTAGCTGTCCTTGAGCGCCTCGGTCATCTCGGCGACCTTCTCCACGTCGCGGTTCGAGGGGCCGCGGCCCGACGACACGAGGCACACGCGCGACGCACCGCCGCGCAGCCCCGCGCCCGCCTGGCGCAGCGTCTCGTCGGTGGAGAGCCACGAGTACTTCAGGATCGGCGCCTCGGACCCGACGGCCTGTGAGCAGTAGCTGCAGTTCTCCGGGCACAGCCCGGACTTGAGGTTGACCAGGTAGTTGACCTTGACGGTGCTGCCGAAGTGCGCGCGGCGCAGACGTCCGGCGGCAGCGACGACGTCGAGGAGGTCGGCGTCGTCGGCACGCAGGACGGCGAGCGCGTCGGCCTCGGAGGCGCTGCCCCCGTCCAGGACGTGGGTGGCGAGCTGGTCGAACGATGCGGGCATGAGAGTCCTCGACTCGGGCGGCGGTCACTGAACACCGTTCAGGTGAACGGTGTTCAGGTGACGATAGCCGATGGCGCCGGGCGCGTCACGGGGTCGTCGGCGACGAGCGTCGGTCGCCGTCATGACGCTGCAGCCAGTCGAGCGTGAGCTGGCGGCTCGCAGCCGCGGCGGGCGTCAACGTCGAGGTCGAGTCGCCCGCGCTGTGCTCCATCCCGGGGTACTGGACGTACCGGTGCGTCACGCCGTGCCGCGCGAGGACGTCGACGAACGCGCGAGCACGGTCCGCGAGGACGAGGTGGTCGCGTGCTCCTTGGTAGACCAGGGTGGGCGGGGCGTCGGCGCTGACGTGGGTCGCGGAGTCGGTGAAGCGGTACCGGTCGGGGTGCTCGGCGGGCGTGCCGCCGACGTACCACTGCTCGACCTTCCGGGCGATCGCCGTCCGGTCCCCGATGCCGGTGAGGTCGACGGCCGGATACCCGCCGATCACAGCGCGGACGACCGGCAGCGTCGTGCCCGACGGCGAGCAGCTGGACCTCAGGGTGTGGTCGGCCGACATGTAGGCGGCGTTGATGGCCAGGTTCCCTCCGGAGGAGAGGCCGAGCATCGCGACCCGGTGGGGGTCGAGCCGACGCGCCTCGCCGGTCCGGGCGATCCAGGCCAGGGAGCAGCCGACGTCCTCGACCTGGGTCCGCCATGGGTGGTAGGTCGGGGACGCGAGCCGGTAGTCGACGTCGAGCACCGCGTAGCCGTGGGCGGGGAGGAACCCGGTGTACGCGTTCGGGCCCCGCGTCCCGCTCGAGAACCCGCCGCCGTGCACGGAGACCACGACGGGCCATCCCGCTCGCGGTGCGCGTCCGGACGGGAGGTAGAGGTCGGCGCGCAGCGTGGTGGTCCCGGCGGTCCCGACCGTCACGGTCTGGCTGGGTCCGCTGTCCAGGCCGGTGAAGGGCAGCGTCGGCAGCAGCGGGCTCGTCCCGGCGCCCGTGGACGCGATGGAGACGGCCAGCGCGACGCTCGTCGCGACGGCAGCCACCGTGCCGGCCGACCCGGCCACCGTGAGCACGAGCGGGAGGCGCCGACGCGGCCGAGGTCGCCGTCGCCAGAGGGTCGCGGCGCTCGCCACGCCGACGACGCCGACGACGACGTTCCACACCCCCAGCGAGTCCCGCAGCACGCCGAGGAGGATCACCAGGTACTGCGACACCTCCCACTGCAGCAGCGGCATCGTCCACGACACCGGGACGACGGCGAGCAGCTGCGCGAGCACCGTGAAGGCGACGGTCACGATCGCGACCGTCCACAGCAGGATTCGCCCGAGCGCGCGCACCCGACGTGCCGTCGGAGCGGACGTCATCGTGGCTCCGCCCACGCCATCGGGGCCGATCCGAGCGGCCACGGTGCACCGCGGTGCAGGTCCCACGCGGGGGTGACCTCCAGGAGGCTCGGCAGGGCCGCCACGCGCCCGAAGGGACCCTCGGTCTCCACCGTCGGCACCTCGTCGAGGTGCTCGCGCAGGTCGGGTCCCGCGGAGACCTGGCGGGGGTTGTCGCCGAACGACTGCACCCAGGTGCAGACCTTCGCGAGGTCGACGTGGACGTGCCACGAGCCGCCCTCGGTCGCCTGCCGGTGCAGGGCGGTCTCGATCCCTGCGGCGAGGAGGAACGCCGCCACGTAGTCGTTGAGGAGGTAGGTGGGAGGGAGCGCGGCCCGGTCCCCGCCGCCCTCCTCCAGGGCGAAGCCCGTGGCCGCGCAGGCGAGCTGGTCGAACCCGCCTCGGTCCGACCACGGTCCTCGGTCTCCCCATCCGTGCACGTCGGCGAGGACGACCCCGTGGTGGTCCCGCGCGAGCTGCTCCGCGTCCAGCCCGAACCGTGCGAGGTGACGGTAGCTGTGGACCACGACGTCGGCGCCGTCGAGCACGTCGTCGAGGCGCGCCCTCCCCTCCGCGGTCCGGAAGTCGCAGAACGCGTTCCGCTTCCCCGCTCCGGTCTCGATGATCATCGCGTTCGGATCGGGGCGGTCCGGACGCGACACGTGGAGGACGTCGGCGCCGAGCTCGGCCGCGAGACGAGCAGCGACGGGTCCCGCGATCACGTGGGTGACGTCGACGACCCGGACGCCGGTGAGAGGGGGCTCGGTGGACGACAGCGGTGCTCGCGGCACCGGGTCGGCGTCCCCGGTGCGCTCGATCCTCACCAGCGGCTCGCCCGCGACGGCTCGTCCGACGTCGGAGGCCGCCCACTCCTCCCGGGTCCGGACCATCGCGGCCGTCCCGCCGGCCGCGACGATGGCCTCCTCGAGTGCAGGAGCGTCCCAGGTGGCGGCCGCCGCCGCGATGCGGTCGGCTCCCGGAGCGCACCCGAGCACGCGGAGCGCCCGGTCGCGCAGGTGCGGGTACGACAGGAGGACGAAGACCTGCCGGCCGTCGCGGCACGTGGAGAAGTCGCTGTCGGCCAGGAGGTGCGGGTCCTCCATCGTCGCGGCGGCCGGGACGTCGCCGACCCGGGTCGCGAAGACCGCCATGAGCTGCAGCAGCGCGTCGTCGGTGCGCACCCCGACCGACCGGCCGGGTGCGCCTCGCAGTGCGCCGAACGCCGCGGCGGCGGCTCCGTGGGCCGCCATGGCGGCGCCCATGCACTCGGCGAGGCGGTGCGGGGAGGTCGTCGCCGGCTCGCTCCCGACGACGTGCGTCCTGGCGAGGTCGAACGAGAACAGCGACGCGAGGTCCAGGAGGGGAGATGCGGTCACGGCTCGAGTCTTCGACGCGCGGTCCCCGACGGCCAGGATTGCCGGATATGCGGCATCCTCGACCCATGAGCGCGCACCGTGGCGTCGACCGGATCGTGGACCTGCTCGATGTCGTCGCGCGCGCCGACACCCCGCCGACGGTGAGCGAGCTCGCGCGCCGACTCGACGTCCCGCGGTCGTCCGTCCACGACCTCGTGAGCGGTCTGGAGGGGCACGGCTGGCTGCTCAGGGCCGGCCGCGGCTTCCGCGTCGGACCCGCCCCGCTGGTCCTCGAGCTCCTCGCGGCGCGGCACGTCTCGTGGACGTCGATCGACGCGGACGCCTACGCGGACCGGTTCGACCTCGCGGCCGCCGCTGCCGTCCTCGTCGGGCGCCACGTCGTGTACACGGCACGGTCGGAGAAGGTGGTCGACGAGCGGTACGCCCGCGTGGCCGACCTGCACCTCCCGCGTGACCCGCTGACGACCGCGGCCGGACGACTGCTGCTGAGCACCGCACCCGCCCAGGTGCTCGCGAGTGTGCTGCGCGTGACCCGCGCGACCGACCCCGAGCTCGTGGCGGACTACGAGGCGCAGCTGCCCCTCATCCGGCGCCGACGGACCGCGTGGAGCGACGGGCTGTCGAAGGACGAGGTCGCCGCGGTCGCGGTCTTCCCGCACCCCGACCGACGGGAGGCGCTCGTGCTCTTCGGACGGCGTGGGACCGACGCAGCCCGCCTCACGGCCGCCGCGCGCGCCCTCGCGCACGTCGCCTAGGTGTGATGTCCAGGCAGGTTGTTGGCGATCCTGCTGATGGGTGGCAGCGTTCCGAGAGCGGAGTGGGGCCTGT
>NZ_JBYTCR010000029.1:0-23426 GCF_058790455.1 Aeromicrobium sp. EU05-FHT14F07
CGTGGCAAGGATTCTTCCTTCTCGTGGACCGTTCCACGAGAAGGAAGAATCCTTCGTCCCCCCAACCCAAAGGGCACGCAAGATTCTGCATACGCGCGTTCGAGACTGAAGGCTTCTGCGTTCGCGACGGGATCCCGTAGCAAACGCAGCATCCTTGACCCTCCCGCACACGAACGCAGATTCTTGCGTCCACCGCGGACCACAGCCCGAGACCCGAACCCGACCCCCGCCCAACCGCCCGGTCGAGGCCCTTTCGGAGGCCAGGCCCAGCGCCAGCCGAGGCAGCGCACCAGCACGACGAGACCACCTACGGCAGCGCACCAGCGAGACAAGACCTCCTACGGCAGCGCACCAGCAGGACCAGACCCCCCTACTGCCCCGACTCGTTCGGGTCGCGCCAGGTGCGTTCGAAGGGCAGGCGCCAGGCGCGGGGGGCGATGAGCTGGTGGACAGCGTTGGGGCCCCAGGTGCCGACGGGGTAGGGGCGGACGGGAGGCGGGTCGTCGAGGAGGGGCTGGGAGACCTCCCAGAGCCGTTCGATGCCCTCAGCGGTCGTGAAGAGCGTCCGCTCCCCCTTCATCGCGTCGAGGATGAGCCGCTCGTAGGCCTCCAGCACCTCTCCGGCGCGTGCCGTGTCCTGCATCGCGAACTGCATCGAGAGCTTGTCGAGCCGCAGGCCGGGGCCGGGGCGCTTGCCGTAGAACGACAGCGACAGGCGGGAGGAGTCGGCGAGGTCGAAGGTGAGGTGGTCCGGTCCCGACAGCCCCACGCCCGACCCGGCCGGGAACATCGACTTCGGCGGCTCCCGGAAGGCGATGGAGATGATCCGCGCCCCCTGGGCCATCTGCTTCCCGGTGCGCAGGTAGAACGGCACGCCCGCCCAGCGCCAGTTGTCGATCTGCGCACGCAGCGCCACGAACGTCTCCGTCTCGGAGTCGTGCGAGACGCCCGGCTCCTCGCGGTAGCCCTGGTACTGGCCGCGCACGACGTCGGAGGGCCGCAACGGCAGCATCGAGCGGAAGACCTTGTTCTTCTCCTCGCTGATCGAGCTGGAGTCCAGCGACGTGGGCGGCTCCATCGCCATGAACGCGAGGATCTGGAACAGGTGGGTCACCACCATGTCCTTGAACGCGCCCGTGCCCTCGTAGAAGCCAGCCCGCCCCGACACCGACAGCGTCTCCGGCACGTCGATCTGCACGTGGTCGATGAACGTGCGGTTCCAGATCGGCTCGAACAGCCCGTTCGCGAACCGGAACGCCAGGATGTTGAGCGCGGCCTCCTTGCCGAGGAAGTGGTCGATGCGGAAGATCTGGTCCTCGTCGAACACCTCGTGGATGCGGGCGTTCAGCGCGCGGGCGCTCTCGAGGTCGGTGCCGAACGGCTTCTCCATGATGATGCGCGACCGCTCGACCAGTCCCGCCTCGTCGAGGGTGCGGACGACGTCGACCGCGGCCTTGGGCGGCACGCTCAGGTAGTGCAGCCGGCGCGGCGCACCGCCCAGCTCCTCCTCCAGTCGACCCGCCACCTCCGCGAGCCGCGCGGGCCCGTCGGCGACGTTCACGTAGTGCAGCTTGGGCGCGAAGTCGTCCCACTCCTCCTGCGGCACCGGCCGCCCGAACTCGCGGCACGCCTCCTGCGCGAAACGCCGGAACCCGTCGTCGTCGAGGTCGTCCATCGAGACGGCCACGATGCGCGAGTCCGCCACCAGCCTCGAGCGCAGCAGGTGCAGGATGCCGGGCAGCAGCTTGCGGCGGGCCAGGTCCCCCGTCGCGCCGAAGAGCACGATCAGGTGCGGGTCGCTCATGGCCCGAGACTAGACCTGTCGCGTTGCGCCCAGGTGAACGTCGGCACCGCGCAGGTCAGGTCGGCGGGCGACGACCGGCCGCGGTCTCGGCGACGTCGAGCCGGCCGAGGACCGTGTCGAGCACGCGCGAGTCGTAGCGTCCCTCGGACCGCAGCTCGAGGAGGGCCTCGCGCTGGTCCTCGATCACGGCGCGACGCAGCAGGCCGAAGTCGCGCAGGCGTCGGTCGCGCTCCGGTCCGTCCTCCCCCGCCCACTCCCACTCCGCGGCGGGCGTGCGGCGTCGGCGCACCTGCTCGACCGCCGTCGGGTCCAGGCGACGGCCGTCGAGCCCGTCCTGCGCCACCTCGGTGCAGCGCGCGTCGGCCACCTCCCCGAGCGCGTCGAGCAGGGCCCGTACCTGGGCGCGACGCTGCTCGGTCCGGTCCGACTCGGCGCCCAGCCGGCGCACCACCCACGAGAGCGTGCCGCCCTGCACGAGCAGGGAGAGTCCCGCGACGCAGAAGGCGGCGAGCACGAGCAGGCTGCGCTGGGCCGTCTCCGGCGGCAGGGTCTGCGCGGCGGCCAGGGTGATGACGCCGCGCATGCCGGCCCACACGAGCACGATCCCGTCGCGTCTGCCGAGCCGCTGCTCCTCGTAGAAGACCAGGTCGGCCTCGCGGCGGGCGACCGCCTGCAGCGCCCGTTCGCGCCGACGCTGCGACAGCTGCTGCGCCTAGTCCGAGGTGAGGTACTCGCGGAACGTCGCCAGGCGCGGCCGGTGTCGTCCGGCGGCCTGGCGACCGCGGCGCAGCTCGAGGAGCAGCAGGGCCACCCACACGGCCCGTCCCACGAGGAGGACGCCGAGCGCGATGGCCGTGACGACAGCGAGCTGCGACCACGGCTGGCCCGACGCGTCGAAGTCGGCCAGGAGGGGGCGCAGCTCCAGACCCATGACGAGGAAGACGGCGCCCTCGAGCAGGAAGGCGATGGTGCGCCAGTTGACCTCCTCGGCGATGCGGTCCTCCGCCCGCAGCTCGACGAGTCCGCGGGTGCCGGTGACCAGGCCGGCCACGACGACGGCGACGAGCCCCGACCCGCCGAGGTGCTCGGCGGGGGCGTAGGCGAGGAACGGCACGACGAACGAGATCGACGTCGCGACCGTGGCGTCCTCCACGAGGGACCGGACGAAGAGGCTGACCGCGGCCACGAGCAGACCGACGACGACGGCCACCAGCACCGCCTGCACGAAGTCGAGGCCGACGTGCCAGAGCGACGCTGACGCGCCCGAGGTGGCGACGGCGGTGCGCAGCAGGACCAGCGCGGTGGCGTCGTTGAGCATGCTCTCGCCGTCGAGGACAGTGACGAGCCGCGGAGCGACGCCGGTACGCCGGACGATGGACGTGGCGACGGCGTCGGTGGGGCTGACGATCGCGCCGAGCGCGAACGCCTCCGCGAACCCGATGCCCGGCACGACGAGCGGCAGCAGCCAGCCGAGGGTCAGCGCCGAGACGAGGACCAGCACGACCGACAGGCCGCTGATCGCCTTGAAGTCGCGGCGGAAGTCGAGCGCGGGCATGTTGACCGACGCCGCGTACAGCAGCGGCGGGAGCACCCCGGCGAGGATCGCCTCGGGCGGCACCTCGAACGCCGGCACCCCGGGCAGGAAGGAGATGCCGACACCGGCGACGACGAGCAGCAACGGTGCCGCGACCCCGATCCGTCCCGCGACCGACGTGACCGTGACGATGACGAGGACACCGGCGACGGCGAGGAGCAGGAGGTCCATGCGGACCATCGTGACACCGGCGACCCATGGTGCTCGGTCCCCGGGACCCGGCCCACCGCGAGGCCCTACGATCCGACCATGCGCCGCCTTCCCGTCCTGCTCGTCCTCGGCCTCCTGCTCGGAGCCTGCGCGCAGGACCCCGAGCCGCCGCGCTCGTTCCCCATCATCGGCGAGCGCGTGTGGGCGCGGTTCGACGACAGCGGCTCGGTCAGCGAGACCGCCACGGCCAACGAGCCGGTCCGCGTCGTGAGCGTGCAGCTCTCCTGCACGGGCGACAGCGGCGACCAGGAGCTGACGGTCACGACGCCGCTCGGCACCGCTGGACAACCGTGCCCCAACACCTCGCGCGAAGGATCGATCAGCCAGAGCCTGGCCGACGGGACGGAGCCCTATCCCGCAGGCGACCTCCCCGTTCGGGTGGACGCCCCCGACGGAGTTCGCTGGTCCGTCGCCGTGACCGTGAACGCGTCGGACGCCGCGGGCATCGTCCAGTGACCTCGCTCCTCAGATCAGCCGACGGTCGCTCGCCCACTTCGTGAGCTCGTGCCGGCTCGAGAGCTGCAGCTTGCGCAGCACGCTCGACACATGGGTCTCGACGGTCTTGACGGAGATGAACAGCTCCTTCGCGACCTCCTTGTAGGCGTAGCCGCGGGCGATCAGGCGCATCACCTCGCGCTCCCGCTCGGTGAGGCGGTCGAGGTCCTCGTCGACCTGCGCGACCTCGATGGTCCCGGCGAACGCGTCGAGCACGAAGCCGGCGAGCCGCGGGCTGAACACGGCGTCGCCGGAGGCCACCCGGTGCAGCGCGTCGACGAGCTCGGCACCAGAGATCGTCTTCGTCACGTACCCCCGGGCGCCGGCCCGGATGACGCCGATGACGTCCTCCGCGGCATCGCTGACCGACAGGGCCAGGAACCGCACCTCGGGTGCCTGCGGCAGCACGCGGCGGATCACCTCGGCCCCGCCGCCGCCCGGCATGTGCACGTCGAGCAGGACGACGTCGGGACGCGTGGCCAGGACGGCCGGCACGGCCGTGTCGACGTCCTCGGCCTCGCCCACCACGACGACGCCCGGGTCCTTCTGGAGCTCGGCGCGCACCCCGGTGCGGAACATGGCGTGGTCGTCGACCACCAGGACGTGCAGGGGGTTCATCGGGGCTCCTCGGGACTCGCGGCGGGCTGGGACAGGGGCATGGTGAGCGCGACCTCGGTGCCGTCCGGGCCGCTGCGGACGCGGGCGGTCCCGCCGTGGTTCTCGACCCGGCCGACGATCGAGCCGCGCACGCCCATCCGGTCGTCGGCGATCGCGTCGGGGTCGAAGCCCGTACCGCGGTCGCGGACGAAGACCTCGACGACGCCCTGGCCGACCTCGGCGTAGACGTCGACGCGGTCGACCCCGGCGTGCTTGGCCGCGTTGACGACCGCCTCGCGCGCGGCACGGACGACCGCGACCAGGTCGGCGTCGAGCGGCGTGTCCCCGACGACGACCAGCTCGACGGCGATCCGGTGCGTCTCCTCCACGTCGGCGCGCACGTCGCGCAGCGCGGCCGCCCACGAGTCGCCGGGCAGCTCCTCCTCGCCGTACAGCCACGAGCGCAGCTCGCGCTCCTGACGCCGCGCGAGGGTGGCGACCGCGGCCGGGTCGGACGCGTTCTTCTGCAGGAGCGCCAGCGTCTGCAGCACGGAGTCGTGCAGGTGGGCGGCGACGTCGGCACGCTCCTGCGAGCGGATCCTCTCGCGCCGCTCGCTGCCCAGGTCGGTGACGAGCGAGACGACCCACGGTCCGAGCAGCAGGAGCAGCCCGACGACGGCGACGAGCAGCGCCAGGCCGAGGTCGCGCACGGCGGAGAGGCCGCGCTCCTGCGTCAGGAGGTAGAGGACGCCGAACGCGACGAGGCCGAGACCCGCGGCCACCCGCAGCACGAACCCGCCTCCGGACGTCCGGGTGAACCAGGACTGCCACGCGGCGTCGTCGAGCTGACGCCACACGACGGCGATCCCGCCCACGACCACCAGCAGCGGAAGGAGCATCGACCCGCCCGGGCGGGCCCCGCCCTGCACGAGGAGCAGCACGCCGACGCCGACCGCCAGCACCGCGAGGGTCTGGACGACCTCGACCCCGCCGGGGCGGCCGGGGACACGCAGACCACGACGCGTGGCGGCCTCGAGGCCCGGGGACAGGTCCGGCCCGCGCAGCGGCAGGAACCGCCAGAGGAGCAGGTAGGCCAGCACGCCTGCGCCGTTGAACCACGTGGCCACGACGAAGCCGACCCGCACCCACAGCACCGGCACGCCGAGGTGCTCGGCGACGCCTGCCGCGACGCCACCGACCAGCCGGTGCTCGGCGGGCCGGTAGGCGCGCCGCACGGGACGGGTCGGCGCGTCGGTGGGAGTCACCTCGGCATCGTCACACGCGCGCGCGAGCCGCCGCCACCAGGTGGACCACCCGGGCGACCCCGAGCCGTCGTCGCCACGCACCAGGGTCGGACCAGGGTCGCGCCGGATGGTCCCGCCCCCTCCCCCGCGCCGAGGATGGAGCCATGAGCACCACACCACCTCCCGGCTCCCCCACCGACCAGACCGGGTCCGACGAGACCCGCACCGCTGCCACCCCGCGGGCGGGCGCCCGCGCCTTCGACGACCTCCGCCGCAGCGACGACGACCGACTCGTGGCGGGCGTGTGCGGCGGCGTGGCGCGCCGCCTCGACGTCGACCCGGTCCTCGTCCGCGTGCTCACCGTCGTCCTGTGCTTCGTCGGCCTGGCCGGGGTGATCCTCTACGTCGCCGGCTGGCTGCTGCTGCCGGAGGACGACGAGCCCAGCAGCCTCGTCGCCCGCTGGTTCGACCTCGGCGCGTCGCAGACGCAGGTGCGCGACATCGGCCTCGTCGGGGCCGGTGTGCTCGCCGTGGTCGCGATCGTCGGCGACGGCGGCTGGGGGTGGGGCGGTGGCGCGGTCTGGCTGGTCGCCGTGGTCGGGCTGCCGGTGGCGTTCGTGATCTGGCTCGCCCGCCGCAGCGGCAGGCCGTCGACGGCCGCGGACGCGGCGGCTGCCGACCCCGCGTCGGGACCGAGCGGGACGAGCACGCCCTCCGCCGGGCCGGGCTGGCCGGGCGGACCCGAGGACACGGCGGTGCTCGAGCGACCCGCTCCCAACCGCGTCGACGACGTCCCGCCGCCTCCCCCGGCGTCGAGGCGCCCCGCGCAGCCGAAGCCTCCGCGCCGCCCGCGCGAGCCCTACAGCTGGGTGCCCACCCTGCTCGGCCTCTCGCTCACCGCCATCGCCCTGGCCGTCCTGCGGCTCACCGCGGACCCGGCCTGGCCCGTGTACGTGGCCCTCGCCCTCGCCGTGCTCGGCGCGGTGCTCGTACTGAGCACCTTCACCCGTGGCGGCGGGCCGCTGGTCGTCGTCGGCCTCGCGCTCCTGCCACTGCTCGCGGTCGCGTCGGTGCTGCCGACGCTGCGCACCGGTGAGCAGGTGGTGCGCCCGACGACGACGGCGGAGGTCCGGTCCACCTACACGCACGGTGTCGGCAGCTTCGAGCTCGACCTGGGCGCCGTCACCGACCCCGAGGACCTCGTCGGTCGCACGATCCGCGTGGACACGGGGATCGGCGAGACCCGCGTCTGGGTGCCCGAGGGCCTCCCGGTCGTGGCCAAGGCGTCGGTCGACGCCGGCGACCTCGAGGTGCTCGACACGCGCCGCAGCGGCGTGGGCCAGGAGGTCGGGCCGACCGGTGGGTCGTTCCCCGACGCCCTGACCGTCGTGGTCGACCAGGGCCTCGGCCGCGTGGTGGTGGACGCCCGGTGAGCACCGCCGACCACGACGAGCCGACTTCCCCCGCGACCTCCGACAGGAGCACCATGAGCACCCCCGAGACAGCCCCCACTCCCAGCCCGACCCCCGGCCCGACACCGATGGGCGACGCCCCGAGGCTCACGCCGCGCCGAGTGCACCCGTTCAACACGTTCTTCGGCCTGGTGTTCCTGGCCGCGGCAGGCTCCTGGTTCGCCCACGACCAGGGCCTGCTGGACGGCGTCGACGTCGGCCGGCTCGTGGCGGTCGCCCTGATCGCGCTGGGCGGGTTGGGGCTGGTGGCGACGATCCTGGTCGGTCGCCGCGGCCGGCGTGGACGCGTCGGCACCGTCCCGGCGACGCCCCCGGCCGAGACTCCGTCGTCGTCAGGCTCCGACGACGCCTGACGTCGAGCGGCCCGCGACCCACGCCTCGCGGGCCGCCACCGCGGTGGCGGCGTAGTCAGAGAAGACCCCGTCGACACCGGCGTCGAAGAACGCCCGGTACTCCGCCGCGGCGTCGCCGGCAGCGGCGCGGTCGGCGCTGGTGCGGAAGTCGGCGGGCAGGAAGTTGTTCTCGTCGCGCATCGTCCACACGTGCACGAGCAGCCCGGCCGCGTGGGCCCGACCCACGAGCCCGGTCTCGCCGTCGAGCCAGTGCCCCGTCCGCCGGGCGATGACCAGGGTCTTGTTCGGGCCGATCCCGTCGACGTGGTGGGCCAGGTCGGCCAGCGCCGCGCTGGTCGTCAGGTCGGCGTACGTGCGCGGGTCGCCGGTGGACTCGAGGTCCCAGGGTGCGCCCTTGCGGTCCATCAGCTGCACGAGCGTCAGGGGCGTCCGTGGCCTGAGCCCGCGCAGGTTCCCGGTCTCCATCGACTGGACGACGACCGGCACGTCGGCGTCGGTGCGGTTGAGGTCGGCCCGGTCGAGGACGTCGAGCAGCAGGTCGTCGAGGTCGAGCCCCCGCTCGCGGAAGTAGCTCGGGTGCTTGGTCTCCACGTACACCCCGACCCGGCGAGGCGCCTGCCGCGCGATGTCGACCACCTCCTCGAGGGTGAGCACCTCCTCTGTGCCGGCGAGGGCGAGGTTCTGTGGCCGTAGCTGAGGGAGACGCTCGCGGACCCGCAGCGTCTTGACCTCAGCGAGCGTGAGGTCCTCGGTGAACCACCCGCTCGTCCACACGCCGTCGACCCGCTTGGTGGTGCGCCGGTCGGCGAGCTCCGGGTGGTCGGCGACGTCGGTGGTGTGACCGATCTCGTTCTCGTGCCGCACCACCAGGTGTCCGTCGCGGGTGGCCACGACGTCGGGCTCGAGGTAGTCGGCGCCCTGCTCGATCGCGAGCAGGTACGACCCGCGCGTGTGCTCGAGCCGGTGACCGGGCACCCCGCGGTGCCCGATGACCGTGGGGACGGGGGGCCAGGCGGCCGGACCGGTCATCGCCTCAGGGTTCCAGCAGCGCGGGGCTCAGAGCGACCCGGCGATGGCGGCGACCGCGGTGAAGAACGCGAGCAGCGCCGAGATCGGCACGGACCACAGCGTCGCGATCGTGATCGAGACCGTCGTGCCGATCTTCGGCGGCACGAACCAGCGAGCCCGCGGCAGGTCGTCGACGCCCTCGATCCAGCGACCGGTCATGCCGACGCCCGACCAGACGCCCTTGAGCCGGGACACGAAGCGGAGCCCGCCTCCACCGGCGATGCTGGTGAGCGCACCCCGGGCCTCCTCGACCTTGTCGGACAGGCTGACCGCGATGCCGAGCTCAGTGGCCAGCTGCTCCGGCTCCTCCACCGCACGCAGCAGACGCAGGCGCCGCACCGCGAACGCGGCCGGCGCCAGCGCCACGACCAGCGCGACGACGGCGAGCACCGTGCCCGTGGTGCCGCCGGCGGCCAGCCCGAGCACGACCGTGGCGACGAGGAACGGCAGGGGCGCGAGGACGAGCACGAGCGACGGGACGCGCAGCAGCCGCACGGTCGGGACGATGACGGTCACGGCACGGCGCGCCGCGTCCTCCGTCTGGCCGTCGACCCGCGCCGTCGCCCCGTGCACGGCGCGGTTCGTGCGGTCGCGCCAACTGCGTCGTCGGGGTCCCTCCTGCGTCGCCATGACCCCAGCCTAGAGGTCGGTCCCACCTCGGCCTCGCCCGTAAGCGCGCGGCAACATCCGGGCAACACGGCCTCACTAGCGTCGTGCTCCGGTCGCACGGCGCGGCGCGGGGCGAGGGAGCACCATGACACAGCAGCACGAGACACCCGTGACCTCGGGCTCCGGCGCGAGCGCCCAGGAGTACCTCGAGAAGCGTCAGCTCCAGCGAGGCACGGCGGGCTGGGTCCTGCTGGCCGGGCTGGGCGTCAGCTACGTCGTGTCGGGCGACTACTCCGGCTGGAACTTCGGCCTCGCCGAGGGCGGCTTCGGCGGGCTCGCCGTCGCGACCGTGGTCGTCGCGGCCATGTACCTGGCCCTCGTGCTGGGGATGGCGGAGCTGTCGTCGTCGCTGCCCGCAGCCGGCGGCGGCTACACGTTCGCCCGGCGTGCCCTCGGACCGTGGGGCGGGTTCGCCACCGGGACCGCCATCCTCATCGAGTACGCCATCGCCCCGGCGGCGATCGCGACCTTCATCGGCGCGTACGTGGAGTCGCTCGGGCTGTTCGGCATCACCGACGGCTGGTGGGTCTACCTGGCCGTCTACGCGCTGTTCATCGGCATCCACCTCGCGGGCGTGGGCGAGGCGCTCAAGGTCATGTTCGTCATCACCTCGGTCGCGCTCGTGGGCCTCGTCGTCTTCGCGGTGGCGGCGTTGGGCGACTTCGACGTCTCGCGCCTGACGGACATCGCGCCGACCGGCGCCGCCGGGGCGTCCGAGCTGCTCCCCTTCGGCTACCTGGGCATCTGGTCGGCGATCCCGTTCGCGATCTGGTTCTTCCTCGCCGTCGAGGGCGTGCCGCTGGCCGCCGAGGAGACGGCCGACGCGGAGCGGAACGTGCCGCGCGGGATCATCGCGGCGATGGCGGTGCTGCTGTTCACGTGCGTGCTGGTGCTCGTGCTCGTCCCGGGCGCCGGGGGCGCGGAGGCGATGGCGTCGTCGGGCAACCCGCTGGTGGAGGCCCTCGGCGGGGGCGCTGCCGCCACGGTCGTGAACTACATCGGGCTGGCGGGTCTCGTGGCCAGCTTCTTCTCCATCATCTACGCGTACTCGCGCCAGCTCTTCGCGCTGTCCCGTGCGGGCTACCTGCCCACGTCGCTCTCGGTGACCAACCGACGCAAGACGCCGACGCTCGCGCTCGTGGTGCCGGGCGTCATCGGCTTCGGGCTGTCGCTGACCGGGGAGGGCGCGCTGCTGCTCAACATGGCGGTGTTCGGGGCGGCGCTCAGCTACGTGCTGATGATGGTCAGCCACGTCGTGCTCCGTGTGCGCGAGCCCGACATGCCACGCCCCTACCGGACCCCGGGCGGCGTGCTCACGACCGGCTTCGCGCTCGTCGTCGCGGCGCTCTCCGTGGTGGCCACCTTCCTGGTCGACAGCACGGCGGCCCTGTGGTGCGTCGGCGTCTTCCTCGCCTTCATGGCCTGGTTCGGGCTCTACAGCCGCCACCACCTGGTCGCCGCGTCCCCCGACGAGGAGTTCGCCGCGCTGGCGCGCGCGGAGGAGGACCTCGGGTGATCCGGCGGCACACGCTCGGCGGTCGGACCTACACGTTCGACGGCCTCGTCGACCTGATGGCCAAGGCCACGCCGGTCCGGTCGGGCGACCAGCTGGCCGGCTGCGCGGCCGAGTCCGACGCGGAGCGTGCCGCGGCCGCCTGGGCGCTGGCGGACGAGCCGCTCGCCACGTTCCTGCAGGAGCAGGTGGTGCCGTACGAGAGCGACGAGGTGACCCGGCTCATCGTCGACGCGCACGACGCCGAGGCGTTCGCCCCCGTCGCGCACCTGACCGTGGGCGGGTTCCGCGACTGGCTGCTGGCGACGTCGACGCGTCCCGACGCGGCGGCCACGCTCACGACGGTCGCCCCCGGGCTCACGCCCGAGATGGTGGCGGCCGTCTCCAAGCTGATGCGCAACCAGGACCTCGTGCTCGTGGCGCAGGCCGCGCGGGTCACGTCGGCCTTCCGGACGACGATCGGCCTGCCGGGTCGCATCGCGACCCGCCTCCAGCCCAACCACCCGACCGACGACCCGGCGGGCATCGCGGCCGCGACGCTCGACGGTCTGCTCATGGGCTCGGGCGACGCGGTGATCGGGATCAACCCGGCCACGGACTCGCCCCAGGCGACGGCCCGGCTGCTGCACCTGCTCGACGACCTGCGGCAGCGCTTCGACATCCCGATGCAGTCGTGCGTGCTGTCGCACGTGACGACAACGGTCGACCTGATCGAGCAGGGTGCGCCCGTCGACCTGGTGTTCCAGTCGGTGGCGGGCACCGAGGGCGCCAACGCCTCGTTCGGGGTCGACGTGCGCATGCTCCTGGAGGCCAACGAGGCGGGCCGCTCCCTCGGCCGCGGCACGGTCGGGGACCAGGTGATGTACCTGGAGACGGGCCAGGGGTCGGCGCTCTCGGCGGGCGCCCACCTCGGCACCGGGGGCCGACCGGTCGACCAGCAGACGCTCGAGACCAGGGCGTACGGACTCGCGCGGGCCCTCGACCCGCTGCTCGTCAACACCGTGGTCGGCTTCATCGGACCGGAGTACCTCTACGACGGCAAGCAGATCGTGCGGGCCGGTCTCGAGGACCACTTCTGCGGCAAGCTGCTGGGTCTGCCGATGGGCGTCGACGTCTGCTACACGAACCACGCCGAGGCGGACTCCGACGACATGGACACGCTGCTCACGCTGCTCGGCGTGGCCGGTGCGGCGTTCGTCATCGCCGTGCCCGGCGCCGACGACGTGATGCTCGGGTACCAGAGCCTGTCGTTCCACGACGCGCTCTACGTGCGGCAGGTGCTGGGGCTCAGGCCGGCGCCGGAGTTCGAGGCCTGGCTCGCCGGTCTCGGCATGGCCGACGGGCAGGGTCGCGTGCTGCCCGTCGACCTCGACGCCTCTCCCCTGCTGTCGATCGCGAGCGGGTCGTGAGCATCGGCGACGCCGGCTCGCCCGACGTCACGGCGAGCGACCCGTGGTCGGGGCTGCGCCGCACCACGCAGGCCCGGATCGGGCTCGGGCGGGCGGGCAGCTCGCTGCCGACGCGGCGCGAGCTGGAGTTCCGGGCCGCGCATGCCGCCGCACGCGACGCGGTGCACGAGCCGCTCGACGTCGACGCGCTGGTGCCGGGCCTCGACGCGCTCGGCCTCGGACCCACGCGACGGGTGCGCAGCCTGGCCGAGGGGCGCGGCGAGTACCTCCGCCGCCCCGACCTCGGTCGACGTCCCGCGTCGCTCGACGGGCTCGACGCGGGCGGCGACGCCGACGTCGCGGTCGTGCTGGCCGACGGCCTGTCGCCGCGGGCGGTCGCCGAGCACGGCGTCGCACTCGTGACCGCCCTCGTCGACGCGCTCGGCACGGGTCTGCGTGTCGCCGCGCCGGTGGTCGCCACCCAGGCCCGGGTGGCGCTGGGCGACCACGTCGGCGCCGCACTGGGCGTGCAGACGCTGCTCGTCGTCATCGGCGAGCGGCCCGGCTTGTCGGTGGCCGACAGCCTCGGGATCTACCTCACGCACGACCCTCGACCTGGGCGCACCGACGCGGAGCGGAACTGCATCTCCAACATCCACCCACCGGACGGCCTCGGCTACGCGGCGGCGGCCCGGGTGGCCGCCGCCCTCGTCGACGGATCCCGACGGCTGGGGCGATCGGGCGTGGCGCTCAAGGACTCCTCGGCCCTCGACGACGCCACGGCAGAGGCGCTGGACACCGGACCGTGAGGTCCGGCACGTCCCACTAGGGTGCACGCGTGGCCGTCCTCCTCTCCCTGCTCTCCGCCCTCTCCTACGGGGTCTCCGACTTCCTCGGCGGGCTGTTCGCCAAGCGCTCCGGACCGTGGCAGACGGCCGTGGTCGGACAGACGTCGTCGACGGCGTGCACGGTCGCCGTCGCCGTCTTCATCGCCGGCGACCCGGTCGGCGCCGACTGGACGTGGGGCGTGATCGGCGGCGCCGGGTCGGGCGTCGGGGCGGCCTTCCTCTACCGCGGCCTCGCGGGCGGCCGGATGAGCGTCGTGGCCCCGCTGTCAGCGGTGGTGTGCGCGCTGCTGCCCGTGGCGGTCGGGCTGGTCACCGGGGACCGGCCGAGCGTGCTGGCCCTCGCGGGGATCGTCGTCGCGTTCCCGGCCATCGCCCTCGTGTCGCGGGTGGTCGAGGAGGACGCCGCGGCACAGGCGGCGCACCGCGGCGGCGTGGTCGACGGCGTGCTCGCGGGACTCGGGTTCGGCGTGCTCTTCGTCGCCCTCGGCCAGGTGCGCGACGAGGCGGGCCTGTGGCCGCTGGCCGTGGCGCAGGGTGCCGCTGCCGTCGTCGTCGTGCTGCTGGCCGTGGCGCTGCGCGAGGCGTGGGTGCCGCGCGACCGGCTCGCCTGGCGTGCGGTGCTCATGGGACCGCTGGGCGCGACCGCGACGACCGCGTTCCTGCTGGCCACGCGCGAGGGGCTGCTCTCGGTGGTGTCGGTGATCTCCTCGCTGTACCCGGCCACCACCGTCCTGCTCGCGACCCTGGTGCTCAAGGAGCGGATCCAGGCCTGGCAGGGAGTCGGGCTCGCGCTGGCCGCGTCGGCCGTGACGCTCGTCGCCCTGGGCTGAGCGGGCCCCGCACGGCGGACTACTTCAGGAACTTGCTCGTGGAGCGGTCCTTGAGCGGCTTGCCGCCGGTCTGGCAGGTGGGGCAGTACTGCAGGGAGGAGTCGGCGAAGACGACCTCGGCGACCGTGTCGCCGCAGACGGGGCACGCCTCGCCCGCGCGTCCGTGCACCCGCATGCGGGAGCGCTTGCCGTCCTTCAGCTCCGACGCGGGCTTGCCGTGCGCCTCGGCCATCGCCTCGCCCAGCACGGCACGGATCGCCACGTCGAGCCGCTCCACCTGCTCGGCGTCGAGCTCGGACGCGAGCGCGAACGGCGACAGCCTGGCCGCGTGCAGGATCTCGTCGCTGTAGGCGTTGCCGATGCCGGCCACGATCTTCTGGTCGCGCAGGAACCGCTTGACCTGCATGCGCCGCCCCTCGAGCAGCGGCGCCACCGTGAAGCCCTCGACCATCGGGTCCGGCCCGAGGGCCGCGATCCCCGCGACGTCCTGCGGGTCGCGCACGACGTAGACCGCCAACCCCTTGCGGGTGCCGGCCTCCGTGAGGTCGAACCCGACGTGCGGGCCGTCGCCGTGGTCGAGGCGGACCCGGGCGGCGAGCGGACCGTTGCCCATCTTCAGCCGCTTCTCGGTGAGCTGGTCCGACCAGCGCAGCCACCCGGCCTTCGCGAGGTGCACGACGAGGTGCAGGCCGTCGACGTCGAGGTCGAGGAACTTGCCGTGCCGCCGCACGTCGGTGACCTGCAGACCCGCCAGCGACGACACGGGCGGGTCGTAGGTCTTGAGCACGGCGAACGACGCGAGCTCGACCTCGGCGACGACGGCGCCCACGGCGCGCTCGCGCAGGAACGCGGCCAGCGCGTCGACCTCCGGCATCTCGGGCACGTCACGAGCCTAGTCCGAGACGCCTCCTGACGTCAGGGCGTGTCGTGGCGGGCGTAGAAACCCTCCATCGCGGGCCAGGAGGTGCGGCGGGCGGCGCGGCCGGTGAGCACGCCGAGGTGCCCGCCGGGCGCCTGCACGAGCTGGACGTCCGGCGCACCCGTCAGCAGGTCGACGAGGTGGCTGACGGCGCCGACCGGCGCAAGGGTGTCGTCGAGCCCGGCCACCACGAGCACCGGAACGTCGATGTCGGCCAGCCGCAGCTCACGTCCGCCGAGCTCCACCACCCCCGTCGCGAGCGCGTTGCTCCGCACGACCACGTGGTACAGCTGCCCGAACGTGCGACCCGGGTAGGCGTACATGTTGTCCGTGAAGCGGTCGACGGCCTCCAGCTGCGCGAGGAAGTCGCGGTCGTCGGCGTGCGTGAGGATGGCCAGCGGCTTGGTGAGGTACTTGTCGAGCGCGGAGATCTGGAACCCGAGCCTCGTGAGCGGGGCGGGGACGCCGCCGAGGGTGCGGTAGGCGGCGCTCACCAGCCCGCTCGCCACGGCGTTGACCGGACGGGTGATCGCGATCAGCGGCACCTGCGTCAGGTCGAACGGCGACGCGACGGCCGTCGCCGACGCGAGCGGCAGCGTCCGGTCGGAGGCTGCGGTGAAGATCGTGAAGATGCCGCCCAGCGACCAGCCGGCGAGGTGCACGGGCCGCTCCCCCGCGTCGTCGTGCACGTGCCGGACGGCCTGCGGGACGACCCGACCGGTCCAGTGCTCGATGCCGAGGTCGCGGTGCTCGAAGCTCACCGGGCCGTAGTCGACGAGGTACACCGGGCGCCCCTGCTGCACGAAGTACTCGACCACGCTGCACCCACGGCGCAGGTCGAACGCGAGCGCCGGTGCCGCGAGCGGGGGCACGAGCAGCAGCGGGTCGCCGTGCTGCTCCGTGCCCGGGTACGGGTCGTACCGGAACAGGCTCGCGTGCTCGGTGACCTTGACCAGCGTGCGCGGCGTCGTCCGCAGGTCCGCGATCCGTCGCCCCTGCACCACGTCGCGCAGGTTCCCGACCGCCGCACCCAGGTCGTGCGGGACGTGCGGTCGCGGGACGAGCGGGAGGGGCATGGTTCCGGATGATGCCAGACGCCTCCCTCTGCCGCCGGACGGGCGGGTGGGGTGGGCTTGCTGGTGCGCTGGCGGCGCTCGTCGTGGCCCTGCTGGTGCGCTGCCGTCGGGGGTCTGGGGTGGTGGTGCGCTGCGGCAGGGGGTCTGGGGTTGCTGGTGCGCTGCCTCGGCTGGCGCTGTGTCTGGTCGCCGAAAGGGCCTCGACCGGGCGGCTGGCAACGGTGCTGAGCTGGGTTCTCGGGCTGCGGCTCACGTGGGACCCAAGATTCTGCATTTGTGCGTGGCTGGCCCAAGATTCTGCGATTGCGCGTGGCGGCGGTGGATCCGCCACCTTCTGGACGCTCTTCAGGTGGCGGATCCACCGCTGCCCGGGGGCGGGCGCGGAAAGATTCTTCCTTCTCGTGGAACGGTCCACGAGAAGGAAGAATCCTTCGTCACCCCAACGCAAACGGCACCCAAGATTCTGCATTCACGTGATTGAGGCCGAACGCTTCTGCGTTCACCACGGGATCCCGTAGCCAACGCAGAAGCCTTCGAGTCCCAACGCACGAACGCAGAATCCTGCGTCCCACGCGAGCCACAGCCCGAGACCCGAAGCCGACCCCCGCCCAGCCGCCCGGTCGAGGCCCTTTCGGAGACCAGACACAGCGAAGGCCGAAGCAGCGCACCAGCAGGACAAGACCCCCTACGGCAGCGCACCAGCAAGACGAGACCCCCTGAGGCAGCGCACCAGCAAGACGAGACCCCCTGAGGCAGCGCACCAGCAGGACGAGACCCCTGACGGCAGCACCCCACCGAGCCCAGACCCGCGAGCAGCGCACCCGCAGGACAGACGCCCGCAGCCCCACGCCCACCCTCACCCGAACGTCAGCACCAGCAGCGACAGGTTCAGGACGATGACCACGCCGGCGACGGCACAGGCGGCGACGGTGGTCGCGGGGCGGTTGACGTGCTCGCCCATCACCGCGCGGCTGGCGGTGAGGCGGACGAGCGGGACGAGGGCGAAGGGGATGCCGAGGGACAGCACCACCTGCGACACGACGAGCGCGCGGCTCGGCTCGACCCCGAGCGCGAGGACGACGAGCGCCGGCACGACCGTGACGACGCGGCGCAGCAGCAACGGCACCCTGACGCCGAGCAGGCCGTGCATCACCTCGGCGCCGGCAGCGGCGCCCACGGCCGTCGACGCCAGCCCCGAGCCGAGCAGCGCCACCGCGAAGAGCAGCGCCACGCCGGCGCCGAGCTCGGAGGTCACGAGCGCGTGCACACCCGTCAACGTGTCGGTGCCCGGGAGGCCCTGCAGCCCGGCGGCGGCCACGAGCAGGAGCGAGAGGTTGAGCAGCCCGGCGAGCGCCAGGGCGAGCACGACGTCGGTCCGGGTGGCGCCGAGCAGGTCGCGCACCGACGTGCCGCGACCCCGGTCGCCGAGCCGCGCCGACGTCAGGCCCGAGTGCAGGTAGATGACGTGGGGCATCACGGTCGCCCCGACGATGCCCGACGCGAGCAGCACGCTCTCCGTCCCGGCGAACGTCGGCACCAGGCCGCCCGCCACGTCCGCCGGAGCCGGCGGGTTCACCACCAGACCGGCCACGAAGCCGACGGCGATCAGCCCCAGGAAGCCCAGGATGGTGCGCTCGAGGGCGCTCTGGCCGCGCAGGTCGCCGATGCGCAGCACGAGCAGCGACACCGCCGCCGTCACGACCGCCCCGAGGACGAGAGGCAGGTCGAACAGCAGGGACAGCGCGATCGCCCCACCGACGACCTCCGCCAGGTCGGTGGCCACCGCGACGGCCTCCGCCTGGAGCCAGAACGCGACCCTGGGCCCACGTCGCAGCCGTCGGCCCAGGTGCGACGCGAGCGACGTGCGGGTAACGAGACCGAGCTTGGCGGAGAGGTACTGGACGAGCACGGCCATGACGTTGGCCAGCACGACCACCCACACCAGCGCGTAGCCGAACCGGGCGCCCGCGGTCACGTTGGTGGCCACGTTGCCCGGGTCCACGTACGCGACGGCGGCGACGAAGGCCGGGCCGAGGAGGACGGCACGGCGGCGCCACGACGTCGGCCCGAGCATCCCCGCAGCGTAGCCGCGGTGGTGCTCGGGCCGATCGGGACGCGTGGTCCGGCCGTTCGGGTCAGGCGACGGGGCGCGCCTGGCCTCCGCCGCTGCGACGACGGTTGCGGTTGCGGTTGCCGCCCTGGCCGGCGGGGCGACCCTGGCCACCGCCGGTACCGGCGCCGCGACCCTGGCCACCGGCGGAGCGCTGTCCGCCGGGACGCTGCCCACCGGAGCGCTGACCGCCGCCGGTGCGCTGGCCACCCGACCGCTGGCCCCCGCCGGAGCGCTGGGCGCCCGACCGCTGGCCGCCGCGTCCACCGGCCGACCCCGGCTCGGGGAGCGTGCCGCTGGCCGCCAGGGCCTCCGGCGTCAGGGGCGACGGCGCCGTCGCGGCGTCGTGCTGCCGCGCGGTCACGCCGGCCTTGGCCTGCAGCGCCATGACGTCGCGCAGGTCCTCACGCGTCGTCATCGTCACGACGGTGCCCGCCTCGCCCGCGCGGGCGGTGCGTCCCGAGCGGTGCGTGTAGGCCTTGTGCTCGGCCGGTGCGTCGTAGTGCACGACGAGCTTGACGTCGTCGACGTGGATGCCGCGCGCGGCGATGTCGGTGGCGACGATGACGTCGGCCGCACCCTTGCTGAACGCCGCCAGGTTCCGCTCACGCTTGGCCTGGTTCAGGTCGCCGTGCAGGTCGACCGCCTCGATGCCGGCGGTCGTGAGCTGGCGCGCCAGGCGCGTGGCGCCACGTCGTGTGCGCGCGAACACGATGGTGCGGGGGTTGTCGGCCAGCAGGCGCGAGGCCGTGGCCAGCTTCTCGGTGCGCGGGGTCACGAGCACGTGGTGCTCCATGCGCGACTCCGGCTCCTGCGCCGACTCGATCTCGTGGAGGTCGTGCTGCGGCAGGTGACGTCGCACGAGGCGGTCGACGTCGCCGTCGAGCGTCGCCGACAGCAGCAGACGCTGGCTGGTGGAGGGCGTCATCGCCACGAGCGCGTCGACCGGCTTGAAGAAGCCGAGGTCGCACAGGTGGTCGGCCTCGTCGAGGACGGTGATCTCGACGTGCTCGAGCGTGCACGCCCGGCGGTCGACGAGGTCGGCGAGACGGCCCGGCGTGGCGACGACGAGGTCGACGCCGTCACGCAGCTGGTGCATCTGCTTGTTGATCGGCGTGCCGCCGAGCACCGTCATGATCCGCAGGTGCAGGGGCGCCGCGAGCGGTGCGAGCGCGCGCTGGACCTGCGTGGCGAGCTCACGCGTGGGCACGAGGATGAGTCCGCGCGGCGCCTTGGGACGACGGGTGCCGCCGGCGAGCTGGTCGAGCACGGGCAGGCCGAACGACAGCGTCTTGCCCGAGCCGGTGCGGGCGCGGCCGAGCACGTTGCGGCCAGCGAGCGCCGACGGCAGCACGGCCTGCTGGATCGGGGTCGGCTCGACGATGCCCTCGCGGGCGAGGGCCTTGACGAGCGTCTTCGGCAGACCCAGGTCGGCGAAGCCGGACGAGCGCGGACCGGCCGACGCGGCGTCCGCGGAGGAGGGGGTGGAGGTGGACGGGGAAGGGGTGGGCAGCACACGGCCGCCGGCAGGCTGGTTCACAGAACTCTCAGACATCGTGGGCCCGGGCCGCTCTGCGGCGCACTCGTGACGAGGCGACGCGGCCTGCTCGGGCGGAAGGGGGAGGCCCTACCGAAGATGATCCGGGGCTCCCATGGAAAGGCCAGCCTAGCAGCCGACCACCCCGAACCCCGCATCGTCGCGGCGTGCGTCCCGTCACGACAGCACGCCGGCGTGCGGCTACAGGAACTGCAGCGGGTCGAACTCCTCGATCGGCACGACGCGGATCCGCGGCAGCTCCTCGTTGAACGCGTGCACGTCGTACTCGAGGTCGTAGAACTCCAGGCCCCGCTCCACGAGCGGGACGAAGGCGCTGCTGCGCATCTCGCGGAACGCCAGGAGCGCGGTGCGTCGGGTCCCGACCAACGCGCCCAGCTGGGGCACGAAGTCGCCGTCGTTGCTGGCCAGGACGACGTCGTCCTCGCGCTCGGCGAGCGCCTCCAGCGTGCGCTGGATGGCGATGTCGACGACCTTCTGGTCCGGCGTGCCGGACAGCAGCACCGGCCGGAAGTCCATGGCGGTCAGCGCCTGGACGAACGACATCGGCACCTCGCCGTTGGCCGCGATGAAGAACAGGCCCTGCGTGGGCTGCTCCCACTCCGCCGCGACGAAGGACAGCACGCGGTCCCAGCGGGGTCGCTCGTGCGGGTGCGGGCGCCGGCCGAGGATCGACTGGCCGAGGGTCGCGTCGATGTTCTCGCCGTCGACGAGCACGTAGGTGCGGCGTTCCATGCGCCCACCCTAGTGCGACCTCGGGCGGGCCCGCGTCAGAGCAGGGTCAGCAGGCCCAGCACACCGACCGCGACGCCCAGCGCCAGCGAGACGCCGATCAGCACGGCGTGCACGCGGTAGAACGTCGTGGTGCGGCCCGCGGCGTCACGCGACCGGTCGTCCTTCGCGATCCGCTGCCAGAAGCGTGGCCAGATCAGCAGGTTCCAGGCGGCCGTCACCAGCAGCAGGACCGACCAGCCCAGAGGGAGCGTCACGTCAGACCGACGTGAGCTGGCGGACGGCGGACGTGAAGAACGCGAGACCATCGGTCCCGGGACCACAGAGGTCCTCGACGGCGTGCTCCGGGTGCGGCATGAGGCCGACGACGTTGCCGCGCTCGTTCGTGATGCCGGCGATGTCGCGCAGCGACCCGTTCGGGTTCGAGCCGACGTAGCGGAACACGACCTGACCCTCGCCCTCCAGCCGGTCGAGCGTGGGCTCGTCGGCGATGAAGCCGCCCTCGCCGTTCTTGAGCGGAATGGTGATCCGCTGGCCCTCGGCGTAGTCGCTCGTCCAGGCGGTGTCAGGGTTCTCGACGACGAGCACCTGGTCGCGGCACACGAACGTCCGGTGGTCGTTGCGGATGAGCGCGCCGGGCAGCAGGTGCGACTCGCACAGGATCTGGAAGCCGTTGCAGATGCCCAGCACCGGCATACCGCCCTGCGCGGCCGCGACGACCTCCGTCATGACGGGCGCGAAGCGGGCGATCGCGCCGCAGCGCAGGTAGTCGCCGTAGGAGAACCCGCCGGGCAGGATGACCGCGTCGACGCCCTTGAGGTCGTGGTCGCCGTGCCACAGCGCGATGGGCTCGCCGCCGGCGAGTCGGACGGCGCGCTGCGCGTCGACGTCGTCGAGCGAGCCGGGGAAGGTGACGATACCGATCTTCATGGTCGTGTCCTCACGACTCGACGCGGACGGTGAAGTCCTCGATGACGGGGTTCGACAGCAGGGTCTCGGCGATCTGGTGCACCTCGGCGAGGGTCGACTCGTCGGCGAGCTCGACCTGCAGCTCGAACCGCTTGCCCTGGCGGACGTCGGAGACGCTCTCGAACCCGAGACGCGGGAGAGCGCCGTGGACGGCCTTGCCCTGCGGGTCGAGGATCTCGGGCTTGGGCATGACGTCGACGATGATGCGGGCCATGGCGGCATCCTATCGGCGTGCCGGCTCGCCCCCTGCACTCCGGCCCCTCCATCGGCCCCTTCGGACGGCACGGCCGCGTCGTCCGACGTACGGTCGGAGCATGCGCGTGAGTGTGATCGGGCTGGGCGCCATGGGCGCCGGCATGGCCGCGTCGGTCCTTCGGGCCGGCATCGCGACGACCGTCTGGAACCGGAGCCCGGAGAGGTCCGAGCCGCTGCGGGACCAGGGTGCCGACGTCGCCGCGACCGCCGCCGAGGCGGTCGCCGACGCCGACGTGGTCGTCGTCTCCCTGTTCGACGAGGCGTCCGTGCAGGAGGTGCTGGAGCAGGCCCTGGCGGCCTCCCCTCCGACGACCGTGTGGCTGCAGACCGCGACCGTCGGCCCGGAGGGCGCACGACGACTGCACAACCTGGCGGAGCGGCACGACCGGGTGCTCGTGGACGCGCCGGTCCTCGGGACGAAGAAGCCCGCCGCCGACGGCGCGCTGACCGTGCTCGCCTCCGGTCCCGAGGAGTCGCTCACCGCGGCACGTCCGGTCCTCGAGGCCATCGGGGCACGCACCCTCGTCGTCGGCGACGCCGCCGGGCAGGCGAGCGCCCTGAAGCTCGCCTGCAACTCGTGGGTCGCGTCCGTCACCGCCGCTGCCGCGCAGGCGCTCACGCTGGCGCGGGTCCAGGGCGTCGACCCCCACCTCTTCCTGGAGGCGATCAAGGGCTCGGCCGTCGACACCCCCTACGCCCACCTCAAGGGTCGCGCGATCCTCGACGACGAGCTGACGCCGTCGTTCGGCGTCGACGGCGTCCTGAAGGACCTCTCCCTGATGCTCGACGCCGGCGCGGACGTCATGGACACGTCGCTCCTGGAGTCCGTGCGCGACCGCTTCGCCGCGGCCTCGGCCGCCGGACACGGCGCCGACGACATGGCCGCGGTGGTCGTCGGCTTCGAGCCCCGCTGAGCGCGCCGTGACGCGCCGCTACCCGGGCCGACGCTGGCTCGACCGCTCCCTGCGGGACGTCGTGTCCCGCGACCACCGCATGTCCCCCGCCGCGTTCCGTCGCCGCCAGTGGGTCACCGCCGGCTTCGTGGTGCTGGGCGCCCTCGTGCTCGGCGTCTCGCTGCGCGTGGAGCCCGGCAGTCCCTGGTTCTACCCGCTCACGTTCGGGCTCGCGGCGGTGTGGACCGTCGGCGCCTTCGCGTCCGGGCGGCTCTACCTGGGCCACATCGTCACCGACGACCCCGACGACGAGGACGGCCTCGCGCGGCCCGTCGTGCAGCCCATCGCCATCGGCCTCGCGCTCGCGGGCGTGTTCGTCGTGGGCGCGCTCGTCGTGCGGGAGGTCCCGCTGCTGTCCGACCAGGTCGAGAAGGTGCTGGGCTTCGCGACCGAGGGAACGCTGCCGCTGCTGGTCGTCGTCACCGCCGTCAACGGCGTGGCGGAGGAGCTGTTCTTCCGCGGGGCCGCCTACGCCGCGATCCCCCGGCACCCCGTCGTCTGGACGACCGTGGCCTACACGGCCGCGACGCTCGCCACGGGCAACGTCATGCTCGCGTTCGCCGCGATCCTGCTGGGCGTGGTCGTGGGGCTGCAGCGCCGCGCGTCCGGCGGCATCCTCGCGCCCGTCCTGACCCACTGCACGTGGTCGCTGACGATGCTGCTCGCCCTGCCCCCGATCTTCGGGCTGCGCTAGCTGTACTTGGCGGGGACGTTCATGACACTCGGCTGATCGGGGGCAGTCCTGCGAGGGCTGAGTGGCGTCGTTGATTGT
>NZ_JBYTCR010000030.1:0-19293 GCF_058790455.1 Aeromicrobium sp. EU05-FHT14F07
AGCAAACGCAGCATCCTTCGAACCCCAACGCACGAACGCAGAATCCTGCGTCCCACGCGGGCCGCAGCCCGAGACCCGAAACCGACCCCCGCCCAGCTGCCCGGTCGAGGCCCTTTCGGAGGCCACCCCCAGCGTGAGCCGAGGCAGCGCACCAGCAAGCGAAGACTCCCTGCGGCACCGCACCAGCGGGTACAAACCCCCTACGGCAGCGCACCAGCAAGCACGGCCCAACGTCGCCAGCGCACCAGCAAGGTCACGACCACCGCAGCCCGAGAGGACTCAGCTCTTCTTCGCGGTCCCCGTCTTCTTCGCCGCCGTCTTCTTCGCCGTGGTCTTCTTCGCGGCGGTCTTCTTCGCAGCCGTCTTCTTGGTGGCCGTCTTCTTCGCCGCCGTCTTCTTGGTCGTGGTCTTCTTCGCGCTCTTCTTCGCCGTCTTCTTGACCGGACCGCGGGCGCGACGCTCGGCGAGGAGCTCCTGGGCGCGCTCGGGGGTCAGGGTCTCGAGGTCGTCGTCCTTGCGCAGCGAGGCGTTGGTCTCGCCGTCGGTGACGTAGACGCCGAAGCGGCCGTCCTTGGCGACGATCGGCTTCTCGCTGACCGGGTCGACGCCGAGCTCCTTCAGCGGGGGCTTCGCGGTGCCGCGGCGGCCGTAGGTCTTCGGCTGCGCGTAGATGGCGCGGGCCTGCTCCTCGGTGAGCGTGAACAGCTGCTCCTCCGACTCCAGCGAGCGCGAGTCGGTGCCCTTCTTCAGGTACGGGCCGTAGCGACCGTTCTGGGCGGTGATCTCCGTGCCGTCGACGTCGGTGCCGACGACGCGCGGGAGCGTGAGGAGCTGCACGGCGTCGTCGATGCCGATCGAGTCCATGCTCATCGAGCGGAAGAGGCTCGCGGTGCGCGGCTTCTCGCCCTTCTTCGCGTCCTCCGGCAGCAGCTCGGTCACGTACGGGCCGAACCGGCCGTTCTTGACCACGAGGTCCAGGCCGGTCTCCGGGTGGGTGCCCAGCATCTTCTCGGCACCAGCCGGGTTCGCCAGCAGCTCCTTCGCCTTCTCGAGGGTCAGCTCATCCGGCGGGAGGTCCTCGGGCACGTTCGCCCGGGTGGGGACGTCGACGCCGTCCTTGCCGGGCACCATCGGCGGGCCCTCGACGTACGGTCCGTAGCGCCCGACGCGCACCGCGACGTCGTCGCCGAGCTCGAACGTGGCGAGCCCGCGGGCGTCGATGTCGGGGAGGTTCTCGATGAGCCGCTTGAGGCCGGTGTCCTTCTCGCCGCTGCCGGCCCAGAAGCCCTCCAGCACGCGCTGACGCTCCTCGCGCCCGTGGGACACCTGGTCGAGGACGTCCTCCAGCTCGGCGGTGAAGGAGTAGTCGACCAGGCGCGGGAAGTGCTGCTCCATCAGCCGGACCACGCTGAACGCGATCCACGCCGGGACGAGCGCGGTGCCCTTCTTGAACACGTAGCCGCGGTTCTGGATGGTGCCGATGATCGACGCGTAGGTCGACGGACGGCCGATCTCGCGGTCCTCGAGCTCCTTGATCAGCGACGCCTCGGTGTAGCGGGCCGGCGGCTTCGTCTCGTGCCCGGCGGGCGTCAGCTCGTGCGCGGTCACCGTCTCGCCCTGGGCGAGCGCGGGCAGCTTCGTCTGCTGGTCGTCACCCTGGCCGTTGTCCTCGCGGGACTCCACGTACGCCTTCAGGAAGCCGTGGAACGTGATGGTGCGCCCCGAGGCGGTGAGCTCGACGGGGGCCCCGGCGTCGGCGCCGGCCGCGTCGGACGCCGTGGCGGTGAGCCGGATCGAGACCTGCTCGCCGCGCGCGTCCTTCATCTGCGACGCGAGCGTCCGCTTCCAGATCAGCTCGTACAGCTTCAGCTCGTCGCCGCGCAGCCCGGTGGCCTGCGGGGTCGTGAACTTCTCGCCGGCAGGACGGATGGCCTCGTGCGCCTCCTGGGCGTTCTTGACCTTGCCCGTGTAGGTGCGGGGCTTGTCGGGCAGGTACTCCGCGCCGTACAGCTCCCTCACCTGGGCGCGCGACGCGTTCAGCGCGGTCTGCGACAGGGTGATCGAGTCGGTGCGCATGTAGGTGATGTGCCCGCCCTCGTACAGGCGCTGCGCGACCTGCATCGTGCGGGCGGCGCCGAAGCCGAACTTGCGCGACGCCTCCTGCTGCATCGTCGTGGTGCGGAACGGCGCGTACGGCTTGCGGGTGTAGGGCTTCGCGTCGACCGAGGCGACCGTGAACGTCTCGTCGCGCAGGCCGTCCGCGAGCGCGGTGACGCGCGCCTCGTCGAGGTGCGCGACGTCGGCGTTCTTCAGCGTGCCGTCGTCGGCGAAGGCCGACCCGTTCGCGACCCGCTTGCCGCCGACCGTCACCAGACGGGCGGGGAACAGGCGCGCGTCGTCGTGCTGCTCGCCGGCGTCGAACGTGGCGTCGAGGTCCCAGTACGAGGCCGAGCGGAACGCCATGCGCTCCCGCTCGCGCTCGACGACGAGGCGCGTCGCGACCGACTGCACGCGCCCGGCCGAGAGACCCGACATGACCTTCTTCCACAGGACCGGGCTGACCTCGTAGCCGTACAGCCGGTCGAGGATGCGGCGGGTCTCCTGCGCGTCGACGAGGTCCATGTCGATGTCGCGCGGGTTCTGGACGGCCCGGGTGATCGCTTCCTGGGTGATCTCGTTGAAGACGATCCGCTTGACGGGCACCTTCGGCTTCAGCTCGTCGAACAGGTGCCAGGCGATGGCCTCGCCCTCGCGGTCCTCATCGGTCGCGAGCACGAGCTCGTCGGCCTCCTTGAGGAGCTTCTTGAGCTTGGTGATCTGCGGCTTCTTGTCGGCGGCGACGACGTAGACGGGGTCGAAGCCGTTCTCGATGTCGACGCCGAGGCGCGCCCAGGGCAGGCCCTTGTACTTGGCCGGCACCTGGTCGGCGCCCTTCGGGAGGTCGCGGATGTGGCCCACGCTGGAGTCGACGACGTAGCCGTCACCCAGGTACGACTGGATGCTGCGCACCTTGTTCGGCGACTCGACGATGACGAGCGTGGTCACGGTGTTACTCCCTCGTGGACGGTCCGGGCGCACGGACAGCGGGCCGGACGCGGCATACGCTAACGCGCCTTGTCAAGGAACATCGTGCCCCGGGGGCACAGGTGGCGCGCGCCACACGGCCCGTGCCGGGCGGTCAGGGAACCAGCAGGCCGTCGGCGACGAGCTCGTGGACGACCGGGCGGTACTGCTCGCGCAGGGCCTCGGGATCGCGATCGAGGAGCCGGGCGAGCGCGTCGAGCACCTGCCCGGCCGTCAGGTCGCCGTCGAGCGCTCCGACGAGCCCCGCCTGGACCGTGTCGACCTGCGCGGCGCGGCGCAGCCCCTCCCCCAGGCGCAGGACGATCGCCTCCGGATCCTCCTCGCCGGCCCGGCCGAACGTCTCCTGCGTCAGCGTGGGTGCCTGCCGCCAGCGGACGTCGAGGACGTCGTCGGCGGCGGCGAGGGCGTCGACCCGCTCGGCCCAGGCGAGGACCGCGCCCCCGACGGGCGGCACGACCTCGTGGCGCCACTCCTCCAGCCGCAGCACGGGCACGTCGCGGTGCGCCGCGCGGAGGCTGATCCATCCGAACGCCATGGCCTGCACGCCCTGGGCGTCGAACCAGTCGAGCCAGGCGTCGTAGCGGGCCGTGTAGTCGGGCCGGTGTCGGACGCCCGCGTCGGCCAGCCACATCTCGACGTACGCCGAGAGGTCCACCACCTCACGCTGGACCACCCAGGCGTCCAGGCCGGTCGGCCCGACCCACCCGCCCAGCCGCTCCTGCCACGGCTCGTCGGTGTGCACCCAGCTGCCGAGCACCTGGCACCAGCCGCCCGGGACGAGGTGGTCCGCGGCTCCGGCGACGACCGTGCGCACGACGCCGTCCGTCGCGAGGCTGCTCTCACGGTAGACGAGCCGGTCCCCGGTCGGTGGGGAGACGACGAAGGGCGGGTTGGTGGCGATGGTGTCGAAGCGCTCGCCCGCGACCGGGTCCCAGAAGGAGCCGTCGCGTACGTCGACGTCGACGCCGTTGAGCTCGGCCGTGAGCCGCGCTGCCCAGAGGGCCCGCGGGTTGACGTCGGTGGCGACGACGCGGTCGTGCCCCTGCGCCAGGTGGAGCGCCTGGACCCCGCACCCGGTCCCGAGGTCGAGCGCGCGCGTCGAGTCCCCACGATTCGGTACGTCATCGCCTGTTCCCGTCGCGGGAAAGGGCGATGACGTACCGAATCGTGGGGTGGGGCGGAGGGAGGGGCCCGGCACGGTGAGCTGGGCGAGGGAGGAGGACGCCTCGCTGATGCCGAGGACGTGCTCGGGACCGACCTCGATGGGGCGCGTGTCGAGCCCGGGGGTCAGGTCGCAGACGACCCACCAGTCGTGCGTCTCGTCGCCGTAGGGGCGGACGTCGACCAGCGCGCGCACCACGTCGCCGTCGCGGGCGAGGACGCCGCGATCCACCAGCTCGTCCACCTGCCCCGGCAGCGCGGCCGAGACGGCCGCGGCAGGCTCAGGTCGCTGCAGGGAGAACAGGCGCACCAGCGTCGAGAGCGGCGAGCCGTCGCGGGTGGCGCGCTCGGCCGGCGTCGTCTCGTTGCGCAGCAGGGCCCCGTGGGCCTCGGTCCCCAGCAGGACCTGCACCTGCTCGACGGTGAAGCCGACGTCGGTCAGGCGGGCGCGCAGTCGTTCCATGGCGTCAGCGTGTCACGCCGACGTCGGGGCGACCTCAGGCGAGGTCGGCGGTGTCGTGCGCGGCGCGCGCGGCCTCGACGGACTCGTGCAGGCCGAACACCTTGTCGAGGCCGGTGATCTCGAAGATCTTGAGCAGCCGCGGGTGGGTGCAGACGATGTCGAGCGAGCCGCCGCCCGCCCGGACCTTCTTGAGGGCGCCCACGAGGACGCCGAGACCGGTCGAGTCGAGGAAGTCGACGCGCTGCACGTCGACGACGAGGCGCAGGTGACCTGCGTCGATCGCCTCCACGATCGCCTCCCGCAGCCGGGGCGCGGTGTACACGTCGATCTCGCCGCCGACCTCGATGATCTCGAAGGGCTCGTCGGTGCGGGTGGTCAGCAGGAGCTCCATCAACGTCCTTCCTCGGAGATGGACCAAGTCAACCACGCCGGACGCGTGGACGCCCCGTCGTCGGCGGCTCCGACGGGGACCCTGGGAGGATGGCCCGGTGGAACCGGACCGAGTGCTGACGCGCTACGCCGACCGGATCCTGCACCTGCACGAGGTCCCCGCGCGCGACGCCGTCGTGGAGCCGTGGCCGGAGTGGGTCGACCCGCGCGTGCGCACCGCGTTCGCCGCCCAGGGCGTCACCCACCTCTGGGCCCACCAGGCCGAGGCGCTCGCGCACGTGCACGCCGGCCGGCACGTCGTCGTGTCGACGGGGACGGCCTCGGGCAAGTCGCTGACCTACCAGGTCCCCGCGCTCGACGCGCTGGTCCGCGGTCGCACAGGCGATGCGATCCGCGGGCACCGCGCCCCGACGGCCCTCTACCTGGCACCGACGAAGGCCCTCGCCGCCGACCAGCTGCGACGCCTGCCCCGCGACGAGGAGGGTGGACCGCTCGTGCGGGCGACCACCGTCGACGGCGACAGCTCGCTCGACGAGCGCTCGTGGGCACGCGACCACGCGCAGCTCGTGCTCACCAACCCCGACACCGTGCACCACACCCTCCTGCCCGGCCACGAGCGCTGGGCGCGGCTCTTCGCGGGACTCCAGGTCGTGGTCGTGGACGAGTGCCACCACTACCGCGGGGTGTTCGGCGCGCACGTCGCGCACGTGCTGCGCCGGCTGCTGCGCGTGTGCGCGCATCACGGGTCGCAGCCGGTGGTCGTGCTCTCCTCGGCGACGGTGAGCGAGCCCGAGGCGTCGGCGCGGCGGCTGACCGGGCTCGACGTGGTGGCCGTGACCGACGACGCCTCGCCCCACGGTCCGCGCACGATCGCGCTCTGGGAGCCGCCGCTGGTGGGCGCGGCGCACCCCTCCCAGCCGCCGAGCCGGCGGTCCGCGGGCCGGGAGGCCGCCGACGTCCTCACCGACCTGGTGCTGGACCGCACGCGCACGCTGGTCTTCTCGCGGTCCCGTCGAGGGGCCGAGGCCATCGCGCGGGGGGCCCAGGACCGGCTCGGCGAGGTGGCGCCGGAGCTGCCGGCGCGGGTCGCCACCTACCGCGGCGGCTACCTGCCCGAGGAGCGTCGTGAGCTGGAGGACCGGCTCCGCTCCGGCGACCTGCTGGGCCTGGCCGCGACGAACGCGCTCGAGCTGGGCGTCGACGTCAGCGGCCTCGACGCCGTCGTCAGCGTGGGGTTCCCGGGCACGCGTGCGGCGTTCTGGCAGCAGGTGGGACGGGCCGGGCGCGACGGCCAGCGCTCGCTCGGCGTGCTCGTGGCACGTGACGAGCCCATCGACACGTTCCTGGTGCACCATCCCGACGCGTGGCTCGGCGCGCCGGTGGAGGCCACCGTCTTCGACCCCGACAATCCGTACGTGCTGGGTCCGCACCTCGCCGCCGCCGCGCAGGAGCTGCCGCTGACGGAGGCCGACCTGGAGCTGTTCGGCCCCCGCGCCCGCGAGGGGGTCGACGCGCTGGAGGCCGCCGGCTGGCTGCGACGGAGGACGGCGGGCTGGTTCTGGACCCGCCGCGACCGCGCTGCCGCGCTCGCCGACCTGCGCGGCAGCGGCGGCGCACCGGTGCAGATCGTCGACGGCCCGACCGGGCGCCTGGTCGGCACGGTCGACGCCGGTGCCGCCGACGGAGAGGTGCACGAGGGGGCGGTGTACGTGCACCAGGGCCAGGTGCACGTGGTCGACGAGTACGACGTGGACGACGGCGTGGCGGTCGTCCACGCCGAGGACCCCGGCTGGTCGACGTCGGCGCGCTCGACCACGGAGGTCTCGGTGGTCGCCACCCGGCGCACGCGACGCTGGGGTGCCACGACGGTCCACCTGGGCGAGGTCGACGTGACGAGCCAGGCGGTCTCGTTCAGCCGCCGGCGGCACGACGGCAGCCTGGTGGGCGAGGAGCCGCTCGACCTCCCGTCGCGCACGCTGCGCACCGTCGCGACCTGGTGGACGCTGCCCCCGGACGTGGTGGAGCGGGTGCTGGAACGCACCGACGTGCCCGGCGCTGCGCACGCGGCCGAGCACGCCGCGATCGGGCTGCTGCCGCTGCTCGCCACCTGCGACCGCTGGGACCTCGGCGGGCTGTCGGCCGCCGTCCACGCGGACACCGGGACGCTCACGATCTTCGTCTACGACGGCCACCCGGGCGGCGCAGGCTTCGCCGAGCGCGGCTACGAGGTCGTGGAGCGGTGGCTGCGCGTCACGCGCGCGACGATCGACGACTGCGAGTGTCGCGACGGGTGCCCGTCGTGCGTGGTGTCGCCGAAGTGCGGGAACTTCAACGAGCCGCTCGACAAGGCGGGCGCGGTGCGGCTGCTCGACGCCCTGCTCGACGGCGCACCCGAGGACTGAGCCCACGCTCACCGCTCGTACCAGGCCGGCGCGGCCCGCGCCTGCACCCGTGCGCGCCACGTCCCGCCCCACCACGGCCTGGTGGCGGCGGTCGCGGTGACCGTGACGACGTCGAGGTCGGCACGGCACCGCTCGAGCGTGGCGCGGTTGCGGCGCGCCACCTCACGGGCGGCCTCGCAGGGGTCGGCGCCCTCCGTGGACGCCCGACTGCCGGCCAGGGCGGCGAGGTCGGCTGCGCCGGACACGCGGTGCCGCAGCGCGACCAGGCCGGTCACCTGCAGCCCCAGCGCGACGACGGTCACGAGGACGGCGCCGACCCAGAGCGCGTGCACCGTGACCGATCCCCGATCGGCCGGCGGCGTGCTCACGACGTCTCCACGGCTGCCACCGCGGTCGCGTCGAGCCGGGTGGAGCCCACCGTCGACGCGAAGCCGAGGGGTGCCCGCGTCCGCACCCGTACCGTGACCGCGACGGTCCCGTCGGCGCCCTCGGCCACCTCCACCGTGGACCCGGCGGGCGCCAGCCGCCGCACGACGGCGACGGCGTCGGCCTCGGGCTCGCCCCGCGCGACCAGACGAGCGCCCTCCCGGGCGGCGTCGACGAGCCGCACCTGGGTCAGGCCGAGGGACGCGACCCAGACGAGCAGCACGACGAGCACGAGCCCGAACGGCGCGAGGACGGCCAGCTCGGCCGTGGCCGTGCCGCGTTCGCCGCGTCGCCTCATCGCAGGGGCGCGAACGGACGACTGTGCCACAGGAGCTCCAGGAGGGAGCGGGGCTCCAGGGCCTGCCGCAGCAGCGCGGAGACGTGGTCGAGGAACCAGCCGTCGGTGCCGAGGCGCAGCACCACGACGGCGCAGGTGACGGCCCCCAGCGTGCCGACGGCGTACTCGGCCGTCGTGGCGCCGCCGTCGCCGGGAGGTCGGACGCGCGACCGGCGAGCGGGTGGTGCGGTGGCGGGGACGTCGGAACGGGTCGGGCGCGGCACGGTGACCTCCTCGGTCAGGTCGGCAGGCTCCAGGGCGGGACGGACTCCCCCGCCCTGGAGCCGGCTGGGTCAGAACAGGTTCGGCAGGACGTTCGGGATGTTGTCGATGACGTCCTTGACCAGGTCGCCGAACCACTCCGACTGGCCGATCTTCACGAGCACACCGCCGACGGTGCAGGCACCGAGCGTGCCGACGGCGTACTCCGCCGTGGTCATGCCGTCCTGCCGTCGACCGCGGCGGGTCACACGGGCGACGAGCGAGGCGCCGCGGGATCGGGTCCTCGACGGGGCGGGGCGGGAGGTGGAGAGGTGCATGGCTGTCCTTTCGTGGAACGGGCTGACACCGAGGAGATGGCGTCGTCGACGGTCCGAGTGCCCACGGCGTCGAGCGATGTGGACCGGGCGGCTGCCTCCTCCGGTCGGCGGGACCGCCTGTGGACGGACAGGCGGCTCAGCCTCCGAGGAGGTCGAGGCCCGACGCCACGCCGAGCAGGGACGGCACGATGCCAACGAGGAGGAACGCGGGCAGGAAGCAGAGGCCGAGCGGCGCCGCGGTCCGGACGGCCACGGCGCGCGCCCGCTCCCGCGACCTCGCCGCGACGTCACGGCGCACGTCGGCCGCCGTGGCAGCCAGGACGGCCGCCACCGGCGCACCCGACTGCTCGGCGCGTCGGAACGCCCGCGCCAGCACGGCGAGCGTGGGGTGCCGCGCGAGCACGTCCCACACGGCGGCGGCGTCGGCCCCCGAGCGCAGCCGGCCCACGATCCCCTCGAGGTCGTCCCGCAACGGCGCGGGAACGGCACCGGCCACCACGTCGAGGGCCACGACGACCGGTCGGCCCGACGCCAGCACCGCGACGAGCAGGTCGAGCGCTCCGGGCAGCTGCCGCGCCACCAGGTCGCGGCGGCGGCGCTCCGCCGCAGAGACCGTGGTGGTCACCGCGGCACGGGCGAGGGGCGTCGCCACGAGCGCGACGCCGGCGCCCGGTACGGGACCGAGCACGACGAGGCAGGCCACCGGCACGAGGAGGGTGACCATGAGCTGCGGGGAGGCTCGGCGCCGCGGCGGGGGTGCGCCGAGCAGCGTGCGGTGCCGGGCGGTGGCCGGCGCCGGCAGGACCAGCCACACGGCGACCGCAGCGCACAGGCACGCGGCGACGTTCACCGCCGGGCCTCGGCGGTGGCGACGATCCGCTCGACCCACACCAGCCCGAGCAGCGCCAGGGCGCAGCCGGCGGCCAGGCACGACGCGCCGGGCAGGGTCGCCGTGAGCACGTGCACAGGATCGCCGCCCAGCCCGGACCCCAGCGCCAGGCCGAGCACGGGCAGCACGGCGAGCAGCCGGGCGGTCGCCCGCGACGACGCGCACTCCGCCCGCACCTCGCGCCCGAGGTCGCGGTCGGACCGCACCGCGTCGACCACGCGGTCGAGGACGTCGGCGACAGGCGCGCCGGACCGCTCCGCCACGCGCCAGGCCGCTGCCACCTGCGCCAGGTCGTCGGCCCCGGGACGACGGGCGACGACGTCGAGCGCGGCGGCGACGTCGCCACCACGCCCCGCGGCCTCCGACACCTGGCGGAGCTCGGGCAGGTCGTCGCCCGCGTTCCGCAGGGCCTCAGCGGGCAGGACGCCCGCCCGGAGCTCGGCGGCGAGCAGCTCGAGGGAGGCCGCCACGCGCTCGGCCAGCTCGGAGGCGGCCCGCCGTGCCCGGGCCCGGTTCATGAGCCGCCAGCCCGCCAGGGCGCAGCCGGCCGCCGTCGCGAGCAGGACGGCCGGGACGGGCGAGGTCGCGACCCAGGGCGCGAGTCCGCCGGCGACCGCGACGGGGAGCCAGCCGCCCCACCCTGCGCGGAGCCGACGCCCGGCGCCCGCCACGAGGCGGCGCACGGCGTCGCCGTCGACGACCGCGCCCGCCCCGAGCCGGACCGCGAGCACCCACCGCCCGGGCGGCCACGACAGCAGCACGGCTGCTGCGGCGCACGTGGCGCACAGCAGCGGCAGCCCGGTCGAGAGCCTCACGCACCGTCCTCGACGAGGGCGGTCCAGCGCTCGTGCGCCGGACCCGCCACCCAGCGTCCGTCCACCAGACCGGCTGCTCGCACGCACCGCACCTGGCCGGTCGCGGCGTCCGCGACGAGGACGCCGACCTCCTCGAGCCGACGCACCCCGTCCCGACCCCGCTGCAGGTGCACGACGGCCTGCACCCCGGCGGCCAGCTGGCTGTGCACGGCGTCGCGACCGAGTCCGCCGGCGACGCCCAGCGCCTCGAACCGCGCCGGCACGTCGGCCGCGGAGTTGGCGTGCACCGTGCCGCAGCCACCCTCGTGGCCGGTGTTCAGCGCGGCCAGCAGGTCGACGACCTCGCCGCCGCGCACCTCCCCCACCACCAGGCGGTCCGGTCTCATCCGCAGCGCCTGGCGCACCAGGTCGCGCAGCGTCACCAGACCGGCGCCCTCGACGTTGGCCGGGCGCGCCTCCAGCGCGACGACGTGCGGGTGCTCCGGCGCCAGCTCTGCTGCGTCCTCCACCAGCACGACGCGCTCCTGCCGAGGGACGAGGCCGAGGAGCGTCGCCAGCAGCGTCGTCTTGCCGGTCCCGGTGCCCCCGCTGACCACGAACGCCGCCCGCGCCGCGACGAGCCGCCGCAGGAGCTGCGCAGCCTCGGGGTGCACGCCACCGGCGGCCACGAGCGCCTCGAGCGTGAAGGACCGTCGGGCCGGCACGCGCAGGCTGATGCTCGTGCCGGGCCGCACCAGCGGAACCAGCACGGCGTGCAGCCGCGTGCCGTCGGGCAGCCGCGCGTCGACCCAGGGGCTGGCGTCGTCGAGCCGCCGGCCGGCCTGCGCCGCGAGGCGGCGGGCGAGTCGCTGCACCGCGGCGTCGTCGGGGAAGTCGAGGTCGACCCGTTCGAGCCCGCGGCCACGGTCGACGTGCACCGCGTGCGGACCGTTGACCACGACGTCCGTGACCTGCGGGTCGTCGAGCAGCGGCTGCAGCTCGCCGGCGCCGCGACGCTCCCGGTGCAGGGCGTCGACGACGCCCAGCACGGTCGCACTGCCGCGCAGCCCCGCCTCCAGGCCCAGGGCCTCGGCGACCGCCTGCGCCGTGGGCTCGCGCACCTCGACCGCGAGCCGCGCCCGCACCCGCGCGACGAGGGCGGGGTCGACGTCGGTCACGTGACCGGTCCCAGCCCGAGCAGGTCGAGCACCTGGCCCGACGCGCGACGCAGGGTCCTGGAACGGCCCGGACCCCGCCCGTGGTCGACGTCGCCGCGCAGCCTCCGGTCGTGGCCGAGGCGCGCCACCACCGGGAGCCGCAGCGCCTCCGCCACCGGCCCCGAGCCGAGTCCGCCGGGTCGACGGACGGTCACCAGCAGGACCCTCGGCACGTGCGCGCCGACCTCGGCGAGCGCGATCCGGCCGGCGGCCACGCAGCGCACGTCCTCGGGCACGACCAGGACCGCACCCTCGCAGCGCTGCAGCGCCGTCGCGCCCAGGCCGTCGAGGTGCCGGGGCACGTCCGCGACGACCACGTCGTAGGCACGGGCCGCGGCCGCGAGCACGTCGGGGGCGACGTCGGCGGGCACCGCGGCACCGTCGCGCGGGCAGGCGAGCACCGCGACACCGCGGTGCTCGGGCAGCAGCCGCGAGAGGCGGGTGGCGCCGACGTGGCCGTCGGCGCCACCCAGGGCCGACCAGCGCACGCCCTCGACCCGTTCGGCGCCGAGGACGAGGTCGACGCCGGCTCCCCTGGTGTCGGCGTCGACGAGCACCGGACGGTGGCCCCGGCGGGCCGCCTCGAGCGCGACCGCGGTGGCCAGCGTGGACGCACCGACACCGCCCACCGCTCCGACGACGGCGAGGCTGGCTGCCTCGCCGCCGCCGTCGAGCAGCGCACCGAGCCGGTCGAGCACGACCGGCTCGTCCCGTGCGTCGAGGACGGCCTCCGCGCCCAGCACCACCGCGTGGCGCCAGACCGGCCCGTCGGCCTCCCCCGAGCCCACCAGCAGCACGCCGTCACGACGCGGGGGCGCCGTGCCGGCGAGGGGGCCCGCGAGGTCGGCGGCCACGAGCACCGCCCGGGCCGCCGACCAGGACCTCCGCGCCGCCACGGCGTCCGACGCGACCTCGGGGGTGACGCCCACGGCCGCGCACCAGCGCAGCGCGTCGTCCAGCGCGTCGGGGTCGGCCGTGGCCACGAGCAGGGGCGCGGTGTCCATGTCCCCACGCAACCAGCCGGCACCGGCCCAGGACAGCGTCTCCGCCCCGCCTGTGGACGGACGGGCGCCGCACGACGCACCCGGGCGCGCACCTGTGGACGGCGGCTCCGCCCGCAGGCCTATCCTGGCCGGGTGAGCCCCCGTTCGGCCGCGTTCTTCGACCTGGACAAGACGATCATCGCCCGGTCCAGCGCCCTGGCCTTCAGCAAGCCGTTCTTCGAGGGCGGGCTGCTGACCCGGCGCGCCGTGCTCCGCAGCGCCTACGCGAACTTCATGTTCGGCCTCAACGGCGCCGACCACGACCAGCTGGAGAAGATGCGCCAGCAGATGACGTCGCTCATCGCCGGGTGGGACGTCGAGGTCGTGCGCGACGCCGTGCGCCGCACCCTCCGCGACGTCATCGACCCGATCGTCTACGCCGAGGCCGTCGACCTCGTCCAGCACCACCAGCGCGCCGGACGCGACGTCGTCATCGTCTCCGCCTCGGGCTCGGAGGTCGTCGGCCCGGTCGGGGAGCTGCTCGGCGTGCACGACGTCATCGCCACGCGGCTGGTCGAGCGCGACGGTCGCTACACCGGCGAGGTCGAGTTCTACGCCTACGGACCGCACAAGGCGACGGCCATGCGCCGGCTCGCGGAGGAGCGCGGCTACGACCTCGACGCCTGCTTCGCGTACTCCGACTCCGAGACCGACGTGCCGATGCTGGAGGCCGTCGGCCACCCGTTCGCGGTCAACCCCGACAAGGCGCTGCGCCGGATCGCCGCCGAGCGGGACTGGCCGGTGCTCGTGTTCGACCGTCCCGTCGCGCTGCGCAGCCGTCTGGGCCTGCACAGCACGACGGGTCGCGCCTTCTGGGCGCTGGTCGGTGCCGGTGCCGCCGCCGGCACCGCGCTGCTCGTGCAACGAGGTCGGCGCACCCGCCGCTCGACCGGTCGCCGCATCCTCGTGCGCTCGTGAAACGGGGCACGTGAGGTTACGTCCGCGTAGGGGTTCCGTCGTCCGGTCGGCAGGCGTAGAAAAGGACTCAGCAGGACAACTCCACAGACGGCCCAGCACCCAGTACCCACGCGGCGATCACCCGTCCCACTGGGTTGTCGAGCCTCCGGGACACCCGTCACCGCCGGCGGACCCGGGCCGACGATACGAGGAACTGCACGCCTGGTAGCTGATGCGATGCTGGACCCCCTGGACGGCGCCACCCACCTCGGTGGCGCCGTCCTCCTGCGTCAGGGGTGACCGCGGCTCAGGCGGCGGGCAGCGGGTCGCGCGAGAACCACGCGAGCCCGAAGCCGGGCCCGCCGGTCTCGTGGCGCACGAGGGAGAGTCCGGCCGCCTCGAGGAAGGTCCGCAGCTCTCCGAAGTCGTGGTCGTCCGAGTGGTGGTACTCCATGACGACGCGCCGGACACCGGCCCAGAGGGCGGGGTCGGACTCCAGGACGATGCCGTACTCGGCACCCTCGGCGTCCATCTTGATCAGGTCGACGCGGCCGCCGGAGGCGGCGAAGGCGTCGGCGATGCTCTCGCAGGCCACCTCGATCTCCGTGGCGCCGGACTCCCCGAGGTGCAGCACGCCGTTGTGGCCGCTGCCGGGTCCGTTGTCGGCCATGACGAGCGTGCCCGCCCGCGCGCCCACGGCGGCGCGGTGGACCGTGATGCGGTCGCCCAGGCGGTTGGACTCCACGTTGCGGACCGTGTAGGCGCCCGTCGAGGGCGTCGGCTCGTAGGAGTGCACCGACGCGCCCGGGAACCGTCGCACCAGGTCGGTGGAGAAGCAGCCGATGTGCGCCCCGATGTCGACCACGTGCACGTCGTCCGGCAGTCCCTGCGCGAACCAGCCGAGCGAGTACTCGTCCTCGGCGAACACCTCGTAGACCGGCACGCGCGCGCCGGGGGCGTTGGGGCAGTAGATGGTCAGGCCGTCGACCTCGAAGGCCAGCTCGTCGGCGCCGGTCGCCATGTGGCGCAGCACCGACCACCCGTTGTCGAACACCGAGACCGTCTGACGGGTGCGGCGGGCCACCCAGGTGGCGCGGTCGAGGACGGTCATGGGGCCTCCGGTGATGTCGGGATGGGGAGGGGATGGTCGCCGGGCGCGACGTCCGCGCCGGCGACGGCCCGGTCGGCGGCGAAGGCCGCCGACGCGAGGAACGGGAGGGCGAGGACCGACCAGACGTAGCGGTCCCAGAGGATCGTCGTCATGAAGCCGATCATCAGGTAGCCGAGGCAGGGCAGGACGAGGAGTCCGCCGACCCGGTCGAGGCTGAGCGAGCGGACCACCGTGGAGCCCAGCATGACGAGGAAGAACGCGAACCCGACGATGCCCACGGCTGCCGCGACCTGCAGGTAGATGTTGTGCGCCTTGAGCACGTCGGAGAGGCCGTTGCCGAGGATCGGGTGGCTGAGGAAGACCTCCCACGCCTCGCGGGCGATCACCTCGCGCTCGGCGTTGGAGCCCTGCGACGACCCGCCGCCGAGCAGCCGCCCGAGCGCGTTGTCGCTGGCGGCCAGGTTCGAGATGTTCACGCCGACGTAGTACAGCGGCACCAGGCCCAGCCCGAAGAGGGTCAGCGCGACGGTGACCGAGCGGCTGACGAGCACCCAGAGCACGAGCACCGCCCCCGCAGCCACGAGCGCCGCGCGGCTCCCGCTGATCCACACGCCCCAGCCGCAGACGGCCGTCGCTGCCAGGACCGCCGGGCGCCAGCCGCGTGGCACCACGGCCAGCAGGAAGGGCAGGAGGGCGATGGCGAGCATCGCGCACAGGCCCATGACGTTCGGGTGGGTCGAGTAGCCGATGCGACGACCACCGTCGCCGACACCGCCCACCGTGTAGGCGGCCACGACGTTCGCGACGTTGCCCGCGACGTAGGCGAGGGCCAGGGAGACGACGACCGCGCGCGGCGGTCGCCAGGCCATGTAGAAGATCGGCAGCAGGAGCGCGCCGACCACCAGGCGCAGCAGGTTGTTCAGGCTCGTCCCGGGGTCGGCTGCCATCGCCGACGTGAACAGGCCGACCACCACGAACGCCGCGCCGGCCCCGAGGAACAGCGGGTCGACGACGAGCCGTCGACCGATGAGCACGGGCACCAGGGCGAACACGCCGAGCAGCAGGACGATGTCGGACGTCGACGCGAACGCCAGGGCTGCGACGGGGCGCAGGTTGTCCAGCGGCGACAGGGCCGTGCCGAGCACCAGGAAGCCGATCGCGGCGCCCTCGAAGCCGACGACGGCCAGCACCGCCACGCCGAGCAGGACGAGCAGGAGCACGACGCCGACCAGGACGGACGACGCCGCGCGTGGGACGAGCAGCACGAGGGCGAGGCCCGTGACGATCGCGGGCACGGTCGAGCGGACCCGCTCCACCCACTCGGGGCGCAGCGTGCCGTGCGTCCGCTGCCGCGTCACGCCGCTCATGCCTCGGTGCCCACCCTGCTCACCGCCGGACGCGTCGTCCGCGCGTCGCGAGTCCGCGGAGCTTCTCCTCGACCACGGCGGTGCGCGGCTCCGGCTCGGGGTCGGGCTGCGGGGAGTACCCGTACCCGTAGCCGTGGCCGTACCCGTAGCCGTAGCCGTCCGCGTCGCCCGAGCGGCGCGGCGTGCGGTTCAGGACCGTGCCGAAGAGCCGTCCACCGATCGTCTGGATGCGGCCGACGGCGAGGCGCAGCTGCTCCCGGGTGGTCGAGCCGTGCCGGACGAGCAGCAGCACGCCGTCGACCTCGGGCAGGAGGATCGAGGCGTCGGCGACCGGCAGCATCGGCGGCGCGTCGATGATGACGGCGTCGTACTGCTGGCGCACCCGCGCGAGGAGGTCGCGCATGGCCTGCGTGTCGAGCACCTCGGCGGGGTTCGGCGGCGCGGGACCGGTGCCCATGAAGCTGATGCCGCTGACGTGGGGCTGCGTCGCCTCCTCCAGCGACGTGCGGCCGACGAGGACCGTGACGACGCCGACGGAGTTCTCGAGTCCCAGCAGCTCGGCGACGTTGGGGTTGCGCATGTCGGCGTCGATGAGCAGCACCGAGCGACCCGACTGCGCCATCGACAGCGCCAGGTTGGTGGCGACCAGCGTCTTGCCCTCGTTCGGCAGCGCGCTGGAGACGAGGATCGCGTGGCTCTCGCCGTCGATGTCGGAGAACTGCAGGTTGGTGCGCAGCACCCGGAACGCCTCGGCCAGGCTGCCGCCGGTCTCCGTCATGAGCGGCGTGCGCTTGACGAGCGGGTCGAAGGGCAGCGTCGCGAGCACGGCCTGCTCGCTGATCCGCTCGACGTCCTGGCGCGACTTGACCGTGCGGTCGAAGAGGTCGCGCAGCAGGGCTCCGACGATCGCCAGGAAGAGGCTCACGAGCAGGCCGATGCCGATGTTGAGCGGGATGTTCGGCGACACGGGGACGTCGCTGATGCTCGGCTCGGCCGCGATCCGGGCCGCGATGGCGGGTGCCTCGTCGCGGATCGACGGACGCTCCAGCTGCTCGACGAGGTCGACGAGCTGGTCGGCCGTGGCACCGGCGATGCGCTGCGCCCCTTCGGGGGTGTCGGCGGTGACCTGCAGGTCGATCGTCTGCGTGTTCGTGATGACCGTCGCCGACACGTGCTTCTCGAGGTCCTCGACCGACTCGTCGAGGTTCAGGTCGTCGACGACGCGCTGCAGCAGCGACGGGTCGGTCGCGAGCTCGGCGTACGACGCGACGCGCTGGGTGACGATGAACGAGGCCGCGTACTCGGCCGAGCCCCCCGACGGCGTCGAGATGAAGACCTTCACGGACGAGCCGTACTGCGGCGAGGACAGCAGCACCACGGCGACCGTGATGATCGCCCCCACCACGAACGTGACGGTGCTGAAGATCCAGCGCGCGCGCAGGGCGCCGACGAACTGCCGCAGGTCCACGGCTCTCCCTCCTGCTCCCGCCCTCGGCGGGTCGATGCGAAGTCTAGGCCAGCGACCATCTCTCCCTCGGCCCTTCTCGCGTTCCAACGACGCGGCGGCGTCCGGGTCACGGCACAGGTGACGGCAGGGGCCTCGGCACGGGTCGGGGAACCTGTCTGCGGCGTCCGTCACGCCCGCACCCGTAACGTCCTCGCGCCCGGTCGTTGTACAGGCGTACGGACACACGCCGCGGCCGACGTCGCGGGCGACTTCCCACGGAGGGCGGACGAGGCATGACGGTTCTGGTGACGGGTGCGGGCGGCTTCATCGGCGGGCATCTCGCCGCCGACCTGCTGGCACAGGGCCTGCAGGTCCGCGCGGTCGACAAGAAGCCGGTCGAGGAGTGGTACCAGGTCCACGCCGACGCCGAGAACGTCGTCGCCGACTGCTCCGACATGGGCGACGCGCACAAGATGGCCGTCGGCACCCAGGCGATCTACAACCTCGCCGCCGACATGGGCGGCATGGGCTTCATCGAGAACAACAAGGCCGAGTGCATGCTGTCGGTGCTGACCAGCACGAACATGCTCGTCGCGGCGCGCGACGCCGGCACGGAGCAGTTCTTCTACAGCAGCTCGGCGTGCGTCTACAACGGCACCAAGCAGACCGACCCCGACGTGACCGCCCTCAAGGAGTCCGACGCCTACCCGGCGGACCCCGAGGACGGCTATGGCTGGGAGAAGCTGTTCAGCGAGCGCATGGCGCGCCACTTCCGCGAGGACTTCGGCCTGCACACCCGCGTCGCCCGCTACCACAACGTCTACGGCCCCGAGGGCACGTTCGAGGGCGGCCGCGAGAAGGCCCCCGCCGCGCTGTCGCGCAAGATCGCGTGGGCCAAGCTCACCGGCGATCACACCATCGACGTCTGGGGCGACGGCGAGCAGAGCCGCAGCTTCATGTACATCGACGACTGCGTGCGCGGCACCCAGGAGATCCTCGCCGGCGAGAACGTCGAGCCCGTCAACCTGGGCTCCTCCGAGCTCGTGACGATCAACCAGATGATCGGCATCCTCGAGGACATCGCCGGCATCACCGTGCAGAAGCAGCACGACCTGACCGCCCCGCAGGGCGTGCGCGGGCGCAACAGCGACAACACGATGTTCCACGAGCTGTACGGCTGGGAGCCGTCGATCTCCCTGCGCGACGGCCTGGAGAAGACGTACGCCTGGATCTACGACCAGCTCGCTCCGCGAGTCTGACGGGGCCGTCGGCGACCTGCGGGTGCGTCGGGCGGCTCCTTCTCGACCTGCGGCTGCGGTGGCGCGGGTTCTCCTTGGGGTGGGGCTGCGTTGGTTCGGCCTCTCGCTCGGGTGGGGCTGCGTCGGTGCGGCTTTGACTCGTCCTGCGCTCCGAAAGGGCCTCGACCGGGCAGCTGGGCGGGGGTCGGCTTCGGGTCTCGGGCTGCGGCCCGCGTTGGACGCAAGAATCTGCGTTCGCGCGCTGGAACTCCAAGGATGCTGCGTTTGCTACGGGATCCCGTAGCGAACGCAGAAGCGTTCGACCTCACTCGCGTGAATGCAGAATCTTGGGCGCCCTTTGGGTTGGGGTGACGAAGGATTCTTCCTTCTCGTGGAACGGTCCACGAGAAGGAAGAATCCTTGCCCCGTCTGGCCCCCGCGTCGGTGGATCTGCCACCTGAACAGCGCTCAGAAGGTGGCAGATCCAC
>NZ_JBYTCR010000031.1:0-18917 GCF_058790455.1 Aeromicrobium sp. EU05-FHT14F07
AGACGGAACCTAGACAGCTCCACTCTCACCCCGGAGGCCTTCACCTATCCAGAGAAACAACGTCCCTGGACATCACACCTAGGCGTCAGCGCCCCATGATCGGGTCGAGCAGCCCCTCGAGCATGCCTGGGGAGGGGCTCGGGGACGGCGACGGCGACGGGGTGGGTCGCTGGGTCGGGGTGGTCGGCCGGGGGCTGGGCGTGGTGGGCCGGGTGGGGGTGGCCGCCGGCGTCGTCGGTGGGGCAGCCGTCGTCGACGCGGAGCCTCGGTCGGGGGTGCGCCCGCTCGACGTGGCTGCGTCCCGGTCGCGCTCGCCGCGCTCGTCGGGGGAGTCGTCGCCCTTCTCGTCGCGCCGCTCGCGGTCGGTGCCGGGCTCGGTGCTGCGCGGGGTGGGGGTCGGGCTGCTGGTCGCGGGTCGGGGCTCGGCGGCGGCCGACGGGTCGCCACCGTCGCCGAGGGAGGTCAGGGCGACCGCGCCGACGGCGAGCATGAGGAGCACGGCGCAGGCGGCGGCCGTGCTGAGGGTGCGGATGCGCACGGGACCTCCCGGGGTGGACGACCTTCCACCGTAGAGAACGACACAACCGCCCGCCGGTGACGCGCCCGGCCCTACGATGGGTCCGCACGCCTCCGTAGCTCAGTCGGTAGAGCGCCTTACTTGTAATAAGGATGTCGCGGGTTCGATTCCTGTCGGAGGCTCCGAGCGCCAGCGAGGAGACTCCGACAGGAATCGGGAGGACCCTCCACGGCGCAGCCGTCCCTCAGGGACGGCTCCTGTCCTCCGCTCCGAGCGCCAGCGAGGAGACTCCGACAGGAATCGGGAGGATCATCGCGGCGAAGCCGCCGGGCGTGACGGCTCCTGTCCTTCGCTCCGAGCGCCAGCGAGGAGACTCCGGCTGGGATCGGGAGGATCATCGCGGCGAAGCCGCCGGGCGTGACGGCTCCTGTCCCCGGTCCCACACTGGGTGCGCGGCCCACCCGGGTCGTGTCAGCCGAGCTCTGCGCGTCGCTCCGACGCTCCTGGCGGCGCGGGCTCGTCGGTGGGGTGGGGAACACCTCGAGACCGCACGGTCGCCCGCGAAGCCGTGCCTCCGGGCCCTGCGCTCCTGGCCGTCGGGTCGGCGCGGACCGCCTGCCGACACGGGAGAGGTCGTGACCGATCGGTCCCTCGGTCTCGGGAAGCACATCAAGGGGGAGGGACAGCCATGGAGGGCCACGAGACCCCCCGTGCGGACCTGCGCGTGGTCCCGGGGGCCGACGACGTGCCCGCACCGCCTGTTGGTGGAGCGGAGGCGACGAATGCCGTCACGGCACGGTCGCGGGTGGTGGGGGCGCTGCTGGACCTGCAGGCCGCCGTCCCGCTGACCTCGGCCCTGCTGACCATCAGACGTCGTCCGGCGGGGCCCGAGCTGCCGGTCTTCGCCTACGGCGAGCGGCCCGGTCGGGCGGCCGAGCAGCGGGACGTCAGCGCGTCGGCCCCGTTGCCGCGGGAGTCCGTCCCGGGTGCCTCGCGTGAGTGCCATGCCGTCTCCTGCGTGTTCACGCACGACGGTCGTGCGGTGGGGGCGCTGCGGGTGGTGGTCTCGGGTGAGCTGGGCGATGACGCGCTCGCGGCGGTCGAGCAGGCCCGGGCCGTGCTGGAGGAGGAGATCGTGGCGTTCGTGCTGGCCGGGGACGCCGGACTCACCGACCGTGAGCTGGACGTGCTGCGTGCGATGGCGACCGGTGCCACGAACCGGGAGATCGCCGTGGAGCTGCATCTGTCCCTCAGCACGGTCAAGACGCACGTGGAGCGCATCCTGGGCAAGCTCGATGCCGCCAACCGCATCCAGGCCGTGCGCAGGGCGACCCGCACCGGCCTGGCGTAGCGACGAGGCGGTCCCGAGCGCACGTCGCGGATCCGGCTCCGCTGCCGGCCCACGTCACCCGGACGGGACGACACGGACTTCTCACGCCCGGGTAATCAGGCCGTCATCTGCGTTCTGTCTACTTCAAGTAGACAACGATTCACGTCAGTGGATAGGCTCGCAGTGCGGGCCTCGCACCGGCGCGGCACCCCGAGGAGCAGCATGACCAGCACCGCATCCCCCCTGGCGACCCTGGCCAAGGAGAGCGAGACGACGTTCATCCTGGCCCTGTTCGTCGACCTCACCGGCAAGCCCTGCGCCAAGCTCGTGCCCGTCGAGGCCGTGGAGGAGCTCGCCCGCGAGGGCGTCGGCTTCGCCGGCTACGCCGCGGGCGCGATGGGCCAGGAGCCCCAGGACCCCGACATCATGGCGATCCCCGACCCGGCCTCGTTCACGCCGGTGCCGTTCGTCAAGGAGGGCCTCGCCCTCGTCCACTGCGACCCCCACGTGGAGGGTGAGCCGTGGCGCTTCGCCCCGCGCGTGATCCTGCGTCGGATGATCGAGCGCGCCGCCGAGCGCGACCTCTCGGTCTACCTCGGCGCCGAGATCGAGTACTTCCTCGTGGCGAAGGACGAGCGTGGCGCCCTCGTCACCGCCGACCCCTCCGACTCCGCCGCCCGCCCCTGCTACGACGCGCGCGGCGTGACCCGCATGTTCGACCACCTCGCGTCGGTCTCGACGGCGATGAACCAGCTCGGCTGGGGCAACTACGCCAACGACCACGAGGACGGCAACGGCCAGTTCGAGCAGAACTTCGACTACGCCGACGTCCTCACCACCGCGGACCGCGTGATCACCGCGCGCTACCTGATCTCGATGCTCGCGGAGCAGCGTGGCATGACCGCGACCTTCATGCCCAAGCCGTTCGGCGACCGCACCGGCAGCGGCCTGCACATGCACCTGTCGCTGTGGAAGGACGACGAGCCGCTCTTCCCCGCGGCCGACGACCCGCGCGGGCTGGGCCTGTCCGAGCTCGCCTACCAGGCGATCGCCGGCGTCCTCGAGCACGCCGGCGCGCTGCAGGCGCTCGTCGCGCCCACCGTGAACTCCTACAAGCGCACCGGCGCGGTCGCGACGACGTCGGGTGCGTCGTGGGCGCCGCGCGTGCCCACCTACGGCGGCAACGACCGCACCCACCTGGTGCGTGTGCCCGACGGCAACCGCATCGAGCTGCGCGGCGGCGACGGCTCGGCCAACCCGTACCTGGCGGCCGCCGGCGCGATCGGCGCGGTGCTCGACGGGGTGGAGCGCCGCCTCGACCCCGGCGCGCCCGGGGGGAGCGACGACGCCGACCGTGCGCCCCTGCCGCTCACCCTCCTGCACGCGGTGGAGGCCCTCGAGGCCGACACCGCCGTGTCCGGCGTGCTCGACAGCGTCGGCCCCGACGTCGCCCGCTACTTCGCCCGGCTCAAGCGCGAGGAGTTCTTCACCTGGCACAGCCAGGTGAGCGCCTGGGAGGTCGACCACTACCTGACGGCGTTCTGAGCCGGCCCGCCCCCTGACCCACCTGAAGGAGACACCCATGTGCGGCATCGTCGGACTCCACCTCCGCAACCCCGACCTGCACCCCCGACTCGGTGAGCTGCTCACCGGCATGCTCTGCGAGATGGAGGACCGCGGCGCGGACTCCGCGGGGGTCGCCGTCTACGGCGACCCGACGTGGGCCCCGCCCGGCACGGCCACCGTGTCCGTCCTCGCCGACGGCCTCGACGCCCCCGCCCTCGCCGAGGAGCTCGCGGCAGCCGTGGGCGGCAGCGTCGACGTCACGACCGCCGGCCCGACGCTGCTCGTGCACGCGGCGGTCGACGCGTCGACGCTCGCCGCCGCGGTGCGCGCCGCGGCTCCGGACGCGCTCGTGATCGGGTTCGGCGAGGACCTCGCGGTACTGAAGGGCGTCGGACGTCCGCGCGACCTCGCCGCAGCCTTCGGCCTGCCGGCCGCGCAGGGCTGGCAGGGCGTCGGGCACACGCGCATGGCCACCGAGTCGGCCGTGACCCCGGCCGGCAGCCACCCCTACGCCGTCGGCCCGGACCAGTGCATGGTGCACAACGGCTCGTTCCACAACTACCCGACCATCCGCCGCGAGCTCGAGGCACGCGGCGTCCGGTTCGACAGCGCCAACGACACCGAGGTCGGCGCCCGCTTCGTCGCCCAGTGCCTCGAGGACGGCCTCGACGTGGAGACCGCGCTCAAGGAGCTGTGCCGCACGTTCGACGGCTTCTACACGCTCCTCGTCTCGAACCGCGACTCCTTCGCCGTCGTGCGCGACGCCATCGCCTGCAAGCCGGCCGTGGTCGCCGAGACCGACGACTGGGTCGCCATGGCGTCGGAGTACCGGGCGCTCGTCGGGCTGCCCGGCATCGAGTCGGCCCGCCTGTTCGAGCCGGAGCCGGAGCGGATCTACGCATGGACCCGCTGACCGCGACGCTCTCCCCGACCCGCGACCCGAAGGACCTCAGCATGACCGACACGCTCGAGCTCGACCTCGCCGTCAGCACCCTCCGCGAGGTCAACGCCCGTCTGCACGACCCCGACCTCGGTGTCGACGACGTCGTCGTGACCCACCCGGCTGGGCGGCACAGCGTCGCCGTCGGGCTGAACCGTCCGATGACCGTGACGGTCAAGGGCCACGTCGGCTACTACGCGGCAGGCATGAACCAGTCCGCCGACGTCGTCGTCGAGGGCAACGCGGGCGTCGGGGTCGCCGAGAACATGATGAGCGGGTCGGTGTGGGTGAAGGGCAGCGCGTCGCAGTCGGCGGGCGCCACCGCGCACGGCGGGCTGCTCGTCGTCGAGGGCGACGCGGCCGCCCGCTGCGGGATCTCCATGAAGGGGGTCGACATCGTCGTCGGCGGGAGCATCGGCCACATGAGCGCCTTCATGGCGCAGGCCGGCCGGCTCGTCGTCCGCGGCGACGCCAGCGACGCGCTCGGCGACTCCATCTACGAGGCGCGCATCTACGTGCGTGGCGCGGTCGCGTCGCTGGGCGCCGACTGCGTGGCCAAGGAGATGCGACCCGAGCACCACGAGGAGCTCGCGACCCTGCTGAAGAGCGCCGGCTACGAGGACGACGACACCCACGCCTACACGCGCTACGGCTCGGCCCGCAGCCTCTACCACTTCCACGTCGACAACACGTCGGCCTACTGACAGCGAGGGCAGCGACCATGACCCAGTACCGCACGCAGCCGCGCACGTCGGCCACGTTCGACCCGGCCACCATCGCGGAGATCCAGCGCGCCGCCGACACCGGCATCTACGACATCCGGGGCTGGGGCGCCAAGCGTCCGCTCCCGCACTTCGACGACCTGCTGTTCCTGGGCGCGAGCATGTCGCGCTACCCCCTCGAGGGCTACCGGGAGCGGTGCGGCACCGACGTCGTCCTCGGCGACCGGCACGCCACGTACCCGCTCCACCTCGAGACGCCCGTGACGATCGCCGGCATGAGCTTCGGCGCGCTGTCGGGCCGGGCCAAGGAGGCGCTCGGTCGCGGCGCGAGCGAGGTCGGCACGTCGACGACGACCGGTGACGGCGGCATGACGCCGGAGGAGCGCAGCCAGAGCAAGCACCTCGTCTACCAGTACCTGCCGTCGCGCTACGGCATGAACCCCGACCACCTGCGCCAGGCCGACGCGATCGAGGTCGTGCTCGGCCAGGGGGCCAAGCCCGGGGGCGGCGGCATGCTGCTGGGGCAGAAGATCACCGAGCGGGTCGCCCAGATGCGCACGCTCCCGCAGGGGGTGGACCAGCGCAGCGCGTCGCGCCACCCCGACTGGACCGGCCCGGACGACCTGACCATCAAGATCGGCGAGCTGCGCGAGATCACCGACTGGGAGAAGCCCGTCTACGTCAAGGTCGGCGCCACGCGCACCTACTACGACGTCAAGCTGGCGGTGCACGCCGGCGCCGACGTCGTCGTGGTCGACGGCATGCAGGGCGGGACGGCCGCCACGCAGGAGGTGTTCATCGAGCACGTGGGCATCCCGACGCTCGCGGCGATCCCGCAGGCCGTCCAGGCGCTGCAGGAGCTCGGCGTGCACCGCAAGGTGCAGCTGATCGTCTCCGGCGGCATCCGCACCGGGGCCGACGTGGCGAAGGCGATGGCCCTCGGGGCCGACGCGGTCGCGATCGGCACGGCGGCGCTGGTCGCGCTGGGCGACAACGACCCGCGCTGGCAGGCCGACTACGAGGCCCTCGGCACCAGCGCCGGGGCCTACGACGACTTCCAGGAGGGCAAGGACCCCGCGGGCATCACGACGCAGGACCCGGAGCTGCAGCAGCGGCTCGACCCGGTGGAGGGCGGGCGACGCCTGGCGAACTACCTGCGCGTGCTGACCATGGAGGCGCAGACCATCGCGCGGGCCTGCGGCAAGGCGCACCTGCAGCACCTCGAGCCCGAGGACCTCGTCGCCATCACCATCGAGGCCGCCGCGATGGCGCGGGTCCCGCTCGCGGGCACGTCGTGGATCCCCGGCCAGGCCGCGGGCGGGTCCTGGTGACCGCCTCGCGTGCCGTCGTCGTCGGCGGCGGGCTGATCGGGCTGTCGATCGCGCGCGCCCTCACCGAACGCGGGCTCCGCGACGTCGTCGTGCTGGAGCGCGGGCTCCTCGCGAGCGGCGGCACCGGCAAGTCCAGCGGCATCGTGCGCGCCCACTACGGCGTGCCGTCCATCGCGGCGATGGCCTGGCGCAGCCTGCCGGTCCTCGAGGCGCTCGGGGCCGAGGTCGGGTTCCGCCAGGTCGGCTACACGGTGGTCGTCGGCGAGGAGAACGCCGGACCACTGAAGGACAACACGGCCATGCACCAGGGCCTCGGCATCGAGGTCGATCTCCTCGACCCCGACCAGGTCGCCGCGCTGTGGCCGATGATGAACGTCGACGACGTGGTGCTCGGCGCCTACGAGCCGCGCGGCGGGTTCGCCGACGCCACCCAGCTGGCCCTGCACCACGGCCAGCGAGCCCGCGCCCACGGGGCGCGGGTGCGCCAGAACGCCCCGGTCGCGCGGATCGTCACGTCGGACAGCCGGGTCACGGGTGTCGAGCTGGCCGACGGCGAGCTCGTGGGGGCCGACCTGGTCGTCGTCGCGGCGGGCTGGTGGTCCGCCCGGCTCCTCGCCGACCTCGGCGTGCACTTCCCGGTCGAGGCGTACCGCTCGGAGCTGCTCGTCGTCGACACCGGCGAGCCGCTGCCCGACCTGCCCGTCGTCTCGGACCTCGTGAGCCTGCAGTACTGCCGGCTCGAGGGGTCCGGGCAGTTCCTCGTCGGCACCAGTGACCACGCCGACTTCGGCCACCAGCTCGTCGACCCCGACCACTACTCCAACATCGCGAGCGAGGCCACCCTCGAGGCGTACGCCGAGAAGCTGCTCCACCGGTTCCCCGGCTTCCCCGACCCGTCGGTCACCCACACGTACGCGGGCGTCTACGACGTCCCGCCGGACTGGAACCCGGTCATCGGCCCGGTCGGGGACGTCGACGGCCTCGTGCTCGCCGCTGGCTTCGCGGGGCACGGCTTCAAGATCAGCCCCGCGGTGGGCGACCTCGTCGCCGACCTCGTGCTCGAGGGCGACAGCACCGACCCCGACGTGCCCGCGTCGGACTTCCGGCTGTCGCGCTTCGCGGAGGGCGACCTCCTGACCAGCCTGCACCCCTACGTCGGTGCGGGGGAGATGCGGTGACCGGCTCCGCCCCGTCGCCGCTGCGGTCACGTCCGCCGGCCACCGTCGCGTCGCTCCTGGCCGACGTGCGCGACGTCGGTCGGGACCCGCGGCGCGGCGGCTACTCGCGGTTCGCGTACGAGGCCGCCGAGCTCGAGCTGCGCACGTGGTTCGAGGCCGAGGCGCGGCGACGCTCGCTTGACGTCGTCACCGACCGCAACGGCATCCTCTGGGCGTGGCGCGCCGCGCCGGACGGGTCGCTCGACGACGCCGTCGTGACCGGCAGCCACCTCGACTCCGTGCCCGGCGGCGGGGAGTTCGACGGACCGCTCGGGGTCGCGTCGGCGTTCGCGGCGCTGGACCTCCTCGACGCCCGGGGCGTCCGCGGTGACCGCCCGCTGGCGGTCGTCGCGTTCCCGGAGGAGGAGGGTGGCCGCTTCGGGCGCGCCTGCCTCGGCTCACAGCTGATGACGGGCGAGCAGGACCCCGACCGGGTGCTCGGCCTGGTGGACGCCGACGGCACGTCGCTCGCGGACGCGCTCACCCGTGCCGGTCTCGACCCCGTGCACCTCGGCCGCGACGAGGAGGCGCTGCGCCGCATCGGCGTCTTCGTCGAGCTGCACGTCGAGCAGGGTCGCGGTCTCGTCGACCTCGACCAGCCGGTCGCCGTCGCCTCCTCGATCCTCGGGCACGGCCGCTGGCGCCTGACCGTCATGGGGGAGGGGAACCACGCGGGCGCGACGCTCATGGCCGACCGGCGCGACCCGATGGTCGCCGCCGCCCAGGTCGTCGTCGCGGTCCGCGACCTGGCCCGCAGCCGCCCCGACGCGCGGGCGACGGTCGGACGCCTCCAGCCCGTCCCGGGCGGCACGAACGTCATCGCGTCGCGCGTCGACCTGTGGCTCGACGTGCGGCACCCCGACGACGACGTCACGCGCGCGCTCGTCGCGCAGGTCCTCGAGGAGGCGCACGCCGTGTGCGCGGCCGAGGGCTGCACCGTGGAGCTCGTCGAGGAGTCCTACAGCGGGCAGGTCCGCTTCGACGCCGGCCTGCGCGACCGCCTGTGCCACGTGCTGCCCGACGCGCCGGTGCTGGCGACGGGTGCAGGGCACGACGCCGGCGTCCTCGCGGCACACGTCCCGTCGGCGATGCTCTTCACGCGCAACCCCACGGGGGTGTCCCACTCGCCGGAGGAGCACGTCGACGACGCGGACGCCGAGGCGGGTGCGGCCGCCCTCGCCGCCGTGCTGCAGGACCTGCTGGCACCGCGGGGGCACCGCTAGGATCGCCCGCATGACCGACGACGCGCCGCTGCTGCGCAACGCCGCCGGCAGCGCCCGCGACCGCGACCCGGCGGAGCCGGTGGAGGCGATGGCGCTCGAGCAGGCCATCGCGGTCAACGTCCGGCACCACCGCACCGCGGCAGGGCTGTCGGTCGCCGACATGGCGCAGCGGCTCGGGCTGTCGAAGGCGATGCTGTCGAAGATCGAGAACGCGCAGACGTCGTGCAGCCTCGCCACGCTGCAACGCCTGGCGACCGGGCTCGACGTGCCGGTCACCTCCCTCGTGCGGGGCGCCGACGAGGAGCGTCAGGCCGTGTTCACGCCGGCGGGGCAGGGTCCGCGCATCGCCCGGCACGGCACCAAGGAGGGGCACGAGTACGAGCTGCTCGGCGCCCTCCGCGGTCAGCACAAGCGGCTGGAGTCGCTCATGGTGACGCTGACCGAGGACAGCCAGACGTACCCGCTCTTCCAGCACCCGGGCACCGAGTTCCTGCACGTCCTCGAGGGCCGCATGGTCTACGGCCACGGCCGCGAGACCTACGAGCTGGGCCCGGGCGACTCGCTGCAGCTCGACGGCGAGGGCGCGCACGGCCCGGTCGAGCTCAAGGAGCTGCCCATCCGCTTCCTCTCAGTGATCGCCTTCCCCGACGCCAGCGTCTGAAAGCAGGCCGCCGGGACGGGCTCGTTTGCCTGGGGCCCCACGCAAACCGGCTCGCCCCCACGCAACCGTGCGCCGGATCTGCGCGTTTCCGTGGGGCCCCACGCAAACGCGCAGAGGGGGCGGGGACACGAACGGGCCGGCGGCGTCGAGACGCTCGCCGGCCCATCACGGGTACTGCGGGGCGGTCAGCCCATGCGGCGGACCTTGTAGGAGCTGCTCCAGATCCGCTCGCGCTTGACCGACTGGCCCGTGCGCGGCGAGTGCCAGATCGTGTTGTCGCCGGCGTAGATGCCGACGTGGTAGGCGCCGTTGCCGCCGTAGAAGACGATCAGGTCGCCCACGCGCTTGCGGTACTTGGAGATCTTGATGCCCTGCTTCGCCTGCTGGCCGGCGGTGCGGCCGAGCGTGGTGACGTGGGCCTTGCGGAAGACGTAGCGGGTGTAGCCCGTGCAGTCGAAGCCCGAGCGCGAGGTGCCGCCCCACTTGTAGGGCGTGCCCCGCAGGGACTTCGCGATCTTCATGACCTTCTTGTTCTCCTGCGGCGTGAGCGCGGAGGCGCTGCCGGCAGCGAGCGTGGTGCCGAAGGAGAGGGACAGCAGGAGCATGGCGACGCCGAGGGCGCGCGTGACGTGACGCATCTGGTTCCTTCACGACGCTTGCGGAACGTGACCTGTCGGGCTCGTGCTGGAAGGTGCACGCCACACGTGGTGGTAAGCCCCGAGCGCCTCGTGACGAGGCGCGGACTGCTCGGCGGTCCCGCTCCACCCTGGATGTGTCTAGCGGATCGCACGGGCGAGGGTGGACTCAGCGCACCCGTGCGCGGGCCTCCCTTGTCTGAGGCCTCGGCGAGCATAGGTGGTCGTCAGGCAGGTCGGGGCGCGAATGACCGTTCCGGTGTCCTTGGAGGAACCTCCAGGAACCCCATTCTGCCCTGCCGTTGCAGTCGAGAACGGTCTGGCGCCGGAGCCGGTCCCGCGACGTCGGTGCGGCGAAGGTCACGGCGTGCGACGGGCCCGGGGGTGGCGACACCGGTACTTCGGACCCACTCTCGTGAAAGAATCGACGTGTTCCGTCGTACCGTCCAGGGGCCAGCATGCTCGACGTCGTCTCGTTGCGCGTCTCCTTCGCCGTCGTGGCGGTCACGCTGCTCGCGCTGTTCTACTTCGTGGCGTACCGCTCGACCCGGTCCGCCTACGCCGGCTGGTGGTGCGTGGCCCTCGGCGCGTTCCTCGCGGGCTCCGGCGCCTACCTCCTCGACGGCACGTCGCAGCAGTGGTGGGGCAACCCGCTCGGCAACGTCTGCATCGTGGGCGGTGCGGCCTCCGTCTGGGCCGGTGCGCGCGCCGTCAGCGGGCTGCGCGTCAGCTGGCTGCTCGTCGGTGCGTCGCTGGCGGCGCTGCTGGCCGCGTCGGCGCTGGACCACCCGGGCCGCAACGACTGGTCGGGCGGCCCGTTCTTCCTCGGCCTCATGACCATCTACCTGGCACTGGCGGCGTCGGAGCTGCACCGTGCCTGGAGACGGCTGCCCGTCCCCGGGCCGCGGGCCCGCGTCTACCGACCGATCCTGCGCTCGCTCACCCTCATGTGCACCGGCGTCGCGCTCTTCTACCTGGCGCGCTTCGTCGCGTTCCTCGCGGTCGGCCAGGACGGGCGTCTGTTCGACGTGTTCCTGGGCAGCCAGGTCACGACCCTCGTCACCACGGTCATGCTGGCGACGGTGTCGTTCAGCATGACGGCGCTCAGCTACGCCGACGACACGATCGACCTGCGGGCGCGCGCCACCCGCGACGGCCTGACCGGTCTGCTCAACCGGGACGAGCTGATGCAGCAGCTGGCGCAGCGCTGGCGCGCGCACCGCCGGCGCGCCGTGCACGGTGTCGTCGTGATGGCCGACCTCGACCACTTCAAGCGGGTCAACGACGTGCACGGGCACGCGGCCGGCGACTTCGCGCTGCAGATGTTCGCCGCCGCCTGCCGGTCGGCGCTCGGGCCGGGAGACCTCGCCGGCCGCGTCGGGGGCGAGGAGTTCGTGCTCTTCCTCGACCAGGCTGACCTCGACGAGGCGCGCGCCGCGGTGGACCAGGTCGGGGCCACGCTGCAGCGCGGGACGCTGCCGGACGGCACCGTCCTGCCGACGGTCAGCTACGGGCTGACCGTCGCCCGCCGGGGCGACGACCCCGACGTGGCGATCGGCCGCGCCGACCGTGCCCTCTACGTCGCCAAGAGCGAGGGACGCGACCGCGTGGCCGTGTCCGACGCCGACGACGTCACCCCCGACGGCCCGAGACCGCCTACCATCGCCCCATGAGCGACTGGCGTGCCGACCGGGTGCAGCAGGTGCGTGACCTCGTCCAGGCGGCTGCGCCCGACGCGGTCGAGGAGGTCAAGTGGCGCAAGCCGTCGAACCCCGACGGGGTGCGGACGTTCTCCTGCGACGGGCTGCTCTGCACCGTGGAGACCTACAAGGACAAGGTCAAGGTGACGTTCGCGCGGGGCGCGTCGCTCGACGACCCGAGCCACGTGTTCAACGCCAGTCTCGACGCGGGGACGCGCAGGGCGGTGGACCTGCGCCAGGACGACACGCTCGACGCCGACGCGTTCACCGCGCTGGTGCGCGCGGCGGTGGCCCACAACCGCGCCTGACCGGCTCGGGGAGTGGCCTCGTCGCCGCTCGTCCCTAGACTGGCCGACGTGGACCATCCTCCGAGTACCGGCCGCGACCTCCCCCCGTCCGTCGACGGGAGGTCGTGATGGACACCGGCACCCTGCTCAACCTGGCGCTCGTCATGGTCTTCGTCCTCGTGGGCGGCGTGTTCGCGGCGACCGAGCTGGCCCTGGTGTCGCTGCGCGAGAGCCAGCTGGGCCAGATGGAGCGCAGCGGGTCGCGAGGCCGCAAGGTCGCCGAGCTGGCCCGCGACCCCAACACGTTCCTCGCCGCCGTCCAGATCGGCGTGACCGTGGCGGGCTTCCTGTCCGCCGCCTACGGAGCCTCGACCCTCGCCCCTGACGTCGCGCCGTCGCTCGAGGCGCTGGGACTCAGTCCCGGGGCCGCCTCGAGCCTCGCCCTCGTCGGCATGACGCTGCTCATCGCCTACCTGTCGCTCGTCTTCGGCGAGCTCGTGCCCAAGCGGTTCGCGCTGCAGAAGTCGGGCACGATCGCCCTGCTCGTGGCGCCGCCGCTGTCGCGCTTCGCGACGCTGATGCGGCCGGTCATCTGGCTGCTGTCGCTCTCGACGAACGTGGTGGTGCGGCTGCTCGGCGGCAACCCGCACGCGACGAGCGAGGAGATGACCGAGGACGAGCTGCGCGACCTGGTGGGAGCGCACGAGAGCCTGGAGGAGGACGAGCGCCAGATCCTCCAGGACGTGTTCACCGCGACGGACCGGACCCTGCGCGAGGTGATGCGACCGCGGGGTGCCGTCGACTTCCTCGACGGCGGCATGAGCCTGGCGGAGGCCGCGGGCGCCGCTCTCGCCATGCCCCACTCGCGCTACCCGGTGACCCGCCGCCGCTCCAGCGACGACGTCATCGGCTTCGTGCACGTGCGCGACCTGCTGGCGGTGCCGACCGACTCCGCTGCGGAGGTCGTGGCCGACATCGTGCGCGAGATCCCCGTGCTGCCGAGCACGAACCGGATCCTCCCGGCCATGGCGCAGATGCGCAGCGAGGGCGTGCACATCGCGCTCGTCGTCGACGAGTACGGCGGGACCGACGGCATCGTCACCCTCGAGGACATCATCGAGGAGCTCGTGGGCGAGATCCGCGACGAGTACGACCTGGCCGAGAAGGCCGAGCTGCTGCACTCGCCGGAGGGCGACGACCTCGACGCCGGCATGCACCTCGACGACCTCGAGGAGCTGACCGGCCTCGAGCTGCTGCACGAGTCGGGCCACTACTCGACGGTCGCGGGCCTGGTGCTCGAGAGGCTCGGCCACATCCCCCAAGTCGGGGAGACCGTCGACCTCGGCCCGTACCGGCTGACCGTCACCGCGGTCGACGGCCGCCGCATCGACCGGGTCACCCTCGTCCGACGGGCCGACGCGGAGTCCGAGCCGGACGGCGAGGGCGAGGAGACCGGGCGCGACGACCCCGAGCGCTGAGGCCGCACCGTCCCGGCACCGTGTGGCGCCCGCGTCAGAGCAGGTCGGCCAGGTCGCGCAGCTCCGAGCGGCGCGTCACGCCCAGCTTCTTCATGGCACGGTGCAGGTGCGACTCGACCGTGCGCACGCTCACGAACTGCTGGCGTGCGACCTCGGCGTTGGAGCGGCCCTGCAGCACCGCCATCACGACCTCGCGCTCGCGCGCGGTCAGGGAGGGGCCGGTCGTGGTCCGCTCGGCGACGAACACCGCCTCCGGGTGCAGACGACGCAGCTCCGCCAGGTCCGCCGCGAGCGCACGGGCCCGCGCCCCGGGTGGCGTCAGGCGTGAGGCGGCGAGCGTGAGGCGGTAGGCCCCGACGATGGCGCCGTGCTCCAGCATCTCGTGCCGGAGGGTCGCCAGCGCCTCGGCATCGGCGGCGTCCCGTGCCTGGAGGGCACGGTTGTAGAGGGTCGTCATCGGGCTGTCCACCTCGGCGGCGCAGCTCTCGGCGAGCTCCCGCGACCGTGGTGTGGAACAGATGTCCCGGGCGTGGATGGCCAGGATCGCCGCGGTGCTCGTCCATCCCCGACGGCGTGCCTCCGTGGCGTGGTCCAGGAGGGTCTCCGACGCGTCCGCGGGCCGTCCTGACGAGCGGAGGACGGCGGTGTGCCGCCAGGCGGCCGTGTCGTACGGGTCGGGGCCGAGCTCGAGAGCGTCGGGGGCCCAGGTGTGCAGGGCCGAGGCGAGGACGGGGTCGTCGTCCCACAGCGAGAGGACCGCGGCCAGCTGCGGCGTGGAGACGCTGTCCTGGGCCGCACCCTCCCAGGGGAGCGCCAGCGCGGTCTCCACGTACCGCCGGGCGAGCCCGAGCTGACCTCCGACGAGCATGAGCACGCCCACGCTCGACCCGAGGTAGGCGACCTGGTCGAGCCGGCCGCTGGCGACGGCGTCGTCCACGGTCCGGGTCACGAGGGCGCGGGTCCCCCGCAGGTCGCCGCGGAACGCGGTCACCAGGCTCTGCAGACCCCGCAGCCGGGGGACGAGGCGCACGACCTCCCCGGACTCCTCCGCCAGCGCCGACGCCAGGGGCAGGTCGGGCTTCGCCGCAGCGGTCCGCCCGGAGGCGAGGGCTACGTAGAGACGCGCCTCGCAGGCCTTCGCGCGCGCGAGCGGGTGGGCGCGCGGGTCGTCCGCCGGCGCCTCGGTCCTGCGATCGCCGCCGGCCACGACCTCCAGGACCGTGGTGGCCGCCGCGATGGCCAGCCGCACGTCGTCGGACCCGTCGTCGAACCGCGCCAGCTGCTCGAGCGCTGAGGTGAGCGCCGTCTCGTCGGACGTGAGTCGTGTCGACCGTTCCGCGATGCCGAGGACGCGAGCGAGCGTCGGGCCCTCCGCCGTTCCGGCGGAGATGAGGCAGGCCGAGAGGTCCTGGGGGTCCGGCGCCGCGGCCTGGCGGACGAGCTGCGCGCGCCAGCCGAGCTCGCGAGGGACGCGACCGACCGGGCAGCCCGGCGTCGGCCCGTCGACCACGACGGGTGGCACCCACATCGGTGGGGACGCGGAGCGGGCGACGGCGTCGGAGGTCCGGCGGACGTGGTCGGCGAGCAGCGCCGCCACGAGGACGGCGCGTCGGTCGCCCTGGCGGACGGTCCGCACGTGGCCGAGGCTCTCCAGCCGGTCGAGCGCGTCGAGCGCCGCGGGGGGCAGGTCGCCGAGGCCCGAGCGACCGGCCGTCGCGAACGTGGTCAGCCACTGGCAGTCGACGGGGGACAGCTCGCGCAGGTAGGCCTGCCAGAGTCCGTCGAGGGAGCGCGACACCAGGGTCGCGCGCAGGTCCCAGGCGCCGTCGACCTGCGTGATCGAGCCGTCGAAGACCCCGTCGTCCACGAGGTGCTCGGCGACCCCGACCACCCCGCCGGAGAGGGCGAACACCTCGCTCAGCAGCCTCGCGCTGACGGCCCCTCCGAGCCGCTCGCGCAGCGTCGCCAGCAGGGCGGTGGGTGCGAGGCTCGGGGCGTCGACCACGACCGGCGCGCCGCTGAGGACGCGCGGCGCCGCCCGGCCGGCGAGGTCGGTGCGGTACGCGGCCGCCACGACGAGACCGCGCCGTTCCAGGTGCCGCAGCACGGCGACCGACTGGGCGTCGAGGTGGTCGGCGTCGTCCACCAGCAGGGCAGCGGGACCGGTGCTCGGCAGCCGTCGTCGCACGGCCTCGACCGCTGCCCGCAGCGGGTTGGGCCCGGCGAGCGTGGCGGACTCCAGCAGCCCGCTGATGAGCAGCGCGCCGAACGGGTGGTCGCGCAGGGGCTCGCTGCCCTCCACCCGCCGGTGGGGCACGCGGCGCGACGTCGAGAGCTCGGCCAGACGATCGAGGAGCGTCGTGCGTCCGCTGAGGCGTCGACCGCGGATCTCGATGCTCCGGCCCTCCTCGAGCGCCGTCGTCATGCTCTGCTGTTGTCGTCCTGCCACGTCCACGTCGCAGTCCCCCTGTCTCCTGTGACTTGTCGGCAAGCATGCTCCTCCGCGAGACGCAGGACCAAGCCAGGGACTACGCAAATGGATGGACGGCCTACGCAAGTTCGCGCCTCGTCGTGGACCCGCGTGGCCCTGGCGCACCAGGGTCTGCCGGGAGAGCAGCGGCACCCCGCCCCGGTCGTCGTGGACCGGCAGCAGCGGGGTGTCCGCACGGGGAAGCAGGACGGAACGAGGTCACCGTGGGACTGAGAGGAAGCATCGTGCGCCGGGCGGCCATGGTCGTGGCCGTCGCCGCGCTCGGGGCCGGTCTCGCGACCGCGCCCGCCTCCGCGTCGCCGGTCGCCGCCGCCCCTGCTTCCGAGGCCGTCGGCGCCGCCGTCTCGGACGCCGGCGACGCCCAGAGCGTGTTCGCCGACGCTCCGGGCCCCTACGCCGTGGGTTCCACGGCCTCGCTCGGCGACTGCCGACTCGTGCAGCGGTGGATCCTGCAGCTGGTGATCGGCGACGAGCAGCCCCGCTGCAGCAACGCCTTCCCCTACGGCTTCGAGTCACCGGTCAGCTCGGTCGTCTACTACCCGCGCGACGTCCCCGGTGACGGACGGCTCCCCGTCGTCGACTTCGTCGGCGGGATCTTCTCCGACGTCGGGAACTACGACACGCTGGCCCGCCACTGGGCCAGCCACGGGTTCGTGGTGACCGTGTCGTCGGACTTCGTGAACTCCGGACCGGAGATGCACCTGCTCGGGCTCGCGACCGCCCGGCGGCTCGACGCCGACCCGACGTCGCCGCTGCACGGCCGCGTGGACCTCGGTCGGGTGCTGCTGGCCGGACACTCCGCAGGCGGCGCCGCGGCGCTGCAGACGGCGAGCGTGCCGGCCGACCTGCTGCAGCGGCTCGACCCGCGGCTGCGGGTCAGCGGGACCCTCGCGATCGAGCCGGGGCCCGGCGCCCTCGGATCGACCGTGCGGACGCCGGTCCTCGTCCTCGCCGGTGCCAGGGACACGACCGTCCCGGCCGGCACGTGGCCGCTGCTCACCCAGAGCGGGCTCGTGCGGTCGGTGCCGGGCTGGTTCGCGACCGCCCGGACCGCCGACCACTTCAGCCCCGTGCGCACGGACCTGGCGGACGACGAGTTCGCCGGCATCACGACCGCGTTCCTGTTGTACCGCGGCACCGGCGACGCCGAGGCGACGACGTTCTTCGAGGGCTCGGACTACCGGCTCGCCCGCGACACGACGTTCATCACCCATCCGCTGAACCCGCTGCGCGTCCGCCGCAACGCCGCGGCCGGAGCACTGTGACCGAGATGCACCGCGGTCGCGGACGAGCGAGGTCGCCGGATCCTGACCCGCCCGACGGGAGCCGATCCCGGACGCCCACGGAGGGCGACAGACGTCGCCCTCCAGCCCACGAGCACGACGTCTTGAAAGGACGACACCGATGACGCAGGACATGAGACGACAACGACGACAGCGGCGCAGGCGGACGACCATCGCCGGCACGGCCCTCGTGGGGCTGGGCCTGACGATGGCGGCGCAGTCCGCGATGGCCGGGGACGAGCCCGGTGGCTTCAGTGGCGCCATCCGCAACTACGGCGCGTACGCGGGTGCGTCGCTGCTCGACAACCGCATCAACGTGCGCGCCAACGTCGCGGAGGGTGTCGCGGTGGCGGACAGCGCCGGCCTGAACCCGTACCAGGGAACGGGTGTGGGCTCCTACGCGGTGCCGTCGACGATCGCCAACGACCCGGAGTCGCGCTCCTACGCCCGCGCCTCGCCGATCGGGGCCGGCGCCGTCGGCCTCAACCTGCAGCTGGTGAAGGCCGAGTCGGCCGCGACGACCGTCGTCGACGGCCAGCTCGACGACCAGGACTTCGGCAACCTCACCATCCCGACGCTCGGCTCGCTCGAGGCGCTGACCGGCTCCGCCGAGGCGCGCTGGAACGCGCAGACCGTCGCGCAGGGTGGTCGTCTCGCGTACGCCGAGACGAACACGGGGAGGCTGACCCTCATCGACCCGACCCTCGGGTTCCCGCTGCCGGGCTCGATCTTCCCGGTCGGCGAGGCGGACCTGGGGCAGAACACCAGCGAGGTCAGTCTCGTGCCCGACAGCGCCGTGTGCGCCGACGGTCTGGCGCTGCAGAGCGAGGCGACCTGGGCCTTCGCCGACGTCCGTCTGTTCGACGGGCTCGTGGGGGTCTCCTGGGGCGGTGACGCGGGTGGTCCGGACGCGCCGGGGAGGATCGTCGCCAAGGCGAACGGCAAGCCTGCCGGTGCCTCCCTTGAGGTCCCCGAGCTGCCGGACATGCAGATTCGCATCGGTGACGCGGTCTTCCGGATCGCACCGGGCCTCTCGATCGAGCTCAGCGAGGTCTTCAACGGCTCGCCCGTCGGCGAGGCGCTCAGCAGGCTCCTGGACGGAGAGCTCAACTACGGCGGCATCACGAACGTGGTCGAGGCGTCCGACGGCACCCACGCCGCCGGGTCCATGAACGGTCTCAACGCCGACCTCACGATCGCGCCGATCCCCGGTGTCGCGCCGAACGGCCTGGGCTCCGCGGAGCTCGGGTTCGAGCGCGTCGACGTCGACGCCAAGGCCGCCTCGGGCGGCATCAACTGCACGGGCGGAACCGACAACTCCGGTACCGACAACTCGGGCACGGACAACTCGGGCACGGACAACTCGGGCACGGACAACTCGGGCACGGACAACTCGGGTACGGACAACTCGGGTACGGACAACTCGGGTACGGACAACTCGGGTACGGACAACTCGGGTACGGACAACTCGGGTACGGACAACTCGGGTACGGACAACTCGGGTACGGACAACTCGGGTACGGACAACTCGGGTAC
>NZ_JBYTCR010000032.1:0-18575 GCF_058790455.1 Aeromicrobium sp. EU05-FHT14F07
CTCAGGCCCCGCCATCACCGACACACCACCCGCCACCGCCAGATCACACTCACCCGACCGCAACGCCCCCACCGCCAAGTGCAACGCCACCAACGACGACGAACACGCCGTGTCCACCGTGATCGCCGGCCCCTCCAGACCCAGCACGTACGCCACCCGACCCGACACCACGGCCGACGAACCACCGGTCAGGAGGTAGCCCTCCGCCTCCTGCGGCACGTCCGCGTCGCGGCCGTAGCCCTGGTACGCCGCACCCAGGAAGATGCCTGTCCGGGTGCCGCGCAGGGACCGAGGGTCGATCCCGCTGTTCTCGAACAGCTCCCACGTCGTCTCGAGGACCTGGCGCTGCTGCGGGTCCATCGCCAACGCCTCCCGCGGCGAGATCCCGAAGAACGCCGCATCGAAGTCGGCGGCCCCGTCGAGGAACGCGCCGCGCATCGTCTCGGCCTCGCTGGTCTCGGCGATGCCCGCGAGCAGGTCCGGGTCCCAGCCGCGGTCGGTCGGGATGTCGGTGACGGCGTCCCCGCCACGCACGACGAGGTCCCAGAGGTCCTCCGGCGTCCGGACGCCGCCGGCGAGTCGGCAGGCCATGCCGACGATGACGATCGGATCCTCCTCCGTCGACGGCGCCGACGGCACCGCCGGGGGTCCGGGGGCCGGCGCGACCTCGTCGGCCGACCACTCCAGGAGCCGGTCGAGGTAGTGCTGCGCGAGCCGGTGGACCGTGGGGTGGTCGAACACGACGGTCACGCCCTCGCGGAGCCCGGTGACCTCCGCAAGACGGTTGCGCAGCTCCACCGCCGTCATGGAGTCGAACCCGAGGTCGCGGAAGGCGACGTGCCGGTCCACGGCCGCGTGCTCGTCGAGACCGAGGACGCCGACCACCTCGCGGTGGACGACGACCTCGAGACGACGGCGCCGCTCCTCCGGCGTCGTGGCACCGACCAGCAGGTCGGCCGCCGACGCGTCCGCGGCCCGCGGCGCCTCCTGCGGCGCGGGCGCGAGCCGGTCGAGGAAGGGCCGGCGTCGCGCGGCCGAGAACACGTCGACGAAGCGGTCGAGGTCGAGGTCGACGACGGAGACGCAGGTGTCACCCCGGGTGAGGGCGGTCTCCAGCCCGGCGATCGCGTGCTCGGGCCGCATGGCCCGCACCCCCTGACCCTCCAGGTAGGTGTTGCCCTCCGCGCCGGCCATCGTCTCGCCGGCCCACAGGCCCCAGGCCACGGAGGTGACGCCGGTGAAGCGCCGGCTGCGGGCGAAGCCGTCGAGGAAGGCATTCGCGGCGGCGTAGGCCCCCAGCCCCGGACTGCCCCAGACGCCGGCGTTGGACGAGAAGAGCACCAGCGTGCTTGCCTCGGCGCACAGGTCGGCCAGGTTCAGCGTCCCCTGCACCTTGGCGGCCGCGACGCGACGCAGCTCGGCCGGCTCGAGCGCGACCACGGGTGTCGTCGTCGACGTGCCCGCGGCGTGGAACACCGCCTCGACCGTGCGACCCTCGGCCCGCTCGGCAGCGACCACCGCGGCGAGCGCGTCGTGGTCGGCGACGTCGCACGCGTGCACGCTGACCCCGACCCCGTGGGCCTCCAGCTCGGCGCGGAGCTCCGCGGCCCCCTCGCCACGCTCACCCGCACGGCCGAGCAGCACCAGGTGCTCCGCGCCCGAACGCGCGAGCCAACGCGCCACGTGCCGTCCAACCGCACCGAGGCCGCCGGTGACCAGCACGGTGCCCGACGGGGTCCAGGGCCGGGGCTCCTGCGGGACCGGGTCGGCGGTGAGACGACCCGCCCACACGTCGGTGCCGCGCACCGCGAGGACGTCCTCCGGGCCGGCCGCGGCGACCGTCGCCGCCACGACCCCGGCGGCGTCGTCGTCGAGCTCGTCGACGTCGACGTGACCACCCCACGCCTGCGGGTGCTCCAGCCCCACCACGCGGGCGAGCCCGGCGACGGCCGACTGAGTGGGGTCGACGGTGATGCCACCGGCGTCGGACGCGCGGCGGGTCACGACCCACAGGGGCGCCGGGTCCTGCGCGCCGGACCACGAGCGCACGAGGACGCCCAGCCCCTCCGTGGCCGCGAGCGGGTCGCGCTCGTCGCCGTCGTGCGGGAGGGCGACGACGCCAACGGTCGGCGTGCCGTCGACGCCCGGGCGTCCCCACGGCGCCTCGACGTCGTCGGGGCGCACGACCTCGACCCGCCCGCCGCGCTGCTCCACGGCACGTCGGACGGTGTCGACCTCGGGGACCGTGGGGTCCGACGCGACCAGCAGCACGCGACCCGTGACCGAGGCGTCGGCGACCTCGGTCCGCTCCCACTGCACCGTGTAGCGCCAGCCGTCGGCGGGTCCCGCGGTACGCACACCCGCGAGCGGCGTCTCCAGCCAGAAGCGTTCGTGCTGGAACGGGTAGGTCGGCAGCTCGGCCGTGGCAGCCTCGCGGGGGAGCTCGCGCGACCAGTCGACGGGCAGGCCCGCGACGTGGGCCTCCGCGAGGGCCCGGACGAGGTCGGGGGCGGCGCCCTCGCCGCGCCGCAGCGTCCCGAGCACGGCGACGTCGGCGTCGCTGTCCTCGACGACCTGCTCCAGCGCCATCGTCAGCACCGGGTGCGGGCTGACCTCGACGAAGGCGTCCGTGCCCTCGTCGAGCAGGCTCCGCGCCGCCTCGGCGAACCGGACCTGGCCGCGCAGGTTCCTGAACCAGTAGTCGGCGTCCATGGTGCTGGTGTCGATGGGCGCACCGGTGAGCGAGGAGTGCAGCGGGACCCGGCTCGTCGTCGCGTCGACGCCGCGCAGCTCGCGCAGCACGTCGTCCCGCAGCGACTCCACGTGCGCGGTGTGCGACGCGTAGTCGACCGGGATCCGGCGGGCGCGCAGCCCGTCGGCCTCGCACTGCGCGAGCAGGTCGTCCAGCGCGGACGGGTCGCCCGCGACCACCACGGCGCGCGGGCTGTTGACCGACGCGACGGCGAGCGCGTCGCCGAACGGGGCGATCCTGCGGTCCGCGTCGTCGGGCGTGGTCGCGAGCGACACCATGCCGCCGCGGCCCGCGATGCCGCGCAGGACCCTGCTGCGCAGCGCGACGACCCGCGCCGCGGTCTCCAGGTCGAGCGCCCCGGCCACGTGGGCCGCGGCGATCTCGCCCTGGGAGTGCCCCACCACGGCGGACGGCCGCACGCCGCGGTCCCGCCACACCTCGGCGAGCGAGACCATGACGGCGAACAGGGCCGGCTGCACCACGTCGACGCGGTCCAGGGGCGACCCCGACCGCAGGATCTCCAGCACCGAGACGTCGAGGTGGGCCGCGAGGGCTCTGTCGCACTCCCGCATCACGTCAGCGAACACGGTGGAGTGCTCGAGGAGGTCGGCGCCCATGCCCACCCACTGCGCTCCCTGGCCCGGGAAGACGAACGCGGGCCGGCGGCGGTCACGACCCCGCCCGAGCAGCACGTCCCGCGACGGCTGGCCCTCCGCGAGGCGACCGAGCGCAGCACGCGCGGTACCTGCGTCGTCGGTGACGACAGCGGCGCGGTGCTCCAGCCGACTGCGGCGGTGCAGCAGGGAGGCGGCCACGGGCACGACCGGGGCGCCCGCTGCCAGGACGCCGGCGTCGAGCAGCCGGCGCGCCTGGGCCCGCAGCGCCTGCGGCGTCCTGGCGGACAGCAGCAGCGGGACGGGGACGCGACCGGTCGCCGTCGGTCCGGGCGTCGCTGCGTCCGGCTCCGGCTCGACCGGACCGGGACCCTCCTCGACGACGACGTGCGCGTTGGTGCCGCTGATGCCGAAGGCCGAGACGCCCGCGCGGCGGACCCGCTCACCCCGTTCCCACGCCCGGCCCCGCGTCACGACCTCGATCCGGTCGTCCCAGTCGATCTGCGACGACGGGTTGTCGGCGTGCAGCGACGCCGGCAGCCAGTCGTGCTGCAGGGCGAGCACGGTCTTGATGACGCCGACGATGCCAGCGGCGGCCTGCGTGTGCCCGACGTTCGACTTCACCGAGCCCACGGCGAGCGGGGCCGTGCGGCCGGCGCCGTAGGTGTCCATCAGGGCGTGGGCCTCGATCGGGTCGCCGAGACGGGTGCCCGTCCCATGCGCCTCGACGTAGTCGACGTCGACGCCACGCAGACCGGCCTGGTCCAGCGCCTCGGTGATGACGCGACGCTGGGCGGGACCACTCGGCGCGGTGAGTCCGTTGCTGGCACCGTCCTGGTTCGCGGCAGTGCCACGCAGCACCGCCAGGACCCGACGCCCGTCGCGCTGCGCGTCGCTCACCCGCTGCAGCACGAGGACGCCGGCCCCCTCGGCCAGTCCGAAGCCGTCCGCGTCGTCGGCGAAGGGCTTGCACCGACCGTCCGCGGCCAGGCCGCCCTGACTCTCGAACTCCGTGAAGGCACCGGCGCTGCTCATCACCGTGACACCGCCGGCGAGGGCCAGCGAGCACTCGCCCCGGCGCAGCGACTGCACGGCCAGGTGGGTCGCGGTCAGGCCGGAGGAGCACGCCGTGTCGACGGACAGGGCCGGCCCCTCGAGGCCGAGCGTGTACGCGACCCGCCCGGACACGACGCTCGACGCGTTGCCGATGCCGACGTACCCGAGGAGCTCATCGGGAGCCTCGTCGGGTCGCGGGCCGTAGTCGGACGCCCCGACCCCCGCGAACACGCCGGTCGAGCTGCCCCGCAGCGAGCGCGGGTCGAGACCGGCCCGTTCCACGGCCTCCCACGCGACCTCGAGCAGGATCCGCTGCTGCGGGTCCATCGCGAGCGCCTCGCGCGGCGAGATGCCGAAGAAGGCGGCGTCGAAGCCGGCGACGTCGTCGACGAAGCCGCCGCGGCGCTCCCCCGGACCGGTCGGCCATCCCCGGTCGGCCGGTGCGACCGACACGACCTCGCCGTCGGAGACCAGGACCTGCCACAGCTGCTCGGGCGTGTCGATGCCGCCCGGCAGCCTGCACGCGATGCCGACGACCGCGACGGGCTCGCGGGACTGCGCCGTCACCTCGTCGAGCTCGGCCGTCACGGACTCGAGCTCGCCCAGCGTGCGCTTGAGGTACTGCCTCAGCCGCGCCTCCACCGTCGACCCGGCCGCCTGGCCGCCGCGATCGTCGTCACGTCCTGCGTTCATCGGTCCTGGTCCCCCTCAGCGCCCAGCCGGGCGTCGAGCAACGAGAACAGCTCGTCGTCGCTCGTGTCGTCGTCGACGAGGGCCGCGGCGGCGGCACCTCCGTCCCGTGCGCGTCCCTCGACCTCGCCCGCGGGCAGGACGTCGAGCAGTCCCCGCACCCGCGACCCGAGGTCCGCGGGCAGCTGGTCGGGCGCGGCGTCGCGCACCGCCCGCTCGAGCGCGGCCAGCTGCTCCTCCAGCGAGGAGGCGTCGTGCTCCACCACCGGCTCCAGGTCCTCCAGGAGCCGTTCGGCGACCGCCTCGGCCGTCGGGTAGTCGAACACGAGGGTGCTCGGCAGCCGCACCGACGTCACGTCGCGGAGGCGGTTGCGCAGCTCGACCGCGGCCAGCGAGTCGAACCCCAGGTCGCGGAAGGCGCGCTGCTCGGGCAGCTGTGCCGCGCTGGAGAAGCCGGCCACCGCAGCGGCGTGCGTGCGGACCAGGTCGAGCACCTCCGTCCGTCGCGCGTCGGCGTCCAGACCGCCCAGCCTCGACGCCCAGTCGGTGCCCCGCTCGTCGCGGTCGGACTCGGTCCCGCGCCGCCCGCGCGTCGGCACCACACGGTCCCTCAGCACCTCGGGGACCACGTCGGCCTCGGCGAGCGCGTCGAGGTCGAGCGCCATCGGGTACAGGACCGGCTCGTCCGTGCCGAGCGCCTCGTCGAGCAGCTCCAGCGCCCGGGCACGCGACAGCGGGGCGACCCCGGTGCCGGCGATCTGGTCCTCCAGGCCGCGGGTCAGGTCGCTGGAGTCCTGCCAGAGTCCCCACCCGAGCGCGGTCGCCCGCGCGCCGCGCGACGCACGTCGCGCCACGCAGGCCTCGACGGCCGCGTTCGCGGCGGCGTACACGCCCTGTCCAGGTCCGGCGAGCACCGAGGCCGCCGACGAGAACACCACGAAGAGGTCGAGGTCGAGGTCCGCCGTGAGCTCGTCCAGGTGCTGCACGACGTCGACCTTGGGAGCCACCACGGTCTCCACCGCGTCGGCGTCGATGGACACCACGAGCGAGTCGGCCAGCACGCCGGCGGCGTGCACGACGCCCACGAGCGGGCGCTCCGCGGGAACGCCCCGCACGACCTCGGCCAGGCGGGCGCGGTCGGTGGCCTCGCACGCGACGACGTCGACGCGAGCCCCCTCGGCCTCCAGCTCGGCGACCATGTCGGCCGCGCCCGGAGCATCCGGGCCGCGACGGCTGATGAGCAGCAGGTGCCGGACGCCGTGGGAGGACACCAGGTGGCGCGCCACCAGCGACCCCAGCGTCCCGGTGCCGCCGACCACCAGCACGGTCCCCTCGAGCGCGGACGGACGGGACTGCTCGACGACGAGCTTGCCGACGTGTCCGCCACGGCTCATCTCCGTGAGGGCCGCGCGCAGGCTCGCCAGGGGCCGCACGCTGACCGGCACGAGCTGGACCTGTCCGCCCGCCAAGAGGCCGACGACCGTGCGCAGGATCTCGCCGAGCCGGTCGGGGCCGACCTCGCCGAGGTCGAACGGCAGGTAGCGCGCCGCGACGTCGGCCGGGTCGCGCAGGTCGGCCTTGCCGAGCTCGACGACCACCCCGTCCGGGGCCACCAGCCGGATCGTCTCGTCCAGCAGTGGCCCGGTGAGGGAGTTGAGGACGACGTCGACGCCTCGGCCGCGGGTGTGGTCGAGGAAGGCGTCGGCGAACCCGGAGGTCCGCGACGAGCGCACCCGGTCCGCGGGGAGGCCGCGGGCCTGGACTGCGTCGTGCTTGGCCGGCGACGCGGTCGCCAGGACGTCGGCGCCGGCGTGCCGGGCCAGCGACACGGCGGCCATGCCGACACCGCCGGCCGCCGCGTGCACCAGGACGGTCTGACCCTGCTGGACGTCGGCCAGGTCGTGCAGCGCGTAGTAGGCGGTGGTGAAGGCGATGGGGACCGCCGCACCCTGCGCGAACGACCAGTCCGGGGGCAGCGGCGCCACGAGCCGGGCGTCGGTGACGGCGTGCTCGGCGTACGCACCGGCGAACAGGCCCAGCACCCGGTCGCCGACCTTGACGGAGGTGACCCCCTCTCCGACGGCCTCGACGACCCCGGCGGCCTCCGTGCCCATGAGGGCGGCGTCGGGGTACACCCGCAGCGCCAGCATGACGTCGCGGAAGTTCAGGCCGGTGGCGCGGACCGCGACACGGACCTCGCCCGGACCGGGCTGCAGCTGCGCGGCGGGGATCGTCTCGAGCACCAGTCCGTCGATGGACCCCGAGCCCGGGGCGACCCGTTGGCCCACACCCGGCACCAACGAGGCCGGCCGGTCCCCCAGGCGGGGTACCAGCGGGACCCCGTCGCGCACCGCGACCTGCGGGAGGTCCGGGCGCTCGGGGGCGCCGAGTGCGCCGTCGACCAGCAGGAACCGGTCGGGGGACTCCGCCTGGGCCGCCCGCAGGACTCCCCACACGGCCGCAGGGCCGGGCCGCGGGGGCGGGTCGCCGGCCCCGACGCACGCACCGCCGTCGGTGACCACGACCAGACGAGCGCGGCCACGGTCGGCCGCACCCCAGCGGCGGACCACGTCGGCGGCCCAGGTCACGGCGCGCCGCGTGGCGGTGATCGAGTCCGGGTCGTCGTCGACGTGCCGGATCACGACGAGGTCCGCGTCGGGGCGACCGGACGCGTCGAGCTCGTCGAGGGTCGCGACCTCGACCGTGGTGACGGCCGCCGCCGGTCCGTCCGGCTGCGCCGGTACCCACGTCATTGACTGCAACGTCCCGCTGCGCAGGTCGGTGCCGGCCGCAGCGTCACGGACGACGATGCCGTCGACGGTGAGCACCGTCGCGCCGGCAGGCGTGACCACCTCGAGCGACGCGTTCGACCGGGGATCGCCGCCGAGCACCACGCGCAGCGGGCCGACGACCGGCCCGCGCACCTGCACGCCGTTCCACGCGAAGGGCAGCCGGCCGGACTCGGCGGCGGCCACCCCGAGGGTCTGCGCCACGACGTCGAGCACCACCGGGTCGACGACGAACCCGTGCCGCGCCGCCGGGACCTCGACCTCGGCCAGCACCCGCTCGCCGGCACGCCACGCACGTCGCAGGCCCTGGAAGGACGGTCCGTACTCGAAGCCGAGACCGACGAGCGTGTCGTAGTGCCCGTCGAGCTCGATCGCGACGGCGTCCGCGGGCGGCCATGCCGAGCCGTCGGACGTCGGGCCGCTGGCCGTCGCGTCGGCGCCCAGGACCCCGCTGGCCTGGAGCGTCCATGTCGGGTCCTGCGTGCCGTCGGGCGCGGCGTGCACGTGGAGGTCGCAGCGGCCGTCGTCGACGGGGCCGACGACGAGGCGCAGGCGCAGACCACCGGCGGCGGGCAGCTCGAGCGGCTCCTGCAGGAGCAGCTCCTCCAGGACCGGCAGCCCGACCAGCTCGCCCGCCGCCAGGGCCAGCTCGACCAGGACGCTGCCCGGCACCAGGTGCCGACCCTCGACCACGTGCTCGGCGAGCCAGGGGTGGGTCTGCGGGTCGAGGCGCCCTACGAGCACGCGCTCACCGCTGCCCGGGACCTCGACGACGGTGCTCAGCACCGGGTGGTCGACCCCGGGCAGACCGCTGTCCGTCACCGGGACGGGGCTGCGGCGACGGGGCCAGAAGCGCTCCCGCTGGAAGGGATAGGTGGGCAGGTCCACGAACCGGCCGTCAGGCACGGTCGTCGCCGGCTCCACGCTCGCGCCGTGGACGAACGCCTCGCCCGTCGCCCGGGCGAGCTCGCGCGCGCCGGGGCGGTCGCGCCGCAGGGTGGCGACCACGTCGACGTCGGCGCCGAGGTCGTCGGCCACGTCCTGCACGCCGCCGAGCAGCACGGGGTGCGGGCTGGCCTCCACGAACAGGTCGTGCCCGTCGCGGACGAGGGCCTCGACCGTCTCGGTGAAGCGCACGCGTCCGCGCAGGTTGTCGTACCAGTAGCCGGCGTCCATCGACGCGGAGTCGATCCGCTCTGCGGTCACCGTCGAGTACACAGGGACCTCGCTCGTGCGCACCTGCACGTCGCCGAGCGCGTCGAGGACCTGCTTCCGCACCCGCTCGACCTCGCCGGAGTGGGAGCCGTAGCCCACCGAGACGCGTCGTGGCTCGAGCCCGGCCCGCTCCACGGCGGCGCAGAACGCGTCGAGCTGCTCCACGGGGCCGGCCACGACGACCATGCGCGGACCGTTGACCGCCGCCACGGCGAGCTGGTCGGCCCAGGGGGCCAGCAGACGCTCTGCCTCGTCCACCGGGACGGCGACCGAGACCATGCCGCCGTCGCCGTCGATCTCCCGCAGCGCCCGGCTGCGCACGGCCACGACGCGGGCGGCCTCGTCCAGGGACAGCGCGCCGGCCACGCAGGCGGCAGCGATCTCGCCCTGGGAGTGGCCGACGACGGCCGACGGGACGAGTCCGTGCTCGCGCCACGTGCGCGCCAGGGAGACCATCATCGAGAACAGCACGGGCTGCAGCACGTCGACCCGCTCGGGGTCCACGTCTCCCCGTCCTTCCACGACGTCGAGCAGGTCCCACGCGACGTGGGCGGAGAGTGCCTGCGCGCACTCCTGCATGGACTGCCGGAAGACCGTCGAGGTCGCGAGCAGGTCCCGCGCCATGCCGTCCCACTGGGAGCCCTGGCCCGGGAAGACGAGCACCACCCGCCGGGGTCGCGAGAGCGTCGGGCCGACCACGTCGGCCGTCGGCGCGCCGACGGCGAGCGCCTCCAGGGCGGCGACGGCGGCCTGGACGTCGTCGGCCGGCACCGCCGCGCGCCACTCCATCGCGCTGCGTCCGCGGCTCAACGTCCAGGCGACGTCGCGGACGTCGTGCGTGCCGTCGGCCAGCCGGGCCGCGAGCTGGTGGGCGGCGCTGCGCACCGCACCCTCGCTGCGTCCCGAGAGCACCAGGGGGACGGCGCGGGCCGCGTCGGGGACGGGTCGGTCGACGGTCCCGGCGTCCGGCGCCTCCTCGAGCACCACGTGCGCGTTGGTCCCGCTCACGCCGAAGGACGAGACGCCAGCGCGGCGGGGACGCTCGCCCCGCGGCCACGGTACGTCGTCCTGCGCGAGCCGCAGCCCGCCGGACGCCCAGTCCACGTGCGGCGTCGGCTCGTCGGCGTGGAGGGTCCGCGGGACCACCCCGTGCCGCAGCGCGAGCAGCACCTTGAGCATGCCGGCAGCACCGGCGGCCGCCTGCGTGTGCCCCAGGTTCGACTTGACGGACCCTACGTGCACCGGGCAGTCGGCGTCGCGGCCGTACGTGGAGAGTAGTGCACCGGCCTCGATCGGGTCGCCGAGCTGCGTCCCCGTGCCGTGCGCCTCGACGACGTCGACGTCCTGCGGGGCGAGACCCGCGTCCGCGAGTGCGGCGCGGATCACCCGCTCCTGGGAGGGCCCGTTCGGCGCGGCGAGGCCGTTGCTGGCCCCGTCCTGGTTGACGGCCGACCCTCGCACCAGGCCGAGGACCGGGAGGTCGAGCTCCTGCGCCCGCGACAGCGGCACCAGGAGCATCGTGGCGACACCGTCCGCGAGGGCGAAGCCGTCGGCGTCGGCCGAGAAGGCCTTGCACCGGCCGTCGCGGGCGAGCCCCTGCTGGGAGCTGAAGTCGACGAACGTGTAGGGGTCGGTCATCACCGTGACACCACCGGCGAGCGCCATCGAGCACTCACCGCTGCGCAGGGCGCGGACGGCGAGGTGGACCGCCACCAACGAGGCGGAGCAGGCGGTGTCGACGGTCAGCGCCGGGCCGACCCACCCGAACGTGTACGCGACGCGCCCCGACAGGACGCTCGCTGCGTTGCCCAGACCCTTGTAGCCGTCGACCCGGTCACCCTCGCCGTCGAGCAGGTCCGCGTAGGACTGTCCGTTCATGCCGAGGTAGACGCCCACGTCACTGCCTCGTACCGTCTCGGGGTCGATCCCCGCTCGCTCCATGGCCTCCCAGGACGTCTCCAGCACGAGCCGCTGCTGGGGGTCCATGGCGAGGGCCTCGCGCGGGGTGATGCCGAAGAAGCCGGGGTCGAAGGACGCGACGTCGTCGAGGAACCCGCCGCGGTCGACGTAGCTGGTGCCAGGCCGGACCCCCTCGGGGTCGTAGAGGGCACCGACGTCCCACCCGCGGTCCTCGGGGAAGGAGCCGATGACGTCGTCACCCGCACGCAGCAGGTCCCACAGGGCCTCGGGGCTCTGGATCCCTCCGGGGAAGCGGCATCCGACGCCGACGATCGCGATCGGCTCGTCGCTGGCGAGGCGACCTGCGGGGCCCTCGTCGTCAGCACGATCCACGGGGTCCACGGTCGACAGGAGGTGGTCCGCGATCGCACTCACGCTGGGGTGGTCGTAGACCAGGGAGGCCGCAAGAGGAAGCCCGGTACGGGCTGCAAGCTTCTTGCGCAGGGCCAGCGTTCCCAGCGAGTCGAGCCCCTGCTCACGCAGCGCTCGGGTCCGGCTCACCCGAGAGGCGTCGTCCTGCCCGAGGACGTCGGCAGCGACCTCCGCCACGAGGGCGCGCACGCCGTCGCGGCGGTCCTGGGCGCCGAGCGCCACGATGGCCTGCAGCTCGACGCTGCCGGTGCCCGGTGCCTCGCTGTCCTGCGAGGGGGCAGCGGTGACGGTCGGGGACGGGGCAGGCGCCTCCACGAGGCCGTCGAACAGCGAGGTCGGGCGGGCTGCGGAGAACTCGTCGGCGAGGGCCGGCCAGTCCGCGTCGGCGACGACGACGTCCGAGGGGGCGGCGTCCAGGACCGCCTCCCAGGCCTCGAGGGCTCGCGACTCGGACAGGGGCCGCAGACCACTTCCCGTGAGGTCGGGTGCGGCATCGTGGCCCGCCGGGAGGTCCCAGGGTGTCCACGCCACCACGCTGGTGTGGTGGCCCTCGGACCTCCTCCGCGCAGCCGTCGCCTCCAGGTAGGCGGCACCGGCCGCGTAGGCGGCCATGCCCGCGCCGCCCCACGTGGCGGCGACCGACGAGCAGAGGACCTCGCGCTCCAACCGGCGACCGTCGAGCAGGTCGTCGAGCAGGTCGGGCAGCGCCGAGCGCGCCTCGACGGTGCGCTGGAAGCCGTCGGCGTCGGCGTCGACGACCGGCGCGAAGACCGGGTCCGACTCCGCGTGCACGACTGCCGTCAGCTCGTCCTCACCGATCGCGTCCCGCAGGCCGGCGAGCTCGACGGCACTGGTCGAGACCTCGACCCCGATCTCCTCGAGCTCGCGCAGCAGCCGTGCGTCCGGCGATCGCCCGGCCAGCAGGAGACGGTCGGCGCCGTTCCGCGCCACCCAGCGCGCGAGCACCGCACCCACGGGCGTGGCGGCACCGGAGACGAGGACGGTTCCGCGCGGCCTCCACCGCTCGACCCGGCGGACTCCGTCGGCGCGCAGACGACGGCCGAGCAACCGGCGGCCGCGGATCGCCATGACGCTCTCACGCCGTCGGCTCCACGCCTCCGTGAGCGGAGCGACGACGTCGGTGCTCACGGTCGCCGGGAGGTCGACCACGCCGCCCCAGCGCCCACCGAGCTCCAGACGGGCCACGTGCCCCAGGCCATGCAGCGTCGCCTGCTCGGGTCGGGCCGGAGCCTCCCCCGGCGCCGTGGAGACCGCGCCAGACGTGAGGAGCCAGACGGGTGCACCGCCCCCGACCCGCGCGAGCGCCTGGACGGTGCTGCGCGCGGCCTCTGCCGCCGACACCGGGTCCTGCTCGGCGGACGGCGGGAGCACGACGGTGCCGACCCACCGGTCGGGCGCATCGACGAGCCCGCCACCCGCCGCGGCGACCTCGGCGAGCGTGACGACCTGCGCGTCGCCCCCAGCGCGCCTGATCGCCTCGACGACGACGGGTGACCACCCGTGGACGGACTCCTCCGGGACGACGACGAGCCACGTGCCAGCAGGGACGGGGCCCTCGTCCGTCGGGTCCAGCTCCGACCAGTCGACCCGGTGGAACAGACGTCCGGCGCGGGCGTGAGGACGCCGCTCGGCTCGCCAGAAGCGGCGACGTTGGAAGGGATAGGTCGTGGGCAGGGCGCGAGCCGTGGCGCCGGGCGCGACCGCGCGCCACCCGATCTCGACCCCGGCGACGTACGCCGCCGCCAGGGCGCGGGAGAAACCCGCGAGCCCGCCCTCTCCGCGGCGCAACGTGGGCAGCACGACGCCGTCCTCGCCGCCGGAGCGCGCCTCGACCGTCTCCGTGACCGCCGGCAGCAGGACGGGGTGCGGGCTCACCTCGATGAACGCGTCGTAGCCCTGGTCCGCCATCAGGTCGACGGTCTCGTGCAGACGCACGCACTCCCGCAGGTTCCTGAACCAGTACGCCGCACCCAGCTCGGAGCCGGTGAGAGGCCCTGCGGTCACCGTCGAGTAGAAGGGCGTGTCGCCGTCCTGCGGCAGCACCCCTCGTGCCCGCTCGAGCACCTCCTCGCGCACCTCGTCGACGTGCGGCGAGTGCGACGCGTAGTCGACGTCGATGGTCCGCGCCTGCACGCCGTCCTCCTCGCACGACGCGACGAGGGCCTCCAGCGCGTCGCGGTCGCCCGAGACCACGACGGACCGTGGACCGTTCACGGCCGCGACCGCCAGCGCCGGCTCCCAGGGACCGATCCGCTCACGTGCCTCCGACTCGCTGCACGCGACCGCGACCATGCCCCCACGCGCCGAGAGCCGCCGCAACGCCTGGCTGCGCAGGACGACGAGCCGCGCGGCGTCCTCGAGCGTGAGGATCCCCGCGACGTGGGCGGCGGCGATCTCACCCTGGGAGTGGCCGACGACGGCAGCCGGTTCGACGCCACGACTACGCCAGAGGCGCGCGAGGGCCACCATCACGGTGAAGAGGACCGGCTGGACCACGTCGACGCGGTCCAGGCCCGGCGAGTCCGGATCCTGACGCAGGACGTCGGCGACGGACCAGTCCTGCCACGGGCGCATCGCCTCGTCGCACGCGTCGACCACCTCGACGAAGAGCGGGCTGGTCGACATCAGCTCGAGCCCCATGGCCACCCACTGGGAACCCTGTCCCGGGAACACGAAGGCCGTCGTGCGACCTCCCGCCTCCGCCACCCCCCGGACGACGTCGGCCTCAGGGTCGTCGAGGGCCAGCCGTTCGAGAGCGTCGAGGGCGGACTCCGACGTCTCCGCGACGACGACGGCGCGCTGCTCGAGGTGCGCGCGGGTCGTCCCCAGGCTCACCGCGAGGTCGGCGAGGTCGATCGTCTGCGAGCGCAGGAGATCGGCGACGCGACGGGCCTGCTGCGCCAGCGCCTCAGACGTCCGGGCGGACAGCGGGAGCAGGACCGGCGCGGGAGAGTCCTGCGGTACGGGGGCGGCGGCGTCCGGTGCCGGGGCCTCCTCCACGATGACGTGCGCGTTCGTGCCGCTGATGCCGATGGCGGAGAGCCCGGCCCGTCGCGGCCGCTCGGACCGCGGCCAGGGCAGCGGCCGGTCGAGCAGACGGACCGATCCCGACGACCAGTCGACGTGGGTGCTGGGCTCGTCCACGTGCAGGGTGCGCGGCACACGCTCGTGCTGGAGGGCCAACACCAGCTTGAGCAGACCGGTGACTCCGGCCGCGGCCTGCGTGTGCCCGAGGTTCGACTTGACCGAGCCGAGCCCCAACGGCCGGGCGCGGTCCTGGCCGTAGACCTCGAGCAGCGCGCCCGCCTCGATCGGGTCTCCCAGGGCCGTGCCGGTCCCGTGGGCCTCGACCACGTCGACGTCGTCTGGCTCGAGGCCACAGCGCTCGAGCGCGGCGCGCAGCACGCGCCGCTGCGCCCGACCGCTGGGCGCGGAGAGACCGTTGCTGGCACCGTCCTGGTTCACGGCGCTGCCCCGCACCACGGCCAGGACCGGATGACCAAGCCGCTGGGCTTCCGAGAGCCGCTCGAGCAGGACGAGAGACACTCCCTCGGAGAACCCGAAGCCGTCGGCACCGGCTCCGAACGCCTTCGACCGTCCGTCGGCCGCCAGAGCGCGCTGCCGGCTGAAGTCGACGAAGACGTCCGGCGAGCCCATCACCGCCGCGCCACCCACCACGGCGAGGCGCGACTCCCCCTTGCGGAGCGAGTCCAGGGCGAGATGGAGGGCGACGAGGGAGGACGAGCAGGCCGTGTCGACCGTCAGCGACGGACCCTCGAGACCGAAGGTGTACGAGAGCCGTCCGGAGGCGACCGACGGAGCCGTGCCGGTGACGGCGTAGCCGTCGGGGTCGCCGAAGACCCCCTCGCCGTAGCCGAACTTCGCAGCGCCGACGAACACCCCCGTCGAGGAGCCTCGCAGTCCCAGCGGGTCCATGCCCGCGCGCTCGAAGAGCTCCCAGCACGTCTCGAGCAGGATGCGGTGCTGCGGGTCCATCGCCTCCGCCTCCCGCGGGGCGATGCCGAAGAGCTCGGGGTCGAAGCCCGCCGCGTCGTCCAGGAAGCCCGCCTGGTCGACGTAGCTCGTCCCGGGGTGGTCGGGATCGGGGTGGAAGAGTCCCTCGAGGTCCCATCCGCGGTCCTCCGGGAAGTGGGAGAGGGTCTCCTCGCCAGCCTCGAGCAGGTCCCACAGCTTCTCCGGGGTGTCGACCCCGGCAGGCAGACGGCATGCCATGGCCACGACGGCGACCGGGTCCGACTCCAGCTGCTGCACCCGGCGCCGCGCCGCGCGCAGCTCCGTGGTCGCTCGGCGCAGGAGCGCAGCGGTCCTGTCCTGCGGGTCCTGCTCGTTCATCGTTCCTCCGTCGTCGTGCGTGGCGCGGGACTCCTGGGATGTGCGGTGGTCAGGTGGCACCCTCGTCCCCCAGCTCCCGGCCGAGTGCAGCGACCAGCTCGTCGAGATCGGCGTCGACCAGGTCGTCGTCGACCTCGGCCAGCTCGGGCCGTGCGGTGGCAGGGGCCGCCCGCAGCCGCTCCACCAGCCCCAGGAGCCGATCGACCGCCTCGGCGCGGTCAGCGTCCTCGAGCGCGATGAGCTCACGCTCGAGACTGGCGATGCCGTCGCCCTGCGGCACCGCCGTCTCCTGCTGCTCATCGACGGCCAGACACCCGTCGAGATACTCGGCCACCTCGGTGGCATCGGCGTGGTCGTAGACGAGCGTGCTGCTCAGCGTCAGGCCGGAGGCCTTCTGGAGGCTGTCCCGCAGACGCAGCGCCGCGAGAGAGTCGAAGCCGAGCTGCTTGAAGGAGTCCCGGGGTCGGATCGTGGCCGGGTCGTCGTGCCCCAGGACGGCCGCGGCGTGGACGCGCACAAGACGGAGGAGACGGGACCGGCGCTCGGCGGCGGGGAGCGGTGCGAGCTCGGCGCTCAACCCGGGCGGGTCCTCAGCGCCCGCGGCCTCGGCGAGCTCCGGCTCCTCCGGCGCACCGCCGGGGCCGGCCGGCCCGCGGACGACGTCCAGCAGCGGTCGCGGGCGTGCGGCGCAGTACGCGGCCGCGAAGACAGGCCAGTCGACCTGGGCCACCACCGCGTTCGGGACTCCCGCGGCCAGCACACGGTCCAGCGCGGCCAGGGCCAGCTCGACGACCATCGGCGTCACCCCACGGTCGCGCAGGTAGTCGACGGCGGCAGCATCCTGCGTCATGCCACCCGTCTCCCACAGACCCCACGCCACCGAGCTCGCCGCGCGGCCCGCAGCGTGACGGCGCCGCGCGAGGGCGTCGAGGGCGGCGTTGCCGGCGGCGTACGCGGCCTGGCCGTTGCTGCCCCAGACCGCCGCCCCCGAGGAGAAGAGGAGGAAGAGCTCGGCCTCGGGCACGAGCTCGTCGAGCAGGGCCGCTCCTGTCGCCTTGACGTCGAGCACCCGGCGCAGGGACGTGGTGTCCATGTCGGCGAGCGCCTGGTGCTGCGGCAGCCCTGCGGCGTGGACGACGCCGGTGATCTCGTCGTGGGCGGACAGCGCCCGACGCAGGCTCGCGCGATCCGTGACGTCGCACGCCTGCACGGTGACCACGGCCCCGGCGCGCTGGAGGTCCGCGACCAGGTCGTCGACACCGGGCGTGTCCGGGCCGCGGCGGCTCAGGAGAACCAGGCTGCGGACCCCTCGCTCCACCAGCCACCGCGCGGTGACGGCGCCGAGACCCGAGGTCCCGCCGGTCACCACGACGGTGCCTCGTGGCGGGACGTACTGACCGCTCGGCGGCGGCTCGCACGGGACGAGCCGTCGCGCGCGGACCTGCCCGTCGCGCACGGCCACCTGGTCCTCGGCGCCGAGCACGGCCGCCACGACCGCCTCGACGTCCTGCGGCGCGGGCCCCGCGGGGCCCGTGTCGGCAGGGAGGTCCACGAGTCCCGTCCAGGCAGCGCCCCGCTCGAGTCCGGCGACCTGGCCGAGCGCGCGCACGGACGCCTGGTCCGGTCGGACTCGACCGGCGTCCTCGTCCGCCACGACGACCGCTGCGGTGGTGGCGACCCATACCGGACCCCGGTGGTCCTGGACTCGAGCGAGCAGGGCCAGCGTGGACGAGACGTCGCCGGAACCGACCGCGAGGAGCGAGAGGATGCCGTCGCCGGGGCCCACCTCGTCCGCCAGGTCGGCGAGGGTGACGGTCGCCGCCGTCGTCCCGGCGACCCGGAGTGCCTCACTGACGGGACCTGCCCACGACGCTGCGGGGACGTGGTCGGGGACGACGATCCACCAGCGCGCCGGGACCTGGCGGGGGGAGGCCGGGGGAACGCTCGTCCACGTCTCGGTGAGGAACCAGTCCGCGATCGGGTCCCTGACCTGCTCCGGGCGCCGAGGTGCGAGCCAGTACCTGCGCTGCTCGAAGGGATACGTCGGCAGCGGCACGACCTGCGCGGGGCGCACCAGCGCCCGCCAGTCGACGTCGAGACCGGCCGCGTAGGCCGCGCCAGCGGCGCGCTGCAGCCGGTCGACCTCCTCGACGTCGCGCTCGAGCGTGTCCAGCACCGCGGCGTCCACACCCGTCTCGCTCACCGTCTCGGCGACCGCCGCCGTGAGGACGGGATGCGGGCTGACCTCGAGGAAGGCCGAGTGCCCCTCACGGGCCAGCGCCTCGATCGCCGTCCTCAGGTGGACCCGCCGTCGCAGGTTCTCGTACCAGTAGCCGGCGTCGAGCTCGGTGCCCTCGACCGGACGCCGCAGCGTCGTCGAGAAGAGGGGGACCTGGGCGTCGCGCGGGGAGATGTCTGCGAGCTGCCCGAGCAGCTCATCACGCAGCTCCTCGACGTGCGCGGAGTGCGAGGCGTAGTCCACCGCGACGTGGGTCGCCCGGACGCCTCGGGCCTCGACGGCCTCGACGACCTCCGCCACGGCGTCGACGCCGCCGGAGACCACGACCGCGTCCCGCGCGTTCTCCGCGGCGACCTCCACGTCGCCCGCCCAGCGGCCGTCCTGGAGGAGTCGCTCGACGGTGTCGGCGTCGGCTCGCAGGACGGCCATGGCTCCGCGACCGGCCAGGGCACGCAACGCCAACGCACGCCGCGCGACGACCCGCGCACCATCAGCCACGCTCAACGCCCCAGCCA
>NZ_JBYTCR010000033.1:0-18219 GCF_058790455.1 Aeromicrobium sp. EU05-FHT14F07
CAGCAACGTGGCCCCACCGAAGCGGCGAACTTGCACCACCGGTGTCCACCCCACCACGGACTCAAGACCCGAGGAGCCCTGACCGTCACCCACGACGAGCACGGCAACGCCCACTGGCACCTACCCACCCGCACCACCCCCGCCCAGACCGCGTTCACCCGCGCCTGGACCCAGCGACCCCGCACCCTCCAGCTCGTCGAGATCCACCACACCAGGCCGGACCACATCCAGTACCGACCCCGATGAGACGGCCGAGGATCGGTCCATGCTCGAGCCACGGGGGCGGCGCTGGACGCTGCGCGACAAGAAGTCGGACCTCCTCCTGTGCGCGGCGATCCTGGTCGGTGGGGCGTTCTTCGTCACCGTCGTCCTCACCGCCGTCGAGGACGGGCTCGCCCCGATGGACGCCGTGCTCCTCTACACGCTGTACGCGTTGGCGCTGACCCTCGGCCTCGCGGCCCTCGCCCTGGCGACCCGGTCGCTCGACGAGCACTCGACGTCCCCTGGCCACCGTGGGCGGCTGGTTCAGCTGAGCGACGTCGCCAGCGGGTCGTCGGTGCGGACCACGAGGTCGGCGGCGGCGCGGGTCCCCTCCGCGGCGAAGAGCCTGCGCTCCTGGTCGGCCCAGACGTCCCACCACGGGGCGTAGGCGTCGCCGTCGCGCGCCATCGCCCGCCGCTGGCGCGTCGCGACGTCCGCCTCGACCCAGACGAGCACGCTGAGGAACGGGCGCAGCACCCGCGAGCCGCTGCCGCACCCGTCGAGCACCAGCAGGGGCACGGGCTCGACGGGCCGCGCGCCGACCCAGGTGTCCCGCACCCAGCTCCAGCGCGGCGGCCGGGCGGTCTCGTCGCGCGCGAGCGGCGTCAGCAGACCGTCGGCGAGCGCAGGCGGCATCTGCGCCAGCCCCGTCCACCCCGGCACGAACTCGTCGGTGCGCAGCACCACGGCCCCGGTGCGTTCGGCGAGGTCGTCCGCGAGCGACGACTTGCCCGCGCCGCTGGGCCCGTCGACGGCGACCACCCGCACGCGCCCGCACGCCGGCTGGCGGGTCCGCACCAGCTCCAGCAGCGCCTCCATCCCGCCAGCCTAGGTTCGTGCGCCGTTCACCGCGGTGACGAGGTCCGTTCCGCGGGCGTCGACAGTCTTCGCTCGATCCTCCTCCCCCCGATCAGGAGCACCCGTGAACCTTCGTCGTCCCGTCACCGTGGTCACCGCCCTCGCGGCGTCCGCCGTGGCCCTGGCCGTCCCCGCGGCCACGTCACCCTCGTCCGCCGCCGAGCCGGACCGTGCGTTCACGCGCACGGCGACCTACCCCGTCTACAAGAACCTGCCCGCCGACCTGCCCTCGTCCTCCGAGACGGTCGCGGAGATCTCCGACGTCTCCGACGACGGCGACACGCTCGTCTACACCGACGCCGTCGGCAAGCGCATCGGCTTCCTCGACATCAGCGACGCCGGCGACCCGCGGGGGGCGGGCTCGCTGTCGCTCGCCCAGCTCGGTGACGCGGAGGACGAGCCGACGTCGGTCGCGGTGCACGGCGCCTACGTGCTCGTCGTCGTCAACACGAGCGAGTCGTTCACGCAGCCGAGCGGGCGGCTCGACGTCGTGCGGCTCGCCGACGCCAAGCGGGTGCGCAGCATCGACCTCGGGGGCCAGCCCGACTCGATCGACGTCTCCGGGAACCGCGGGATCGTCGCGATCGAGAACGAGCGTGACGAGGAGTTCAAGCCGAGCGGTGGCAGCAAGGGCGACCTCCCCCAGCTGCCCGCCGGGTTCGTGCAGGTGCTCGACCTCTCCGGTCCGGTGGCCGACTGGTCTGCCACGAAGGTCCCGCTGACGCAGGCCGACGGGTCCGCGCTGCCGTCGTTCACCGAGGCGGGCGTCGTCGCGCCGACCGACCCGGAGCCGGAGTACGTCAGCATCAACGGCGCCGGCCAGGCGGCCGTGACGCTGCAGGAGAACAACGCCGTCGTGCTGGTCGACCTCGCGACCGCCGCCGTCACGAAGGTGTTCAGCGCCGGCCGCGCGACGGTGACCGGCATCGACACCACGAAGGACGGGCTGATCGACCAGACGGGCTCGATCACCGACGTGCCCCGCGAGCCCGACGCGATCGGATGGGTGGACGACCAGCACGTGGCCACGGCCAACGAGGGCGACTGGAAGGGCGGGACGCGCGGCTGGACCGTCTTCGACGCCCGTACCGGCGCTGTCACCTGGGACTCCGGGAACACGCTCGAGCGCGAGGCGGTGCGTCTCGGCCTGCACAACGAGGACCGTGCCGCGAAGAAGGGCATCGAGCTCGAGGGTCTCTCCCTCGCGACGATCGACGGACGGCGGTACGCGTTCGTCGGGTCGGAGCGCTCGAACTTCGTGGCGGTCTACGACGTCAGCGACCCGACCACGCCGCGGTACCTCCAGGCGCTGCCGACGACGAACGGGCCCGAGGGCATCCTGCCGATCCCGTCCCGCGGTCTGCTCGCGGTCTCCAGCGAGGTGGACAGCCCGAGCACGGGCGTCCGCTCCTCGGTCGCCCTGTACCGCCTGGGCGACACCGCCCCCGCCTTCCCCTCGATCGAGTCGGCCGACGGGCCCAGTGGCGCGCCGATCGGCTGGTCCGCTCTCGGGGCGCTGAGCGGCGACCCGACGGACGCGAAGCGGGTCTACGCGGCGTCGGACAGCGTGCTCACGAAGGGTCGGATCTTCGGCGTCGACGTGTCGCGGACGCCGGCGGTCATCACCGACGAGACCGTCGTGACCGAGGGTGGCAGCCCGCTGACGCTGGACGTCGAGGGCCTGTTCGCCCGCCCGCAGGGCGGCTTCTGGCTGGCCTCCGAGGGGTCCACGGGACCCGGGAACCAGCTGGTCCGGACCGACGCGGCAGGCGTCGTGCAGGAGAAGGTGGCGCTGCCGCAGGACGTCGCCGCGCACGTCGGCAAGTGGGGCTTCGAGGGCGTCACGGCCACGAACGACGCCACCGGCGAGCACGTCTGGACGGTCCTGCAGCGTCCGCTGTGGAAGGACCCGTCGGCGTCCGACCTCGACCCGTACGACGGTGCCGACATCACGCGGATCGGCCGGTACGACGTCGCCGACAAGACCTGGCACTGGTTCGGCTACCGGCTGAACGCGCCCCGCCAGGGCGCCGGTGACTGGATGGGCCTCTCGGAGATCACGGCGGTCGACGGCGACACGCTGGCCGTCGTGGAGCGCGACAAGCTCAACGGCCCGGCCGCCCGCGTCAAGCGCGTCTACACGGTCGACGTGCCCACGGACGCGCAGGGCCTGTCCGGCCTCGAGGGCGACCTGCCGGTGCTCGGCAAGAAGCTCGCGATCGACGTGCTCCCGGCGCTCAAGGCACCGAACGGCTGGGTCCAGGAGAAGCTCGAGGGCTTCACGATCGCTGCCGACGGCTCGCTCTACGGCGTCACCGACAACGACGGTCTCAAGGACGCGACGGGGGAGACCGTCTTCCTGCGTCTGGGCCGCGCCACCGACGCGTTCGCGGACGCGCTCGCCACGGCCACGACGATCGACGTCGCGCGCGGCTGGGCGTTCGGCACACGGACGACGGCGCAGGTGACGGTGTCCGGCGCCAGCGCGTCGGGCCAGGTCGAGGTGCTCGACGGCGCGAAGGTCGTCGCGACGGCCACGCTGCGGTCCGGCTCGGCCACGGTCGACCTGTCGGGCCTGAAGCCCGGACGACGCACGCTGACCGCGCGCTTCGCGGGGTCCGCGCTCGCCGGCGCCAGCGCCAGCCAGCCCGTCACCGTCGACGTCAAGCGCGCGTCGTCCAGCACCCGCGTGTCGGCGTCGTCCACGTCGGTGCGGCGCGGTCAGACGGTCGTCCTCTCGACGCGGGTCGTCGCCTCAGGCGTCGTGCCGGCTGGCCGCGTGCAGGTGCGGCGCGCCGGCCGCGTCGTCGCGACGGTCCCGCTCGTCAAGGGCCGTGCGTCGGTGCGGCTCAAGACCACCGCCACGGGCACGTACCGCTACGACGTGCGCTACCTGGGCAGCGACCTGGTGGCCCCCAGCGGGTCGCCGGTGCTGAGGGTGCGGGTCCGGTAGCCCGGCAGCGACCGTGTCAGGCCAGGCGCTCGACCAGGGCGAGCCCGAGCGCCCGGCCTGACACGTACGCCGTCTCGACCGACGACGTCGGACCCCACGCGTCGCCGCACGCGCCGACGCCGTCGTCGCCGAGGTGGAACGGAGCGTCGTGCCCCCGCGCGGGCCGCGAGAAGGTCCAGCGCTGCACGTGCACCAGGCTCGGCTCGGCGTCCGGGACGTCGACCACCTCGCGCAGTGCGGCGAGCATCGGTCCGGCGGCCGACGCCGGGTCGGCGAGGTGCTGCTCCGCTCGACCCGCGGTGCTGTGCGCGACGAGGACCGGCGCGCGATCACCGCGCCGCAGCCCGTCGTCGGCCACCCAGGCGAGGTCCGGGTGGTCGCCCACGAAGATGCCGTCTTCGTCGGGCCACGTCCGCTCGTCCCACCCGGCGGTCAGCGCGAGGGCCGGCTCGTAGGGGTCGTCGAGCACCTCGTGGGCAGGGCTGCCCGGCTCGAGCAGACGTCGCGCCTGGGGGTCGGGCATGGCGAGCACCACCGCGTCGGCCCGTTGGCCGTCGATGCGCGGGCCGTCCGGGCCGACCTCGACGCGGCCCACTGGGTCGGCGCTGCGCACGTCGAGCCGTCCGGCGAGGTCCTCCACGAGGCTGCGCAGGCCGTCCGGCGCTGCCCACCGCACGGGGCCGGGCTTGACCTCGCGACCGGCCGGCGTCCAGGCCGTGAACCGGTCGGTCCAGGAGCGAGCCAGCCCGCGCAGCTCCCAGTCGTCGACGACGGCGGCGAACGCGTCGTCACGGACGGTGACGTAGCTGGCGCCGACGTCGACCACGCGCCCAGCGTGCCGACGCAGCGCCATCCGCCCGCCCGGACGCCGCCCGGTGTCGCGGACGACGACCTCGTGCCCGTGGGCGACGAGCTCGCGTGCGCACACGACACCGGACAGTCCGGCCCCGACCACCACGACCTGCGCCACGGTCAGGACGCGTCGCGGGTCGGGTAGTCGGTGTACCCCTCGGCGCCGCCGCCGTAGAAGGTGTCCGGGTTCGGCTCGTTCAGCTCCACCCCGTCGCGCCAGCGCTCGACCAGGTCGGGGTTGGCGAGGAACGGGCGTCCGACGGCCACCAGGTCGGCCAGGCCGCCGTCGACGACGTGCTTCACCTCGTCGAGGTCGGTCACCTGGGTGAAGCCCGTGTTCGCGACGACCGTGCCGCCGAAGCGCGTGCGCAGGTCCTGGAACAGCTCGCCGTCGGGGTCGCCGAGGATGCTGAGGTAGGCGATGCCGAGGTCGGCGATGCCGTCGACCAGCGCCTCGTAGGTGGCGCGCGTGTCGTCGGGGTCGGTCTCGAGGACGCCCTGGATGTTGTGCGCGGGGGAGATGCGCAGACCCACCTTATCGGGCCCGATGGCCTCGGCGACGGCCCGCACGACCTCGATCGTCAGACGCGCCCGGTTCTCGGGGCTGCCGCCGTACTCGTCCGTGCGCTCGTTGGTGGACGGTGCCAGGAACTGGTGCAGGACGTAGCCGTTGGCGCCGTGCACCTCGACGCCGTCGAGTCCCGCCTCGATCGCGTTGCGCGAGGCCTGCACGAACTCCTCGACGAGGCCCGGCACCTCCGACGTCTCGAGGGCGCGCGGCTCGACGTGGGGCTTCTGCCCGTCGGCCGTCACCATCTCCCCGGGTGCGGTGAGGGCGCTCGGGGCGACGGTCTCGAGGCCACCCTTGTTGTCGGGGTGCGCGATCCGGCCCACGTGCATGAGCTGCGCGACGATGCGTCCGCCGTCCGCGTGCACCGCCTCGGCGACCTTGCGCCAGCCCGCGACCTGCTCGGGGGAGTGCAGACCCGGTGTGTCGAGGTAGCCCTGGCCGACGGCCGAGGGCTGCGTGCCCTCGGTGACGATCAGGCCGGCACCGGCGCGCTGCCCGTAGTACGTGGCGGCGAGGTCGCCGGGGACGCCGCCGGCCTCTGCGCGGTTGCGCGTGAGCGGCGCCATGACGAAGCGCTGCGGCAGCGTCCAGGCGCCGACGGTGATCGGGTCGAAGACGGTGGTCATCTCTCTCCTGGGGATCGGGTACGGGCGGCAGCGGTCTGCTCCGCCCATCTCCTTCACTGTTCAACCGAATCGGTGCCTCCGCACGTCGAACCCGGAGCCGTGTGGGCCGACTCACCGGCTCGCACCGGGCCGGCGGATCGAGAGGTTCGCCCCCGCGGCGGCGGGACGCGACCTACTGTCAGCCCATGAGGACTGGACGGATCGTGGTCGCCGTGGCGACCGCCCTCGTGCTCGCGGCGGTGCCCGCCACGGGCGCGTCGCCGAAGAAGCCGAACGACTGGCTGAAGCCGGGCGTGCCCCTGCAGGGGCAGCAGCACCCGGACCCGAGCGCGGTCGCGCTCGGTCCCTACGTGCTTGCGACGTCGACGAACCACGGCGGCAGCGACCTGCCCTTCGTCTGGTCCGGCGACCTCAGCCTCTGGACCGCCCGCACGCAGTACGCGGACGGCAACCGGACCCGTGACGGCGAGGGTCGCGGCTTCTTCAACGACGGGATCGACGCCCCGCGCTGGGGCTCGTACGCGTCGTGCACGGAGACACCGCGCACCCGGTCGGGCTGCGACCCGCGGGAGATGTGGGCGCCCGGCTTCGACTTCGTCGGCGGCCGCTGGGTGCTGTTCAGCGCCGTGAAGGTGTCCGACCGCTACTCCTCCTACGGCCGGTTCGCCATCTACCGGGCGGCGTCGTCGGTCGCGACGGGTCTCTACTCGTCCGTCTCCTCCTCGCCGATCGTGCGCACCGACACGCGCCGCGACCCTGCCGGCGTCATCGACCCCGAGGTGTTCACCGATCCGGCGAACAACCGCTCCTACCTGCTCTACAAGACGGAGGGCAACCTGCAGGGCAACCTGCCGACCCTCTGGTCGCGCCGGCTGGACTCCAGCGGCACACGGTTCCTCAAGGGGTCCAAGCCCGTGCGGCTGCTCACGACCCCGCGCGGCTCCTGGGAGGGTCGCGTCGTCGAGAACCCGTCCATGGCCAAGGTGAACGGCGTCTACGTCCTCTTCTACTCCGGCAACGAGTACACGAGCACCCGCTACGCGACCGGCTACGCGGTCTGCAAGCGAGGTCCGTCCGCGCCGTGCACCCGGCCCGGGTCCAACCGGCTGCTCACCTCGGCGCGCGGCTCGTACGGCCCGGGCGGCGCCGACGCCCTGACCGACGCCCGCGGTCGCCACCTCCTCGCGTACCACGCCTACCCGACGGCCAGCGGCAGCACGGGCACCGGCGGCCGGACCCTGCGCACGGCCGAGTTCACGGTCGACCCGCGCACGAAGCGCGTCTCGATCCGGCAGCGTGCCGTCGCTGCCGCGCCCGGGCGTGAGGGCGGCACGTGGTTCGGCGGCGACGGCGCCTTCACCCGGGTGAAGCAGGACGCGAGCGGCGCGTTCGTCCCGTTCGTCGCCGACCTGGACCACGACGGCGTCGACGACGTCGGCTACTACGGCGGCTGGGGTCGCGCGGACGCCGCACGCCTCGGTGCGAAGGGGACCCGGACGGTGCGGCCGGGGTCGGCGGCGCTGGTGCGCCAGGCCGGTGCGTTCGTGCCCGTCTCGGGCGACTTCGACGGCGACGGTCACACCGACGTGTACTGGTACCAGCCGGGCGCCGACCCCCACAACGACTTCCTCGACCCGCGCAACAAGCGGCACTACGAGCCGAACGCCCGGCGCGACGAGCTGTGGCTCTCGCGGGCGGGTGGCTGGACGAAGATCCCGCTCGCGCAGGACCGGACCGCCGTCCCCATCGTCGCGAACGTCGACGGACGCCCCGGCGACGAGCTGTGGTGGTACGTGCCCGGCAAGGCGTCGGACGAGCGGTGGACGTGGGACGCGGCGGCCGGCACGATGTCGCGCCGGCAGGGCGACATCCCCGGCCCGGGCACCACGGCCCCCGCCGTCGCCGACTTCGACGCCGACGGCTTCGACGACCTGCTCTGGTACGTGCCGGGCCAGGCGAGGGCGACGGTCTGGTGGAAGGGGTCGTCGGCCTCCCGCACGTCCTTCGCCGTCGACTCGGTGACGCGCACCTCGGGACGTGTCCCGGTCGCGGGTGACTTCGACCGCTCGACGCCGGGCGCGGAGGTGCTCTGGTACGGGCCCCGCTCGGTGAGCGAGGTGCAGTGGTCGACGCTGCGCCGCACGGGCACGCCCAAGGTCACGTCCGTGCGCTCGTTCGACGGCGGCGCCGTCTACCAGGCCGTCGTCGGGGACTACGACGGCGACGGCACCGACGACATCAGCTGGTTCGGGTGAGTGCGACACGACAGGCCACCTGACCCCGGGGGACCAGCGGGTGCCTAGGCTGGCTCGGTGAGCAAGCGCATCGAGTTCCCGTACCTGGACGGCCTGCGTGGCCTGGCCGCGCTCTCGGTGGTGCTGTACCACACGTTCCTCTACACGGGAGAGCGCGGCGACGCGTACCGCGCCATGCCGACGTGGTCGTGGGCGATCAGCTCCGGCTACGTCGGGGTGGCGATCTTCATCGTGCTGTCGGGCTACCTGCTCATGCTGCCGGTGGCGACGAACCCCGAGGGACTGCGCTTCCGTCGCGGCACCTGGGACTTCGTGAAGCGCCGCAGCCGTCGCATCCTCCCGCCGTACTACTTCTCGCTGCTCATGGCGCTCGTGCTCATCTGGTTCGTCCCGCTCATGGGCGAGCCCCGCAACACGCAGTGGGACACCAAGATCCCCGTCACGACCGAGGGACTCGTCTCGCACCTGCTGATGGTGCACAACCTCGACCGCGACTGGTTCGGCGAGATCAACGGACCGCTCTGGAGCGTCGCGGCCGAGTTCCAGATCTACTTCATCATGGCGCTCGTGCTGCTGCCGCTGTTCCGGCTGGTGCCTCCGTCGCTCGTGGTGCTCGTGACGGCGGGCTGGACCGGATGGCTGGCGATCGGCGGCAGCTACGAGTTCATGCACCCCTGGTACATCTGCCTGTTCGCCGCGGGCATGTGGGCCGCGCAGCTGACCCTGCGGCCCGGCGCCGACAAGGTCGCCCGCTGGGTGGGCCTGGCGCTCCTGGCCGCCGCGCCGGTGGCCCTCTTCGTCGCCCGCAGCGCGAAGATCAACCATCGGGACTGGCTGTACAAGACGACCTACTGGCCGGAGATGGCCCTGGGGCTCGCCGTGGCCGCCCTCCTCGTGTGGGCCGGACACGTGTACCTGCGAGGCGACCGTCCCGCGGTGCTGCGGCTCCTGTCGAGCGCCCCGCTGCTGCGCCTGGGCCTCTTCTCCTACACGCTCTACCTGTGTCACAGCCCGCTCATCGGCCTGGCGAACCTGCTGCTGCTGCCCCTCGGCCTCAGCACCGTCACGCAGTACTTCGTGCTGACGTTCCTGGTGGTCCCCGTCGTGATGGTGATCTGCTACGGCTTCTACCTGCTCGTCGAGCGGCACTTCCTCAACACGCGTCAGCGCCACGTCGCTGAGGAGGAGCAGCCCGAGGGACGCCCCGCGGCGACCTGAGCCCCGTCCCTTCGGCGCTACACTCGTGCCTCGTCCCAGCGCGCCGTGCGCGGGGGCACCGGGATGTAGCGCAGCTTGGTAGCGCATCCGCTTTGGGAGCGGAGGGTCGCAGGTTCAAATCCTGTCATCCCGACCACGCGTCGCCGCGGGGTCGAGCGCCGTCGTCGTCAGCGACCGACGCGCTCCAGCAGCCGGTCGAGGACGGTGAGCCCGCCGACGAGGACCGCGCTGATCGCCGACCACAGCAGGCTCGGGCGCGGCGCCGGCGCCGGGCGCACGAGCGACGTCGGGAGCGAGGTCGTGGTCTGCATGGCAGAAGGGTGCCACACGGCCCGGTCAGGGGGAAGGCCAAGGACCTGCGGCCAACGGCCGAAGGTCCCAGGTCACGGGCGACGGTAGCGACGTTCCGGGCGTCCCGCGCCGCCGTAGCGGAGCCGGACCTGGGCCTCGCCGGTGGTCACGAAGTGCTCGAGGTAGCGACGCGCGGTCACGCGCGAGAGGCCGAGCCGCTCGGCCGCGTCGGACGACGAGACCTCCTCGTCCTGCTCCAGCAGGCCCTCCACGAGCTGCGCCGTCTCCCGGCTCAGGCCCTTCGGCAGGGGAGCGACCCGCGACGGGCTGCGCGCCGCGCCGAACGCGCGGTCGATGGTGGCCTGGTCGGCGTCGCCCTCGCCGAGGGCGAGGAGAGCATTGCGGACGCGGTGCAGACGCTCCGCGAGGTCGTGCTGCTCGAACGGTTTGACGACGTACTGCATCGCACCGCCCGCCACCGCAGCTCGCACCGTGTCGGCGTCGCGCTCGGCCGTCACCATGATCACGCCCGCACGGCTCCCCGCCTCCCGCAGCCGGGCGAGCACCTGGAGCCCACCGAGGTCCGGCAGGTGCACGTCGAGGAGCACCAGGTCGGGGTCGAGTGCCGCGCACAGCGCGATCGCCTCCTCGCCGTTCGACGCGACGCCTACGACCTCGAAGCCGTCGGTCCGCTCGACGAACCGGGCGTTGAGCCGCGCGACCATGAAGTCGTCGTCGACGACCAGCACCGACGTCACGTCGACTCCCAGGGCAGCACCACGCGGAACAGGCTAGGCCGCGCGGCGTCGATCGTCACCGACCCACCACGGCGCTCGCACAGCAGGCGCACCAGTGCCAGGCCGACGCCGCGGCCGCCCAGCACGTCGGGCTTGGTGGAGTAGCCGCGGACGAACACCGCCGACTGCAGCTCCGCGGGGACGCCGTCACCGCTGTCCTCGACCTCCAGGACGAGCGCGTCGTCGTCGGCCCGCCCCGTCACCCGTACCTCAGCGCCCGGCGTGCCGCGGCACGCGTCGACGGCGTTGTCGACGAGGTTGCCGAGGATCGTCGTCACGTCGGCGGCCAGGCCGGTGCCGAGCGGGGGGATCTCGCAGTCCGGGTCGAGGCTGAGCAGCACGCCCGCCTCGTCCGCCTGGCTCGACTTCGCGAGCAGCAGCGCCGCCGTGGCCGGATCCTCCACGTGGTCGGCGACGTCGTCCTGCCGTGCCGCGCGCGACCCGACGATGTGCGTCACGAGGGCGCGCGCCTCGTCCGGCTCGTCGAGCTCCAGCAGGCCGCCGATGGTGTGCAGCTGGTTGGCGAACTCGTGCGTCTGCGCGCGCAGCGCGTCGGTGATGGTCAGGTTCGAGCCGAGCTGCTGCTGCACCTCGACGAGCTCCGTGCGGTCACGCATCGTCACCACCGTCCCGACCCCCTCGCCGCGTGTCGCCGCGCGTCGCCGGTTCAGCACCAGCACGCGGTCGTGCGTCACCAGCACGACGTCGCTCGCGTCGCCCGGGTCCTGCAGGAGCGCGGCCACGTCGGGCTCGGGGGCGACGTCGGCGACCCGTCGGCCCAGCACCGGTCCCTCGAGGCCGAGGAGCTCGAGCGCCGCGTCGTTGGCCATGCTGATCCGACCGTCGGGGTCGACGCCGAGGACGCCCTCGCGGATGCCGTGCAGGAGCGCCTCGCGGTGGTCGGCGAGCCGCGCGAAGTCCCCGGCGGCGAGCCCGCGCGTGCGCCGACGGACGATGCGCGAGACGGTCCAGGAGCCGAGGATGCCGAGCCCCGCGCCCACCCCCAGGAAGAGCGCCAGGTCGGGGGCCGCGTTGGTGGCCCGCTGCCAGGCGGTCGGGTACTTCTGCTCCGCCAGCACGGCGCCGGCGAACGTGCCGTCGTCGGCCAGGACCGGAGCGTGCCCGGCGAGCGTGCGGCCGCGGTCGGTGGGGACCGAGCCCGTCCAGCCGCGACCCTCCAGGACGCGGCTGCCGCCGAGCGGCGCCTCGGTGCCCACCAGCGACGGTCGTGACGAGGCGACCACGCGGCCCTCGCGATCGGTCACCGACACGACGTCGGCGCCGGACAGCGACCGCGCCCGGTCGATGGCCGGGGCAAGCACGCGGGACGCGTCGGTCGAGCCGAGCCGGGAGCGGACGACGGCGACGTTGGCGAGGTACTCCGCGGTCGAGCGCAGCCGCGCCCCGCGGTCGTCCTCGAAGCCGCGGGTGGCCTGCTGCAGCGAGAGCACGCCGACGATCACCAGCACGAGTGCGACGACGGCGAGCTGGAGCAGCAGGAACTGACCGGCCAACGTACGTCGGCCCGGTCGCGGCGACCACAACGAACACAACCTCCTTTGCGCACCCAATCGTGACGCAGGCCACGTTCGGCGTCATGCTCGGGTCGACCCACCAGGAGGTGTGATGGCCGACACAGGTCAGCGACGACCCGCACGTCGCCCCCGCAGGACCAGGACGGCGACCGTCGTGGCGCTCGTCCTCGCGCTCGCCGCGACCCTCGGCGCGTGCGGTGTCACGCGCGGCGGCGACGACCCCGACAACCGGCGCCTGCGCATGATGATCCCGAACAGCCCGGGCGGCGGCTACGACCTCACCGGACGCGCCGCGGCGCAGGTGATGGAGGAGGACGACCTCACCGGTCGCTTCGAGATCACGAACGTCATCGGTGCCAGCGGCACCGTGGCCATGCAGCGGCTGCTGAACGAGCGCGGCGCCGACGACCTCGTCATGCTCATGGGCCTCGGCGTCGTCGGCGCGACCTACACCAACGACTCGGCCGCCCGCGTCTCGAAGGCGACGCCCATCGCACGCCTGGTCGAGGAGCAGGAGGGTCTGCTCGTGCCGGCGGACTCCCCGTTCAAGACCGTGGACGACCTCGTCACCGCCTGGAAGAAGGACCCCCGCAAGGTCACCGTCGGCGGCGGCTCGTCGCCCGGTGGCCCCGACCACCTGTTCCCCATGCAGCTCGCCCAGACCCTGGGCATCGACCCGAAGGACGTCAACTACATCGCCTACGACGGCGGCGGCCCGCTCACCACGGCCCTGCTCGGCGAGAAGATCCAGGTCGGCACCTCCGGCCTCGGGGAGTTCCAGGGGCAGATCGACGACGGCTCGCTGCGCGTGCTGGCCGTCTCCGGCGACGAGCGCCTCGGGGGGATCGACGCCCCGACGCTCACCGAGTCCGGCATCGACCTCGTCTTCACCAACTGGCGTGGCCTGCTCGCCCCGCCTGGCATCGACGACGCGACGCGGGACTACCTGACCGAGCTGGTCACCGAGATGCACGACACGCCCGAGTGGCGCGAGGCGCTCAAGCGCAACGGATGGATCGACGCCTTCGCGACCGGCGAGGAGTTCGGGACCTTCCTGACCGAGCAGGACGAGCGCGTCGACTCGACGCTGAAGGAGCTGGGACTGTCATGAGCACCACCACCGAGACGACGACGGGTCCCGAGGGACCACGCGTCGTCGACCGCGCCCAGTACGGGCTCGCGGCCTTCCTGGCCGTCGTGGGCGTCGTCGTCGTGGTCGACGCGACGGGCCTGCGGCCCGGCTTCGCCGACCAGCCCGTGCAGCCGTCGTTCCTGCCCTACGTCGTCGGCACCGCGCTCGTGGTGCTGGCCGTGACGCTCGCCGTCGCCACCGCGCGCGGCAACGTCGCGGAGCCGGAGGGCGGCGAGGACGTCGACCTCACCGAGCCCAGCGACTGGTTCACCGTCGCGAAGCTGGCCGGCGTGTTCCTCGCGAACGTGCTCCTCGTCGACACGCTCGGCTGGGCCATCACCGGCGCGCTGCTCTTCGCGGGCTGCGCCTGGGCGCTCGGCAGCCGCACGCTGCTCAAGGACGTCGCCATCGGCGCCGCCCTCTCCCTCATCACCTGGTACGGCTTCTACGTCGGCCTGGGCCTGCCGATCCCCGCGGGGATCCTGGACGGAGTGCTCTGATGGACCTCTTCCTCGACGGGCTGATGAACGCCCTCACGCCCGAGAACCTGCTGTACGCCGTCATCGGCGTGCTGCTCGGCACCGCGGTCGGCGTCCTGCCGGGCATCGGGCCGGCCATGACGCTGGCCCTGCTCTTCCCGATCACCTACACGGTCCCGGTCGACAGCGCGCTCATCATGTTCGCCGGGATCTACTACGGCGGCATGTACGGCGGGTCGACGACGTCGATCCTGCTCAACACGCCAGGGGAGTCCTCCTCGGTCGTCACCGCGATCGAGGGCAACCAGATGGCGAAGCGGGGCAGGGCCGCGCAGGCCCTCGCGACCGCCGCGATCGGCTCGTTCGTCGCCGGCACCATCGCGACGGCGCTCCTGGTGCTGTTCGCCCCCAAGGTCTCCTCGGCCGTCGTGCAGCTCGGTGCACCGTCGTACTTCGCGATCCTGCTGCTCGCGCTGGTCGCCGTCTCGGCGGTCCTCGGCAGCTCGAAGATGCGCGGCTTCATCGCGCTGTTCCTGGGCCTCGCGATCGCGCTGGTCGGCACGTCGACCGGTCAGGCCCGACTCACGTTCGGCAGCCCGCTGCTGGCCGACGGCATCGACGTCGTCGTCGTGGCCGTCGCCATCTTCGCGATCGGCGAGGCCCTCTGGGTCGCCGCGCACCTGCGCCGCCGGCCGCTGCAGGTCATCCCGGTCGGCCGTCCGTGGATGGACCGCAAGGACTGGGGCCGCTCCTGGAAGCCGTGGCTGCGCGGCACCGCGTTCGGCTTCCCCTTCGGTGCCCTCCCCGCCGGTGGCGCCGAGGTGCCGACGTTCCTCTCCTACATCACGGAGCGCAGGCTCACGAAGCACCCCGAGGAGTTCGGCAAGGGCGCCATCGAGGGCGTCGCGGGACCCGAGGCCGCGAACAACGCCTCGGCCGCGGGCACGATGGTCCCGCTGCTCGCGATCGGCCTGCCCACCACGGCGACGGCCGCGATCATGCTCAACGCGATCCAGTCCTACGGCATCCAGCCCGGGCCCCAGCTCTTCGACAACGAGCCCGCGCTGGTCTGGACGCTGCTCGCCAGCCTGTTCGTCGCCAACACGCTGCTGCTCGTGCTGAACCTGCCGCTCGCGCCGATCTGGGCGAAGCTCCTGCGGGTGCCGCGGCCCTACCTCTACGCGGGCATCCTGTTCTTCGCGTCCCTCGGTGCCTACAGCGTCAGCTTCGAGCCGTTCGACCTCGCCCTGCTGCTGGTGCTCGGCTTCCTCGGCGTCGCGATGCGCCGGTTCGGGCTGCCGGTGCTGCCGCTGATCGTCGGCGTGATTCTCGGCCCGTCGCTGGAGAACCAGCTGACGCAGGCCCTGGCGCTGTCCGGTGGCGACGTCTCCACGCTGTGGAGCGAGCCCGTCGCGAAGGTCGTGTACGCGGTGCTGGTCCTCGCGCTGGTCGCGATGGCGGTCGCCGCCGTCCGCGGACGGGCCGCACGTCGCGGCGCGTCGACCGTCGAGAAGGAGGAGGTGTCCGCATGACCGCAGTGGTCGTGGCCTACAGCCCGGACGAGTACGGCGAGGCGGCCCTGGCCGCCGGCGCCGAGGAGGCGAGCCGACGCTCGGTCCCTCTCGTCGTCGTCAACGCGACCCGGGGCGACGCCTACGTCGACCCGCACTTCGCCGACGCCGACACCGTCGCTCGCCTGCGCGAGCGGGTGGGCGAGGTCGAGGTGCTCCAGGATGTCGTCCCCGACGTCGGTGCCGAGGTGGTCCGGGTCGCGCAGGAGCGTGACGCCGAGCTCGTCGTCGTCGGCGTGCGCCATCGTTCGCCGGTCGGCAAGGCGCTGATGGGCAGCGTGTCGCAGCGGGTGCTGCTCGACGCGACCTGCCCGGTGCTCGCGGTCAAGCCGTCGGCCTGACCCGCTCAGCCCGCGTCGGCCCCGTCCACAGCCTCCGGCTGGGGCGGGGCCGACGTCGTGGAGGGAAGGGCGCACACGCCGTCGACGCACACCGCGGCGTCGTCGTCGCCGACCATCTGCAGCGGCCCGGTCATGCGGGTGCCTCCTGCTCCTCCTGCGCCGCCTGGCGCAGGGCGGAGAGGAACGTGTCGGGGTCCTGGGCGCCGGAGACGCCGAGGCGTCCGTCCAGCACGAAGAACGGCACCCCGCGGATCCCGAGCGCCAGCGCCTGCTCCTGGTCGGCGCGGACGTCGGCGAGGTGGGCGTCGGACTCGAGCGCCGCGACGACCTCGGCCCGGTCCAGTCCGACCTCGGCGGCCAGGTCGGCGAGGTCCTCGACGCGACCCACGTGCCGACCCTCGGTGAAGTACGCCGAGAGCAGGCGCTCCTTGAGCTCGGCCTGGAGGCCGTGCTCCTTCGCGAGGTGCAGCGCGCGGTGCGCGAGCACCGTGTTGGTGTGCTGCAGCGCCTCGAAGTCGTAGGCGAGGCCCTCGTCGGCGGCGACCGCGGTCATCTGCGCGAGCATGCCGACGACCTGGTCGCGTGGCATGCCCTTGTGGCGGGCGAGGAAGTCCACCTCGTCGCCCTCGAAGTCCACGGGGGTGTCGGGGGACAGCTCGAAGCTGCGCCACGTCACCGCCACGTCGCCACCGTCGGCGCGGAACCGCTCCACCGCCGCCTCGAACCGCCGCTTCCCGACGTAGCACCAGGGGCACGCCACGTCCGACCAGATCTGCACGTCCACCGTCATGCCGGGCTCAACAGCGGGGCGCGCGCGGGTGTTCCCGGCGCGCCGGGGAGAATGGGCGCGACCCGTCCCGACGACGCAGGAGCCGTACGTGACCACAGCCGGAGGATCCGTCCTCGACGACCTGACCGCCCGCGGACTCGTGGCGCACTCGACCGACCTCGAGGCGCTGCGGGCCGAGATGGACGCCGGCCCGATCGTCTACTACGTGGGCTTCGACCCGACCGCGCCCAGTCTGCACGTCGGCAACCTGCTGCAGATCCTCACCGCCCGACGGCTCCAGCTCGCCGGGCACCGTCCGCTCGTGCTGGTGGGTGGCTCCACCGGCCTCATCGGCGACCCGAAGGAGGCCGGCGAGCGGGTCATGAACACCCGCGAGACCGTCGCGGCCTGGGTCGAGCGGATCCGCGACCAGGTCGTCCGGTTCGTCGACCTGGAGGGCGAGAACGGCGCGACCATGGTCAACAACCTCGACTGGACCGAGTCCCTCAGCACGATCGACTTCCTGCGCGACATCGGGAAGCACTTCCCGGTGAACCGCATGCTGGCCCGCGACGTGGTGAGCAGCCGGCTGGAGAGCGGCATCAGCTACACCGAGTTCAGCTACGTCCTGCTGCAGTCGATGGACTACCTGGAGCTCTTCCGCCGGTACGGTTGCGTGCTCCAGACCGGCGGCAGCGACCAGTGGGGCAACATCACCGCCGGTGTCGAGCTCGTCCGGCGCTCGGAGGGACGCAGGGTGCACGCCCTCGCGACCCCGCTCATCACGAAGGCCGACGGCACGAAGTTCGGCAAGACGGAGTCGGGGACGGTCTGGCTCGACCGCGAGCTCATGAGCCCGTACGCCTTCTACCAGTCGTGGATCCACGCCGAGGACACGAAGGTGGGGGAGTACCTCAAGCAGTTCACCTTCGTGCCGGTGGACGAGATCGACGCCCTGATGGTGGAGCACGCCGCAGCGCCGGGCCGACGTCTGGCGCAGCGCCGGCTCGCCGCCGAGGTCACGGCCCTCGTGCACGGACAGGCCGAGGTCGACGCCGCAGAGCTCGCCTCGACGGCCCTCTTCGGTCGCGGCGAGCTGGCCGGGCTGCCCGAGGACACGCTCGCCGCCGCACTCGGGGAGACCGGCGTCGTGGAGCTGGGCGCCGACGCCTCGCTCACGGACGCACTTCTGGAGACCGGCCTCGTCGACTCGCGCTCTGCCGCGCGTCGGGCCGTGTCCGAGGGTGGCGCGTACGTGAACAACACCCGGGTGGACGACGCCGACGCGTCGCTCGCGTCCCTGGACGCCCTGCACGGCTCGTGGCTGGTCCTGCGACGTGGAAAGCGCGCCGTTGCAGGCGTCCGACGGGTCCCGTCCTGACTATGGCGGGGGTCACACCGCACCGATTTGACCCTGCTCCGGTCGTCTGAGTAATGTTCTTCTTGTTGCACCGCACGACGGAGGGCAAGGCCGCGAGGTCGGGCACTCGGAGCGAGCAGCCACTCGAACCGAAACGGTTAACGCCAGGAACTGAGTTCCGGAGACTGACCGCTGACAACGGAGAGTGATCGTGGCAGGACCCCGGGTTTGACCCGGTGATCACCAGCCGCGTACGATAGAGCAGCCCCTGGTGGGTGGGCCCTGATGTGGGTCTGTCTGGTGGGTGTGCGTCTGATGTTTGAGAACTCAACAGTGTGCTAAAAGTCGAC
>NZ_JBYTCR010000034.1:0-16950 GCF_058790455.1 Aeromicrobium sp. EU05-FHT14F07
AACAACTACCGGCTACGCATGCTCCTCATCGGCGGAGGACTCGACACCCTCATCCCCACCTGAAGTACGAAGAGCCGGTAATGCCGGCCCCGCGTCTCGCCTTTTGCCTGTAGCAGCCCTTGCATGACGAGGGCCTTGAGATCGCGGTTGGCGGCGCCGTACTCCAGGCCGGTCTCCTCTTGGTACGCGGCTCGTCGCACACGAAGCCCCAGCGCAGCCCTGAAGAGGCCGTTGATACTTCTCTCCGGCAGCGACTTCTCCTCAACCAGAGCCTCGAGGCGGAGCCAGAGCTCCTCGGACTCCTGCACGCGATGCCAGACCGTCTGCGCCTGCATGTGGTGTGCCGTGAGATTGAACCGGACCCAGGCACGTGCGTCGTTCGCCGGACTCCAAACCCCTTCACCGGTCTTGGCCAGCACGTCGTAGTAGGCCTGCGTGTTGCGGCCCAACCACTCCTCGATACTCGAGAACTCCGCGCCGAGCACCTGATTGCGTACGTCCTGCGCACCCGGTGACAGCACCTCTGTGATCATGGTGAACAGCCGCCGTGAGTCATGCCGGGAACGCTGGCCTGCACCCCCAATCTGAGGGCAAGAAGAAGGTAACGGGAGCCATGGTCGGGCGGAGCCCGGCACTATTTTGCGAACGGCAAGCGTCGTCGACCCAGGCTTGCTTCGGGAAGGACGCGAGATCCCACTGACCGCCGCTACGGCTTACTGCGTCGGTAGTTGAGAACAGCGACCACGACGATCAAAGCGCCTCCGACAACCAGTACCGCTCCGAAAACTCCGTCTAGCCTGGACAGCGCGTTAGCGACGTTGATGAGGCCCACGATGACTAGAGGGATCAGTAGTGGCAGGCGGTAGTTGGCTTCCGCGGTCGTATGTTTGTCGCGCCGCCTGTGCCCCGCCGATGACACCACCGCCGAGGCCCACCGCTGAACCGTCGAGACCGATGACCACTACGCCGCTCTGCACGGCACCACCGAGGGGCTGCGCCGCCCGTCCGGCCCGGACCCCATGGCCGCGATCGGCAACGCGAGCAAGATCCAGCCCCGCAGCGCGACTACGGGGAGACCGCGACCGTCCGTCAGACCGAGCCATGCATGTCTTCATCACCACCGAGGCCGGCCGCAACCCCGGCCTGTTCCTCGAGTGGCGCAAGGCCCAGCCGCTGCCGTCGGGGGGCCGCGTCGTGCACGCCCGCATCCGCGACGGACGCTGGGTCAAGGTCGACGAGTGGGTCCTCCGAGAGCATCAGAGAGGCCTGAGGCGTGAGGTGGTCTGGACCGCACTGCCTCACGCCTCGGGTGCCTCAGAACTCGACGAGCCTTGCCGATTCTGAGGTGACCTAGCACACATCGCACCTTCAACTGAGCGGGCAAGTCGGGTTGCCTCGAACTTCCACGGCTTGCCACGGCACCCTCGCGGCTCGTCCCTCGTTGCGTAGATCATCACGCCTCCCGATTGAACGAGTCACGCGATGACCACACCCCCCGAACAGATCGGCCCCCCGACCGTGCTTGCGACACACACCGAGATGACCCTCATCCGACCTCTGGACCAGCTGCCCGAGCCCTTGCGCAGCGAGCTCACCGAGTGGCTCATCGCGCACCGCATCGACCCCCACACCGTTGCCCGCCACGCGCCCATCGAGCGCGACGCCTACGCCAAGTGCCTCACGTGGCGCGAGGACACCGACCAAGGCCGCATCGTGCGGACCCACTACCCGCCCGTGACGCCCGACGAGGTCTGGCCCGCCCCGTTCCCCGCCGGCCTGCCCACGGGTGCGGGAACGTCCAGCGGGTCATCGAGCGCCAAGCCGCGCCACGAGCACTGACTGAAACCTTGACGGAAGTTCAGACAGCCGTCGAGTGCTCGCCTACGATTGTCGGCAGAACTTCCGAACACCACATCTGGCGACCGCGAGCCCCCGAGATCGCGGACGCTTCAGCGGGGGTGTCGGTCGTTCTCCTCGCTCGCTTCAGGAGCCCCCGCCGCGGTGACTCGGGGGTCGGCACGGGCGAGCCCGTGATGGAAACACCAGATGACTGCCTGGGTGCGCGTGGTCGCCCCGATCTTGCGGTACGCGGCGCGGATGTGGCTCTTGACAGTGTTCATCGAGAGGTAAAGCCGCTCGGCGATCTCGAAGTTGCTGCAGCCCTTCGAGATGAGAGCCAGGATCTCAGCCTCGCGCGGAGACAGCGCATGCTGGTCGGGCGTCACCCTCCGTCCCGCCTCGGGTTCTGTGGAGTCCGAAAACTCGGGCAACGGCGACTCCTCACTCAGACGGGTCAATGGGATCGACAACGCACGCCATTATGGCCGTCTCGAGCTCCGGTCTACGACCGTCCCGCCGACCCTCACCCCTTGAGGTGAGGGTTGGTTCGCACAACCGCGTACTGCTTGGCCTCGCGCTGGACGGGTCCTTTGCTGCTCAGGCGCCGCGCCGACGCCCATGGTGATGCTGAACCGGACCGTCGGGGCCGAGACCTACGAGGCCAGCGAGGTGAGCGTGACGGCCGTAGTCGGGGCCACCATCGCCGATGCGCGCACCTCGAGGTCAGGGCGAATGGCTTGACGAGGTGCCGGTCGATGCCTGCGCCGTGGGCTGCCGCCCTCCCTTGGGTCGAGGCGTCCGCGCACCGGGGGTGCGACCTCCTGGCTTCCGGCGCAGTCGCCGCGATCCTGAGGCACGCCCACGGGTGGTGCACCTCGGTGGTAGCCGGCACCCGGGGCGCGGCACATGCGGCGGCCTGCCCGGCCGGTCGTGGCCGTCCTAGGCAGCCGCGGTGGGTACCCTCCATCTCGTTGTCGACCCCCACTCGCGACCAACCCAGGGAATGATGTCCTCACCACCCGCCCACGATCTGAGCCGTCGCCGCGCTCAAGCGCCCAAGCCCGCGGTCCGGCCGGGCGCAGCCCACATCTGGCTGCTCGACGACGATGAGCGAGAGTTTCTAACAGTCCTGGCGCGTCAAACGCATCATCGCGATCAGACCATCAGGAACCGTAAAGCATCGCGGGGGGCGTGAACGGGCGCGACGCCACTGCCGAACCTCGAGCCACAACCCCACACGCCACCCGGCACCGGCACCAGCATCTGCAGGTTCCGAGAACTGCTCTTGCTGAACACGGGCGGCTGGTTCTCTTGCTCAGCAGCCGGCGGTGGTGAAGCGGCATAGGTTGGCGATCGGGGTTGTCGCGGCTGCGGTCATCACCTCGGCGCGTTGCTCGGTCAGGGCCGCGATGTCACCGGTACCGCCCTCGCCCTCGGTGGTGTCGAGCAAGACTGCGCTTCCTAGCCGCACGACGTGCAACACCTTTGTGCTGCCGACCTGCTGATCGGCCGGCGGGAACGCGCCGACGGCGTAGGACTGGCCACCGACGCCGGTCTCGACGACCACGCGCCGGTAGGCCGCGCTCTGGGGGCCGCCCGGTTCGGCGGGGCAGGCACGGTAGAAGGCGACGAGGTCGCTGAGGAACGCGACGGCCTGCTGGGCATCGTTGAACGTCAGCAGCTGACGGCTACGGGTGTCCTCCGCGCTGCGGTAGATCGCGCGCAGCCTGCCGACTGGCTCTGGCACCGGCAGCGCCGTGCCGCAGGCGGCGTAGTCGAACAGGGCGTCCTCGAGGCCGGGACTCGGGCCGCTCAGGGCCTGCTCGGGGTTCTCGGCGGCGGCCGGGTCTGGCCATCCTTCGGTGAGTGGGAAGCCGTCGGGGATCGTGGTGGGCACCGTGGGAGAGGTCTCGGTCCGGCCGGTTGGCGGGCCGGTTGTTGGGCCGGTTGACGGGTCGGTTGACGGGTCGGGTGTCGAGTCGGTGGCCGTGGTCGGTTGCGGGAGGTTGGGCGCGACCGGGGTGGGTGTGGCGCGGCGGTCACTGTCGAGGAGCACCGATGCTGGGATCGCGAGCGCTGCGACGGCCATGGCCGCGGCCAGTCCGGTCGCGGCGCGTCGGCGGCGACGGACCTCATCACCACGCCGACGTATGTCGGCAGGGCTGGCAGCGCCCGCGGGCAGTCGTGTGCCGAGGTCGCGCAGTGGCTCGAAGGGGTCGGACATCATCACTCCTCGTGACCGCGAGGTGTCGTGGTCTCTGCAAGCAAAGCGGCCAGGGCGCAACGTCCGCGGCTGAGGCGAGCCTTCACCGTGCCTACGGGGGCGTGGGTCTCGCGGGCGACCTCGGCGACCGGGAGGTCGAGGAGGTAGTGCAGCACGATGGCGCGGCGTTGGTCGGTCGGGATCTTCTGCAGCGCACGTACGAGGTCGATCCGCTGCCCGTCGGGCGGGTCTGCCACGACCGGTGGGGTAGCGCCACGATCGGGCGGGCGGCGCCGGTGGACGACCTTGCGCCACCGGCTGATGGCGAGTCGATGGGCTGTCGTGCGCACCCACGCCTCGGGGTATCGGACGGCATCGAGATGATCGCGATGGGACCAGGCTCGTGCGAACGCCTCCTGGGCGCACTCCTGGGCCTCGTCCCAATCGCCGATCATCGCGTACACCTGCGCGGTCACACGGCCAAGGGAGGCCAGGTAGAAGTCGTCGAACTCGGTCTCGTCCATCTCTCGTCCTCGCCGTGGTGGTGCTGGACGCGCCTGCCCCCTGCAGGGCCTCAGCGTGCGGCTGCGGGCTCGGGGGTCCAGAAGAAATCACAGAGCTCACGGAGAAGTCGCTGAGAGCGTCGCTGCTCGAGCGGTGTCAGTGAGGTCGCCGGAAGATCGGCGAACGCCTCAAGTTGGCGTACCGCAACGGCGTAGCGCCGACCCGGGGCAGTCTCGAGCAACCGAGCGGCCCGAAGCACGGCTCGGTCGGAGGTGGCCGAGGGCGTCTCAAATGCCTGGATCCAGGCGTGACGAGCCCGCGGGTAGCGGTGCGAGGGATGTGCGTCGAGGCGGTACAGCTCACGCAGCAACAGCGCGCGCTCGAAGGGACGTAGGGTCTCGAACTCGGTGCGAGTTGCGCCGAACCACAACTCACGTCCCTCACGGACGACGTAGTAGTCGATACCGCCCAGGTTGTCGCTGGGACGCACCGACACCATCCGGGCGGGGTGGCCGGCCACCCGGCTGCGTCGAATGTCGATCACGTAGGGGTCGCTCTCGCCCGGCGCGTCGGCCGAGCACTCGGTACGGGCTCGTGGGAAGAAGTTCAGCATCTGTCGCGCCTGCCGGGCGGTGGGGTAGTCGAAGATGCCTCGCCACGAGGGCCACGACTTCCACCCGGGGCGCTGCTGGGCCTCGGTGAGGAACTGCTGACCGGGAAGCAGGCTGCGGCACAGCACAGGGGAGTCGCGCACGGTGTCGCTGGGCCGCCACTGCTGCACGGTGGCGAGACCGGTCGGTCCCGTCGATCCGCGTGCAGCCACCCGGTCATCCGCCGCACCGGTCCCCGCCGCCGGCAGCGTCAGCGTCAGCGGGGCCGCACAAGCAAACGCTGCGGCCAGGGCCGCCGAAATGCGCAGCCGCCGCGAGCCGCGCGAGCTCCTACGAACGGGTCCCGCGCTGCTGGCCGTCGCGACCATCGTCGGGGTCACCGCCGGGGCGGGCGTCGGGGCGGGCGTCGGGGTGGGCGTCGGGGTGGGCGTCGGGTGGGGGACGTTCGGGGTGTCGGTCATGCAGGGGATACGTGTGAGACGGGCAGCAGGTTGCGTCAGTGCTCACTCTTCTTCAGCCGGGCACGGCTGTGGTCCCGTTCAGGTCGGCGTCCCGGTCACCGTCGGGCTGTCTCGGGGAAACTCCTTGAGGTGAGCCCGGGTGGCCCGGGTGGCCCGGGTGGCCTGGGTGGCCTGGGTGGCCTGGGTGGCCTGGGTGGCCTGAACTGCTTGAGCACCGCCGGGATCGTGTGCCACCTGTGGCGCACGGGGTGTGGAGCGACTGCTCAGGTGAGAGGTGTGGTTCAGGTGCTGCTCGTGCGGCGACTGGGCCAGGGGCAGCTCGATGGTGAATACGCTGCCACCGCCAGGGTTGGGGTTGATCGAGATCTCGCCACCATGACGCTCGACGACCTGGTGACAGATCGCGAGGCCCAGACCGGTTCCGGTGTAGGCCAGCCCCTCTGGGGTCTCGGTGTGCGCGCGGACGAAGGGACGAAAGACCTCGGTGCTCTTCTCCGGCGAGATGCCGATGCCTCGGTCGGCGAATCGGACCTGCACTCGGCCGCGGTGCTGGCTCGCGCTGATGTCGAGCACCGGCGCGCTTCCGGGAGCTACGTACTTGACCGCGTTCCCGATCAGGTTGCTGAACAGCTGCCGTAGCCGGTCGGGGTCCCCCTCGATACTCGGCAGCGCGCCGAGGTAGACCTGGGGCACGGGCAGTCCGCGGTCGGTCGCGCTGTCCACGTGGGTGGCGACGACATCACGGGCGATGGTGCTCAGGTCGACGTGACGCCAGGTCATCGTGGCATCACGCGCCGTGGTGTAGTCGAGGAGGTCGTGGATGAGCTCGTCCATCCGCGCGGCGCCGGCGGCGGCCTTCGCGAGGTAGCTGCGGGTCTCGGCCAAGACCTGGGGGTCCCCGCGAAGACCGGGCGAGCAGTCGTCGATGAGCATTCCCAGGTAACCGCTGACGATGGTCAGCGGGTGTCGTAGGTCATGGGCGACGACCCCGGCGAACCCTTCCAACTCTGCCTGCTGCATGCGCTCATGGGTGACGTCGCGGAACACCGCGACCGCGGCCGGCTCGCCCTCGCCGAGTGGCAGCGGACGCCCCGACACCTCGATCTGTGCGCCCTCGGGACGCCGCTCGTTGCGGATGAGCATCGGGAACCCATCCGTGCTCTCCCCTGCCAGTGCCCGCACCAGTGGCATGTCCTGCGGGCTCATCGGGGTGCCGTCGAGGTGGAAGACCCCGAAGTTGGCCTGCCACAGCGTGGGGTGGGCAGGGACAGCGTCAGGGCCGTCGGTGGCGTGGTCCTCAGCGCCAAGGATCTCGCGCGCCGCGCGGCTCTGGAGCAGGAACTTCCCATCGGCATCGATCACGGAGACCCCCACGTCGTCGATGGTCTCCAGCATGGTGTCGAGCAGCGAGGCCTGTCGGCGCGCCGTCGCCTCGGCAGCCGCCAGGTCAGCGGTCGCACGGCGCACCTTGAGCGCGGCTCGGTGTCGACCCGTCACCAGCAACCACACCAGAATCCCCGCGAGCAGTGCTGCCACGAGGCCGGCAAGCAGGGCGTTGCGCGGCATCACGCGGCTCGGCCCGACCAGCGCCTCGAGGTCGGAGGAAATGCTCAGCTCCCACTGCTGCTGCGCGACGTCGAGCATGCGGGTGGTCCTCAGGGCAGGGTCGCCCAGGTCGCGGCCCACGGCCGCCACGTCCATCGTCACGCCGTTCTCCCCGCCGGCCCTCAGAACGGTCTCGACCGCACCCTCCCCGGCCACCCCCAGCACATGACCGAGAAAGTCCTGGCCGCGCAGACCCATCAGGACCCAGCCGCGGAAGTCCCCGCTGCTCGACTCGATCGGCACCACCAGGGAGAACGACGTCTGCTGCTGCTCGGCCGGCAGGTCCTGGTCGATGATCAGCACGTAGGCCGGCGATACCGCCGCAGCCTGGTTCCGCTGCGCTTCAGTCAAGGCTGCGAACGGTGCTGCCGCGGTCGTGAGGTCAAGCCCCCCCGGACGGTCGGGCGCCCCGTCAAGACTGGAGGACGCCACCACGAAGACGTGGCTGCTCGCGTTCTCGTTCGGCGTCAGCGTCAGGTCAGGGGCGAACGTGCGGCGCCATCGTCGCTGAGCTGCCGCGACCTCGGCGCTGGCGACGGGCGGAGCGATGTAGACGATCGACGTCGCACCATCAAGACCCATCTGATCGAGGCGGTCGGTCACCTGCCGAAACGTCGACTCGGTGATGTCCTCGACGCTCGCCAGGGCGTCGGCCACGACGGTCGCGACGCCGAGGTACCGCGCGACCTCGGTGTCGGCCGCCGCCGCGACAGCATCTGCTCGCACCGCCAAGGACGCCGAAGCGGTGTCATCGATCAAGTCCTGCTGACGAACGCTCGCTCCCCACCCCACCGCCGTGACCACGAGCACCACCGGCAGCGCCCACACCAGACCGCGTCGCGCAGCCGAGCCGCTCCGCAACCGGCCCGGCCCCACCACCGCAGGACCGTTCGACAGAGCACTCATAGGAAACGTCACCTCGGGGGGTGCAGGGGCGGGGGCCCGAGAAAGCGCCCGAAAAAGGCGCATCAGGTACGTCGGCAAACGGTTGCGCAACCTTAGACCCGTTGAACGTTCACGTACGCCGATCGCAGAAATCACTCCACCGCCAGAGCCGGGCCGATCGGTCGGCCTGGCGCGAGTCGCACCTCTTCGGCGCCTCGCCGAGGGTGCGCGCCATCGCCCGATGCTTCGCCCGCTTCGGCGGCGGGGTCGGCGACGTACTCTCGACGTTGTCGCAGTTCGCTCACCGGGGCACCAGCGCCTACGCCGCGGTCAGCGCGGCCGTCTGGCAACTCATTATGGCGTCCGACTAAAGGCGGCCGGCCATGACGACTTGGTCATCGGCTGCATCTTGGCGAGGCCTACACCGACATGACGGCCAGCCACGATGGAGTGAGGATGGCGGCGCTCCTTGTCGCGCTACGTGCGAAGGCGTGGAGGCGGATGCCTTCGCGTGACCGTCAAGGTCGCGCTCGTCAGGCCTCGCTGGCCAGCGAGTTGCGCGACTTCTGAGGCGGCCGGCCCGCGGGCGGCTGACGCTGCTGAGGCCCTCAACGGGTAGTCCCCTCCGGTTCCAGAGCGTCACCTCGCAGCGCGTCGAGCGCGAGCCGGAGCACAGCGTCGCGGCGGGGGGCCGGCAGCGGCGCCTCGTCCTCGAAAGACGCCAGCACGAGACCGTCGACCACGGTGGTGATGAGGTCGGCGGCCAGCCGGACCGGGAGGGCGAGGTCGCCGTCGGCGGTCGCGGCCGCGCAGGCGGACTGCACGGCGTCGTCCCACCAGGCGTTGAAGGTCGACAGCACCTCGCGCAGGTCGGGTGACGAGCGAGCCCCGGCCACCAGCGACAACCAGGCCGACTGCGCCTCGAGCCCGACCCCGCCAGTGGACCACTCCATCAGCACCTCGATGGCGCGTAACCCGGAGTGGCCGTGAAGTACCTTATGCCCCTCGACGATCCGCCTGTCTACCGCGCGGCGCACCGCCAGGAGCAGCAGCTCCTGGCGTCCCTCGACGTAGTGGGTCACTGCCGAGGTCGAGGCGCCCAAGCGTTGCGCGACCCGCCGGATCGTCACTGCGTCGAGTCCATCGGCCCCGGCGATGAGCAGCGCAGTGTCAGCAAGGTCGAGGCGTCGGTCGTCGGCGTTGACGTGGCGGGGCATTGCGCTATGCTACAACTCTCGTTGCACAACGTGTGTTGTACAACAAGAGTCGATGAATAGGAGTCAACAATGGGTGTCGCGCGTGTGGCGAATGTCGTGGTGGTCGGCGCCGGCTATTCCGGGCTGGCTGCGGCCCGATCGCTGAGGCGGGCGGGGCTCGATGTCATCGTGCTCGAGGCCCGCGACCGGGTGGGTGGGCGCATCCACACCGACCGCGAGGGCACCACGCCGCTCGACCTCGGTGGCATGTGGGTCGGGCCAGGCCAACACCGGATGCTCGAGTTGGCGGAGTCCTACGGGCTGAGAACGTTCCCGTCCTACGCCGCCGGCGACGGCCTGTTTGTCGGTGACCGCGGCCGCCGCCGGTTCGCCGGCGACCTGCCCCCACTGCGCCCGCACGCCCAGGTCGTGGTGGGCCTGGTGATGAAGCGCATCGACGCCCTCGCCAGGCGCGTCGACCCGCGGTCGCCGTGGGAGGCCGAGCGCGCCGAGGCTCTCGACGCGCACACCGTGGCGTCGTGGCTGCGCGCGGTCGCCCCGGTAGCGGAGGCGCGTGACGTGCTGAGTCTGGCGATCGGTACGGTCATGGCGGTCGACCCCGACGAGCTGTCCCTGCTGGCATTCTTGACCTACGTCGCGGCCGGTGGCGGGCTGACCCCGCTGCTCGCCATCGAGGGCGGCGCCCAGGAGCAGCTCTTCGTCGACGGCGCCGACTCGATCGCCTTGGCGATGGCGGCCGAACTGGGCGAGCGGGTCGTCCTCGACGCTCCCGTCCGCACGCTCGACCAGCGCGGCCACGACGTCGTCGTCACCTCCGACCGGCTCACGGTTTCCGCGCGTGCGGCGATCATCGCGCTGCCCACGCCGCTGGCCGCACGGCTCGACTACCAGCCCCCACTGCACGCCGACCGCGACCTGCTGGCGCAGCGCTCGTCGATGGGCTCGGTGCACAAGGCGCTCGCGGTCTACGACGAGCCATGGTGGCGCGCCGACGGCCTCAGCGGTGAGGTCCTGTCGCTGACCCAGCCGGTCTCGACCGCGTTCGACGCCACCAAACCCGACGGGCCCGGGGTGCTGGCCACACTCACCACCGGCCGCCGCGCGCGGGCGCTGGCTCGCCTCGAGCCGGCCAACCGGGTTGCGGCGGTGACGTCATCGCTGTGCGCGTTCTTCGGCGACCGGGCCGCGACCCCGATACGCGTCGTCGAGCGGTCATGGGTCGACGAGCCCTGGTCACGGGGTGGGTACGCCGCGGTGCTGCCGCCAGGAGCCATCACGTCGTTCCGAGATGCCCTGAGTCGACCGGTCGGACGGCTGCACTGGGCGGGCACCGAGACCGCAACCCGATGGATGGGCTACATGGAGGGCGCCGTACTCGCCGGCGAACGGGCAGCGGCGGAAGTCATCGCGGCGCAGGAGACATCAGTCGGCTAGCCAGAGCCCGACCGGGATTGGCAAAGCAGCCGGTTCGCGATCGCAACCAGCGTCACGGCATCGGCGCTTCCGCCGGTGAGCAGCTGCGCCCACACGGAAGTCATCGCAACCAAGCGGGCATCGCGTTCTGGACTGAACCGCCCTGGGTCTCTTGGAGGCTTTGGTCTGGCCCGGGTTTCGCGGAGTCGAGACTCGTTGGATTCTCATGCCACGGTGATGATGCGATTGCGTTCGAACTCCATCGGTGTTAGCCAGCCGAGTTGGCTGTGACGACGTTTCCGGTTGTGCCAGATCTCGAGGTACTCGAAGATCGCGTTGGCCAGCTCGAGTCGGGTGTTCCACTTCTTTCGGTCGAGAAGCTCGACCTGCATGCGCGACCAGAACGACTCGATCATGGAGTTGTCGTAGCAGTCGCCAATGCTGCCCATCGAGGCAAGAAGTCCGGAGTCCCTGGCGCGCTGGGTGAACGCCCAGGACCCGAATTGGGCGGGTTCAACTGGTCGATGCAACACCGGGTTGATTGAGAGAGCGTAGTTGTTCTTCGAAGACCTCCGCAGGGGTCTTCCACTTGAGGGTCTTGCGGGGCCTGTTGTTGAGCGCATTCGCGACGGCCTCGAGGTCCTCGGCGGACCAGCGGGAGAGGTCGGTGCCCTTGGGGAAGTACTGGCGAAGAAGGCCGTTGGTGTTCTCGTTGCTCGGACGCTGCCACGGCGAGTGCGGGTCGGCGAAGAACACCTTGGTCCCGGTTTCCATGGCGAACATCGCGTGACCTGAGAGCTCCTTGCCACGGTCCCACGTCAACGTCCTGCGCAACTGCTCGGGCAACGTCGTCATCGACGCCGTCAGGGCGGCGTTCATCGCCACGGCCCCATAGCCACCGAGGGCTGGCCCGTTCTTCACGTACGGCTTCTCACCCCACCCCTCGAGCCGCGGCAAGTGGACCAGAAGCGTTGCGCGACTGCTGCGCTCGACGAGGGTGCCAATCGCCGACCGACCGGTGCCGATGATGAGGTCGCCCTCCCAGTGGCCCGGCACGGCCCTGTCATCGGCTTCAGCGGGGCGTTCGCTCAAGACGACGTCGGCGGTCACGTGCCCCTGGGCCTTGTTCTGAGATCGCGCTCGTGGCTCTCGCAACGCACGCCCGGTGCGCAGACACGTGACCAGTTCCCGCTTGAGCGCACCGCGGCCTTCAGTGAACAGCGACTGGTAGATCGCCTCGTGGCTGATGCGCATCGACTCATCATCGGGGAACTCGACCTTCAACCGCTGTGCGATCTGCTCCGGGCTCCACGCCGTCGACCACCGTCGGTCCTGGCGGTGAGGCTTGTTCAGCCCCTTCCACGGAGGTGGTGTCGGCCCCGGAACGACCGTGCCATCAGGACGACGAACGTCGCCAGCGAGCCGGTCCTGGACGTACTCGCGCAGCCGCGGGTTCTCGACCAACTTCGCTGGCTTGGGCCGCTTGGCCGCCTGCTGCGCCTTGCACTGCGCCACCCCAGCGCGGTACTCCTGCCTCCCGCTCCGGGTCGCAGCGTTGCGACGCAGCTCGCGCGAGATCGTCCCCGGGTCACGCCCGATCGCGCGGGCGATCTCTCGCACACCATGGTCCTGGGCGCGCAGGATCGCGATCTCCTCGCGCTCCTCGAACGACAGGTAGCGGCCACTGGGTTCGGCTAGTGAGATCGGCGGCATGCCGCCAGCGTGGCGAAACCAGCGCATCCCGACCGGGACCGACACCCCCACAGCAATCGATGCCTCCGCCGAGGTGATCCCGGTGGCGACTAGCGACCAGAAGTCCCGCTGCACCGCGCGCGACGGCTCCGGTCGACCCGGCGAGCGCATCGCCGGCCGCAGCGCTCTATCAGCACGCCACTGCCGGCGAAGCTCGTCAGGCGCATCGCTGGTCTTCCTACTCCAGTCCCTCGTCGCCATCGTTGAACACCTCCAAACTCAGGGTGTTGCGACAACCGATTGAATCCGCCTTGAACGCCGTGGTCGGAGTGAATGACCGTGCCCGGCTCGCCGCCCACAGACTGCTTGTCGAGGCGGCTGTCGATGGCCATGCCGAGGGCGTTGGTGACCAGTGCCCCGGTCGGTGAGGAGTCGATCGACCAGCCGACGACGCGTCTGGAGTAGGTGTCGAGGATGACGCAGCAGTAGATCTTGCCCTCGCGGGTGGGGTGTTCGGTGATGTCGGTGACCCAGAGCTGGTTCGGGCCGGCCCTGGTGAAGTCGCGCTCGACGAGGTCGGTGGCGATGTCGCTGGTGCGGATCCGTTTCCACTTCCGCCGCCCGGTCAGGCCAGCCAGGCCGGCGCGACGCATCAGCATCTGCACCTGGTTGTGGCCCACGATCACCCCTCGGCCGAGGGTGAGCTCGGCGTGGACGCGCCTGCCGCCGTAGATGCCGTGGGAGTCGGTATGGATCTGAGTGATCAGGTCGGTGAGCATCGTGTGGCGGATCGTTCGTTCCGAGGGCGCCCTGGTGCGGTGGGCGTAGAAGCCGGACTCGGCGACGCCGAGAATCTTGCAGGCGGCCTGGACCGACAGGTTGTCCGCGGCCATCACTTCGATAGCCGCGTACCGCCTTTTGGGCTGGTGGCCTCCTTGAGCAGCTCGATCGCGCGTCGACTGATCTCGAGCTCGGCTTGGAGCTCGGCGATCTGCTCTCTGGCCTTGGCCAGCTCAGCGTTCTCGACGGTGCTCACACCCGGCTGCAGGCCTCGGTCGATACGGTCTTGTCGGCGCCAGTTGTAGATCGTCTGATCGCTCAGGTCGAGATCGTGCGCCACGCTCGCGACGCTCTTCCCCGCTTCGAGCAGGTCGAGGACCCTGGAGCGTGTCAAGAATTCTGTGTAAGGCGGCCGATCTCTCTACTTTCTCGGGTGGGTTCTACAGGTGGGGGTTGATGCGGTCGGGGTAGGCGATCGCGAGCTGGGCCAGGGCCTGCTTCCAGTTCGTGACGACCTGTCCCTCGACGAGGCGTCCTTGGGCCTTGCGCTCGCTGGCGGGCTTCCCGCGGTCGCGTTCGCGGTCGCGGGCTCTCTTGTCCTCGATGTTGCAGATCGCCAGCCACAGCAGCTTCACCACGGCGTCGTCGTTGGGGAAGTGGCCGCGGTTCTTGGTGACCTTGCGCAGCTGGTAGTTCAGCGACTCGATGGAGTTGGTGGTGTAGATGACCCGGCGTAGCTGGGGCGGGAACGCCAGGAACGGGGTGAACCGCTCCCAGGAGGCCTCCCAGGTCGCCACGGCGTGGGGGTACTTCTTGCCCCAGTTCGAGTCCGCGAACGCGTCCAGCTCACGGCGGGCGGCCTCAGCGTTCGGCGCGGTGTAGACCGGCTTCAGCGCCGCGGCGACGGCCTTGCGGTCCGCGTAGCCCACGAACCGCATCGCGGCGCGGATCAGGTGCACCACGCACGTCTGGACCGTCGCGGCCGGCCAGGTCGCCTCGATCGCCTCCGGCAAGCCAGTGAGGCCGTCGCAGCACACGATGAGCACGTCGCGGATGCCGCGATTGGCCAAGTCGGCGCACACCCCAGCCCAGAACTTCGCGCCCTCGTGGGTCTGGACCCAGATACCCAGCACGTGCTTGATGCCGTCGATGTCAACGCCCACAGCGATGTGGGCGGCCTTGTTGATCACGTGCGCGCCGTCGCGGACCTTCACCACGATCGCGTCGAGGTAGATGACGGGGTAGAGCGCCTCAAGCGGTCGGGCCTGCCACTCCGCGACGGCCTCGAGGACCTCGTCGGTGATGCTGCTGACCGTCTCGTGAGACAGCTCGGTGCCCAGCGTGGTCGCCAAGTGGTGCTCGATGTCGCGCACGGTCATCCCGCCGGCGTAGAGGCTGATGATCATCTCGTCCAGCCCACCCAAGCGCCGCTGGCCCTTCGGGACCAGCCGCGGCGTGAAGGTCCCGGCCCGGTCGCGCGGCACCGCGAGGTTCACGTCCCCGACCTGGGTCGCGACCGTCTTCGGCGTCGTGCCGTTGCGCGAGTTCGGGAACGCCGCGGCGTCCGGGGCGCCCTTCTCATAGCCAAGGTGCTCCGTCAGCTCCGCGCCCAGGCCGCGCTCGAGGGCGTGCTTGATCAGCGCGGGGATGAACCCGCCGTCGCCGGTCAGGTCGATCTCGCCGGCATCGATCTGGGCGAACAGCCCGTCCAGGGCACCGGACTCGGCCAGCTCGGCAGCCGCTCTGTAGCCCGGCATCTCAGCCCGCGCGGCGCGACGAGCAGCCGCACGACTCGGCCGATGCTCCGCGCTGGTCGACGTCACCTCAGCCTCATCGTTCTCAGTGGTCACAGCGGTCATCTTGGTCCTCCTTCAGGACCGACCGCTTACACAGACCATCTGACACCCCCGGACCCTGCGCCTGAACTCGGCCGGGTAGCCCTGACGTCCCATCGGTACCTCCTGGTGTCAGGCACCAGAATCCACAAATTCTGACTCCTCAAGACCCGGGACACACCACTTCATCGTTTGGGAACGAGGATGGAGCCATGCCGACGGACGTCACACCAGGCAAGCCGACCACGCGTCGGTACAGCCCTGAGGAGAAGGCCGCTGCGGTGCGGATGGTCCGCAACCTGCGCGTCGAGCTGGGAACCGATGCCGGCACGATCCAGCGGGTCGCTCGTCAGCTCGGCTACGGGACCGAGTCGCTACGGCTGTGGGTCAACCAGGCCGACATTGACGACGGGGACAAGCCCGGCGTCTCGAGCGACGAAGCAGCGCGAGTGAAGGCACTCGGGCAAGAGGTCCGCGAGCTGCGACGTGCCAACGAGATCTTGCCGCTCGAGGAACTAAGGCCCAGCTGGCGGCTACTAGAGACTCGACGGCAGGATCGGGGTCTGGCCAGACTGCGGTCCAGGTGACTGGCCGGGGGCTCTCTGTGCGGCTGCCCACCGCGTAGATGGTGTGGCTCTTCCATGGTCTGCGACCGGTCGGTCACCGCTGGTCGGGTGTGGCTCGAGAAGGGACTGCACTGCTCGTAGTAGCGCTGCCCACCCGGTCGTCCCAGGCACCCACTGAGGGTGCGCGGTCCGTTTCGGGAGGTACAGATTGAGCAGCAGCAGACAGGTGATCATCGGCGTCGATCCCCACAAGCTGTCAGCCACGATCGAGGTCGTCGACCCGGCCGGGGTCAAGCTCGGCGAGGGCCGGTTCACCACCGACAAGGCCGGGTTCGCCGCGATGAGCGATTACGTCAACAGGGTCCAGCCTGAGCCTGAGGCGCGGGTGTGGGCGGTCGAGGGTGCCAACGGTGCAGGCCGCTCGTTGGCTCAACGGCTCCTCGTAGCCGGTGAGCAGGTGGTCGATGTGCCGGCCAAGCTCGCGGCTCGGGTCCGGTTGTTCGACACCGGTCACAACCGCAAGACCGACGCGCTGGACGCGCACTCGATCGCCATGGTGGCCGTCAGTTCCGAGCACCGCGACGGCCTGCGGGTGTTGTCGCGTGATGATGAGCTCGAGGCGATCCGGATGCTGTGCGACCGTCGCGACGAGCTGTCGCGGATGCGGGTGCAGACGGTAAACCGGGTCCACCGGCTCCTGGCCGAGCTGGTACCCGGCACGAAGAAGAAGGACCTCTCAGCCCTGCAGGCAAAGGCGATCCTCGCCACCGTGCGGCCCCGCGACATCGCCGGCAAGACCCGCCGACGCATGGTCGTGGAGTTGATCGAGGACCTGGTGCGTATCGACCGGCGGTTGAAGACGATGAAGGCCGAGCAGGCCGCCGCGGTACGCGAACGGGGCTCGACGCTGTTGGACCTCTACGGCATCGGCCCGGCGGGTGCGGCCCGGATCCTGGCCGATGTCGGTGACGTGGCCCGGTTCGCTGACCGGAATCGGTTCGCGTCCTGGACCGGGACCGCACCGTTGGATGCGTCCTCGGGTGAGCAGATCCGCCATCGCCTGTCCCGTGCGGGGAACCGGCGGATGAACCACGTCATCTACATCGCAGCGGTTGTGCAGATCCGCAACGACACCCCCGGACGGGAGTACTACCGCCGCAAGCTCGCCGCCGGCAAAACACCCCTCGAAGCACTGAGGTGTCTCAAGCGCAGGATCAGCGACGCGATCTACCGCCAGCTCCTCGCCGACGCCCGACGCGACATTGTGGTTCCCCCCGAATCGTGGAGGGCTTCTCTATGCGGCTTCCCGGTCGGGGGCCGCTGTGTCCTCGTAGTTGAC
>NZ_JBYTCR010000035.1:0-13060 GCF_058790455.1 Aeromicrobium sp. EU05-FHT14F07
ACCCAGCCGGGCGTCAGTCTCGATACAAGTCAGAACGCCGGCAGCGACCCGGAACCATCTTCACCGTCTCGATACGCAGCCACGACGCTCCTTCGTCGCGCGTGGCCGCTACTCGACCTGCGGAACCGTCCGCTGGTCGAGTGCCTCCACGAGCGCCAGCGAGGGGAGGTGTATCGAGACCATTCCAGGCTTTCGCTGGGGGTCGGTCCGCGCTGATCCGTTGCCGGGTGGTCTCGATACGTCAGCACGCGCTCGCTGGCGCTCACCGTCCTGACTACTCGACCAGCGGAACCTTCGCTGGTCGAGTAGTCAGGTCCTCGGCTGTCGCTGGGGGGTGGGTCGACGACCTGCTGTGGACACCCGACCGACGGCGCGGAGGGGTCCGTCTAGGCTCGCTGGCATGCCTGAGAGCCCCAGCGTCCGCGACGTCCTGCACGCGGCGGTCGGGGCGGTCGGCGGCACCGAGAGGCCCGGCCAGGTGGCGATGGCCGAGGCGGTCGCGGAGTCGCTGGAGTCCGGGCGGCACCTGCTCGTGCAGGCCGGCACCGGCACCGGCAAGTCGCTCGGGTACCTCGTGCCGTCGCTGCTCCACCGCAAGCGCGTCGTGGTGTCCACGGCCACGCTGGGGCTGCAGCACCAGCTCGTCCAGCGCGACCTGCCCGCCCTGGTCAAGGGTGCACACGAGGTGCTCGGCACGACACCGAGCTACGCCGTCGTCAAGGGACGCTCGAACTACGCGTGCCTGCACCGGGTGCGCGAGGGCGTGCCCGACGACCAGGGCACCCTCGTCGACGTGCCCGAGGGCACCCTCGGTGCCGAGGTGCTCGAGCTGCGGGAGTGGGCGGAGGAGCTCGCCACCCAGCGGGGGAGTGGCGACGGGTCGCACGGCGACCGGGAGTCCGCGCCGTCGCACACCGACCGCGCCTGGCGACAGGTGAGCGTCACCCACCGCGAGTGCCTCGGTGCCACGCGGTGCCCCCACGCCGCCGAGTGCTTCGTCGAGCTCGCCCGGGAGGCCGCGTCGACCGCCGACGTCGTGGTCACCAACCACGCTCTCCTCGCGATCGACGCGATCGACGGCGTGCCCATGCTGCCCGAGTACGACGCCGTCGTCGTCGACGAGGCGCACGAGCTCGCCGCGCGGGTCACGCAGGCCGCCACCGCCGACCTCGACCCCGCCATCGTCGAACGAGCCGCGCGGCGCGGTCGGCCCTACACCGACGGCGAGACCGACGACCTCAGCGACGCCGGCGACGCCCTCGCGGCGGCTCTCACCGGCGTCCAGCCGGGCCGCATCGACCACGTCGTCGACGAGCTGCACGAGGCCCTGTCACGGGTGCGCGACGCCGCCCGCGCGTCCCTGTCCGCGTTCCCGCGCGAGAAGGCGGAGGTCGAGGGCGACGCCGCACGGCAGCAGGCGAAGGCCGGGCTGGAGGAGATCCGGCTCGTCGCGGACCGGATGGCGTCGCTGCGCGAGACCGAGGTGCTGTGGATGTCCGACACCCGCGGTCCGGTCCTCCACGTGGCGCCCATCGACGTCTCGGGGAGCCTGCGCGACAAGCTGTTCGAGGAGAAGACCGTCGTCCTCACCAGTGCCACGCTGACCGTCGGTGGCGGCTTCGAGCCGGTGGCGGCCTCGGTGGGCCTGTGGCGCGAGGACGCCGACCGCTGGACCGGTCTCGACGTCGGCTCGCCGTTCGACTACCGGCGCCAGGGCATCCTCTACGTCGCGCGGCACCTGCCGCCGCCGGGTCGCGACGGCATCACGGACGCCCAGCTCGACGAGATCGCCGCGCTCCTCGAGGCTGCTGGTGGCCGCACGTTGGGCCTGTTCTCGTCGCGTCGAGCTGCCGAGGCAGCGGCGGACGGTGTACGCAGGCGGCTGCCCGGCCGGGAGATCCTCTGCCAGGGCGACGCGCACCTGTCGGAGCTGACGCGCCGGTTCGCCGCGGAGGAGGAGACGAGCCTGTTCGGCACGCTGTCGCTCTGGCAGGGCATCGACCTCCCGGGCGACACCTGTCGACTGGTGGTCATCGACCGCGTGCCGTTCCCGCGGCCCGACGACCCGCTGATGAGCGCGCGGCAGCGTCTGGTGGAGAAGCGGGGTGGCAACGGGTTCATGAGCGTGGCCGCAGCCCACGCCGCCCTGCTCCTCGCACAGGGCGCGGGCCGGCTGATCCGCCGCACCGACGACCGCGGCGTGGTCGCGATCCTCGACCCGCGCATCGTCACCGCGCGGTACGGCAGCTTCCTGGCCGCATCGTTGCCGCCGCTGTGGCGCACGACCGACCGTGACGCCGTGCTCGGTGCGCTGAGGCGGCTCGACGGGTGAGCGCCCCACACGCACGCAGGCCCCACCCCTCGTGGGGCGGGGCCTGCGTCCGTGCGACGAGCGGCGGGTGAGGACTCAGAGGCGACGCAGGACGGTCGTGACCTTGCCGAGGATCGTGGCGTGGGTGCCGTCGATGGGGGAGTAGTCCTCGTTGTGCGGGAGCAGCCAGACCTGGCCGTCCTTGCGCTGGAACGTCTTGACGGTCGCCTCGCCGTCCAGCATGGCGGCGACGATCTCCCCGTTCTCGGCGACCGGCTGCTGGCGGACGACCACGTAGTCGCCGTCGCAGATCGCGGCGTCGACCATCGAGTCGCCTCGGACCTCGAGCAGGAACAGCGTGCCGTCGCCGACGAGCGTGCGGGGGAGCGGGAAGATCTCCTCCACCTGCTCCTCGGCGAGGATCGGGCCGCCGGCGGCGATCCGACCCACCATGGGCACGTAGGTCGCCTCGGGCCGCTGGTCGCCGAAGCCCGTCTCGTCGACGACGGAGTCGTCGGCCGAGCTGAGCGTCCGGCGGGCCTTGACGACCTCGGGCAGGAAGATCTCGATGGCACGGGGCCGGTTCGGGTCGCGCTTGACGTACCCGAGGCGCTCGAGCACCCGCAGCTGGTGCGCCACGGACGAGGTGCTGGCCAGCCCGACGGCGCCGCCGATCTCACGCATGCTCGGCGGGTAACCGCGCTGCTCGATCTGGTCGCGCATGAAGTGGAGGATCTTCTGCTGGCGTCCGGTGAGGCCGGTCATCTCGTCGACCGGACCGTCGGGGAGCTCGCGCACGGAGTTGCGTGAACCCTTGGGGCGACCGCGGCGGGGAGGCTCGCTGGACGGGTCCACGGTGTCAGCGGCTGGGTCGTCGGCTGGGGTGTCGTCGCTCATGGGGACCACGCTAGACCTCCGCGAGGACGTTTACAAACACATGTTCGAGAGCGTGTCGCCGTTCGAACACGCGCCTCCCAGGGGGCGCTGGAGGAGGCTCGATGGCGTGCTCGCCGGGTCCACGGCGCGTGTCTCGCGTCACCATCGAACATTTCTTCGGATCACTTCTCCCTGCAATTCCAGGGATGACAGGCCGGAGATCGACATCGTGTTCGACAGGGGGCTGCTTTTGTCGGCGCCTTCCCCTACAGTCGTACACGTGTTCGATCGAACATCTGTTCGCCGGATTCGTGGAGCAACCGCCTGCGGAGGACCGACGTTCGAATGACATCGGCAGGCGTTCGATCGACACACCAGACCTCGCACGATCCTCTTCCTTCCCCGGAGGCCCCCATGAGCACCATCTCGATCACCACGTACGACCGTCGCACCCTGCGTCGCCCCGCTGTCGCACCCGTCCGGCTGACCCGTCGCGGTCGTCTGGTGCTGGTGCTGGCGGTCATCGCGGCCCTGGCTGTCGGTGCCGTCGTGCTCGGCTCCTCCACGGTCGCGACCGACGAGGCGGGCGTCGTGCCCGCGACGCGTGTCGTCACCGTGCAGGAGGGCCAGACGCTCTGGCAGATCGCCGCCGAGGCGAACCCCGAGGGCGACGTGCGCGACACGGTCGACGACATCATGCGGATGAACTCGCTGCCCAGCGCCGGCGACCTGCAGCTCGGTTCCGACCTGGCGGTCCCCGTCTACCAGTGAGGCGATCGCCCGGCACCGCGCGTCGGGCACCATGGGGGCATGGCTTCCGCACCTGACGCGCACCCCCTGGTCGTCCACGTGGTCGCCGACGTCACCGACCGCGACGGTGGTCACGTGCTGGAGCGACTCGAGGAGCTCGGCGCCAGCGTCGAGTGGCTCGACCGCGACGACCTTCCGCCGCACTGGGACGCCGACGGCGTCGACCTGCTCCTCCTGCTCGGCTCGGAGCGCTCCGCGCACGACCCGCGGTGGGAGCCGGTCGTCGAGCGGGAGTCTGAGATGGTGCGTGTCGCGGTCGGCACGCACACCCCGGTCATGGCGATCTGCTACGGCGCCCAGCTCGCCGCGCGCGCCCTCGGCGGCACCTCCTACCGCGGTGACGGCGCCGAGGCAGGCTGGAAGCGCATCGACACGATCGACGAGGTGCTCTGCCCGGAGGGCCCGTGGGCTCAGTTCCACCAGGACGTGCTGACGCCGCCGCCGACCTCGACCGTGCTCGGCCACTCCTGGTTCGGGCCGCAGTGCTTCGTCGACGACGCGTACGGCGGGCGGGTCATCGCCTGGCAGTTCCACCCCGAGGTCACCACCTCGACGTTCGCCCGGTGGGTCGACGAGGACGCCGCGCTCGTGCGCGCCGAGGGCTCGTCGCCGGCCGAGCTCAAGCGGCAGGCACTCGCCAACGCCGTCCGCAGTCGCCAGGCCGCGCACGACCTCGTCGACGCCGCCCTCGCGTACCTGCGCGTGCGGACGACGGCGTAGGCGTCCCGGTCAGGACGACGCGACGTTGAACAGCCAGGCCACACCGAACCGGTCGTTCAGCAGGCCGAACTCGTCGCCCCACGGAGCGGGGCCCAGCGGCACGACGACCTCCGCGCCCTCGCTGAGCCCGTCGAAGTAGTCGCGCAGGCGCTCGTCGTCGCCGGTGAGCGCGATGTTGATCGCGGTGCCCACCACGGGGTCGTCGCCTCCCGGGGGCGTGTCGGAGGCCATGATGTCCAGGCCCGCGTCGGACACGAGGTGTCCGTGCATGACCAGGTCGGCGCGAGCGGGATCGTCGCTCATGCCGTAGTCGCCGAAGGTGGCGATGGTCAGCTCGCCTCCGAGGACGGAGTGGTAGAGCTCCAGTGCCGCGCGCGACTGGTCGCGGAAGTTGAGGTACGGGTTCAGGCGGATCGTCATGACGCCATCCTGCTCGCTCCTGTTCCGAGATGGAACAGAATGCACGGATCCGGTCGTGGAGGATGCCGCGACACGCCCTCCCGGACGCGCCCGGTGCCGCCGCGCAGGGCGCTGACCTGCGCAAACGCGAGGCCTGCAGATTTGTCGGACCAGATCGGTTGACTGGCTTGCACGACCTGGTGCCGAGGCGTACCGTAGCCACTACATCTAGTGATTACACCGATGTAGTTCTCCACATCTAGTCCCACAGAGAACGACCAGTTACCCACAGGAATCGCGGGGAATCCACCAGGAATCCCCAGCTCCGTCCCCAGGCGGACGGCACGACGACCCAGGTCGTCCGGACAGATCAGACCACGGAGAGGAGAGCACGATGAACTGCCCCTTCTGCAAGGACGGCGACACGCGCGTGCTCGACTCGCGCGTGGCCGACGACGGCGGCGCCATCCGGCGACGCCGCGTGTGCGGGAACTGCCAGAAGCGGTTCACGACGATCGAGCAGATGCAGCTCACCGTGCTCAAGCGCTCCGGCGCGACCGAGCCGTTCAACCGCGAGAAGGCCGTCGCGGGCGTCCGCAAGGCGTGCAAGGGTCGCCCCGTCTCCGACGACGACCTCGCACGCCTCGGCCAGCAGGTCGAGGACGCGCTGCGCGAGAGCGGGGCGGCCGAGATCGCCGCGGACGAGGTGGGGCTGGCCATCCTCGAGCCGCTCAAGTGTCTCGACGAGGTCGCCTACCTGCGGTTCGCGAGCGTGTACAAGGCGTTCGACTCCGTCGACGACTTCGCCGCCGAGATCGCCGAGCTCATGGCTCGGGCCGCCGACGGCGAGCTCGCCGAGCACACCGCCCACCGCGACGGACCAGCCCAGCACGACAGCACGACGCACCACCCCTGATCTGCTGCTCGCCCTCGGGGGCGAGCGCACGCACCACAGCAGCACGGCCTGAGCATCGGGCCCACGCGGCACACCCTTCACACACCCTCAGCGAGACCACAGGAGCAATCTCATGACGGAGACGGTCGACGGATCGACGAGCCGGGCACAGTCCGGGCGCGCGCGTGCACGGAAGGGCAAGGGTCTGACCATCGAGCGCGTGTACACCACCGAGGGTGTCCACCCCTACGACGCCGTGACCTGGGAGCGTCGCGACGTCGTGCAGACCAACTGGAAGACGGGGGAGACCGTCTTCGAGCAGCGTGGCGTGGAGTTCCCGGACTTCTGGAGCGTGAACGCCTCCACCATCGTCACCACCAAGTACTTCCGTGGCGCGGTGGGGTCGAGTGAGCGCGAGCAGAGCCTGCGCCAGCTGCTCGACCGCGTCGTGCTCACTTACACGAAGGCCGGCAAGGAGCACGGCTACTTCGCCACCGACGCCGACGCCGAGGTGTTCGAGCACGAGCTGACCCACATGCTCCTGCACCAGGTGTTCAGCTTCAACAGCCCCGTCTGGTTCAACGTCGGCACGTCGAGCCCGCAGCAGGTCAGCGCCTGCTTCATCCTCGCCGTCGACGACTCGATGGACTCGATCCTCAACTGGTACCGCGAGGAGGGTCTGATCTTCAAGGGTGGGTCGGGCGCCGGCCTCAACCTGTCGCGCATCCGCTCCTCGAAGGAGCTGCTCCGCTCCTCCGGCGGCACCGCCTCCGGTCCGGTCTCGTTCATGCGCGGCGCCGACGCGTCCGCGGGCACCATCAAGTCCGGCGGCGCGACGCGTCGTGCGGCCAAGATGGTCGTGCTCGACGTCGACCACCCGGACATCGTCGAGTTCGTCGAGACGAAGGAGCGCGAGGAGGAGAAGATCCGCGTGCTCCGCGACGCGGGCTTCGACATGGACCTCGGCGGTGAGGACATCACCAGCGTCCAGTACCAGAACGCCAACAACTCGATCCGCGTCGACGACGCCTTCATGCGCGCCGTCGAGGAGGGCACCTCCTACGGTCTGCGTGCGCGCACCAGTGGCGAGGTGATCGAGGAGATCGACGCGAAGGAGCTGTGGGGCAAGGTCGCGAAGGCCGCGTGGGCCTGCGCCGACCCGGGCATCCAGTACGACTCGACGATCAACGACTGGCACACCACGCCGGAGACGGGCCGCATCACCGCGTCCAACCCGTGCTCCGAGTACATGCACCTCGACAACTCCAGCTGCAACCTGGCCAGCCTGAACCTGCTCAAGTTCCTCTCCGAGGACGGCACGACGTTCGACGTCGAGCGGTTCGTGAAGAGCGTCGAGCTGATCATCACCGCGATGGACATCTCGATCTGCTTCGCCGACTTCCCGACCGAGGCGATCGGCGAGACCACGAAGGCCTACCGTCAGCTCGGCATCGGCTACGCCAACCTCGGCGCGATGCTCATGGCCTCGGGCCTGGCGTACGACTCCGACGGCGGCCGTGCACTCGCCGCGTCGATCACGTCGCTGATGACCGGTGTGTCCTACCGTCGCTCGGCCGAGCTGGCGGGCGTGGTCGGCGCGTACGACGGCTACCAGCAGAACGCCGCCCCCCACACGCGGGTCATGCGCAAGCACCTGGCCGCGAACGACGACATCCGCACCCTGCACTCGATGGACATCGCCGTGCAGCGCGAGGCCACGAAGCAGTGGGCCGACAACCTCAAGATCGGCGAGAAGAACGGCTGGCGCAACGCCCAGGCGTCCGTGCTCGCCCCGACCGGCACCATCGGCTTCATGATGGACTGCGACACGACGGGCATCGAGCCCGACTTCTCGCTGGTCAAGTTCAAGAAGCTCGTCGGTGGCGGCTCGATGCAGGTCGTCAACCAGACGGTCCCGGTCGCGCTGAAGAAGCTCGGCTACACGGGCGAGACCATCGAGGCGATCATGGAGTACATCGCCGAGAAGGGTCACGTCGTCGACGCTCCCGGCCTGAAGACCGAGCACTACGAGGTCTTCGACTGCGCCGTGGGCGACCGCGCGATCAAGCCGATGGGCCACGTGCGGATGATGGCGGCGGCCCAGCCGTTCCTGTCCGGCGCGATCTCCAAGACGGTCAACATGCCGGAGACGTCCACGGTCGAGGAGATCGCCGACGTCTACTTCCAGGGCTGGAAGCTCGGCCTGAAGGCGCTCGCCGTCTACCGCGACAACTGCAAGGTCGGCCAGCCGCTGTCCTCGCAGAAGAGCCAGGACGACAAGACGTCGGCCGCCGCGACCTCCGAGACGACCCCCGAGGTCAAGACGGTCGTTGTCGAGAAGCCGATCCGTCGCCGTCTGCCGAAGTCGCGTCAGTCGATCACCACGTCGTTCAGCGTCGGTGGCGCTGAGGGCTACATGACGTCGGGTGCGCACGAGAACGGCGAGCTCGGCGAGCTGTTCCTGAAGCTGGGCAAGCAGGGCTCGACCCTGGCCGGTGTGATGGACGCCTTCTCGATCGCGGTCTCGATCGGCCTGCAGTATGGCGTGCCGCTGGAGACGTTCGTGCAGAAGTTCACGAACCTGAAGTTCGAGCCGGCGGGCCTCACGGACGACTCCGACGTCCGCATGGCGCAGTCGATCATGGACTACGTCTTCCGTCGTCTGGCGCTGGACTACCTCGACTTCGACACGCGGTCGGCGCTCGGCATCCACTCGGCCGAGGAGCGCCAGCGCTACCTCGACACGGGCAGCCACCAGCCGATCAGCAAGGGCTCGACGGCTGCGGAGCTGGTCGAGACTCAGCCGGAGACCCTGAAGGAGGCGGCGACCGCCGAGGCCGCCACCACCGAGGTCCCCGCCGACGTCACCGCGGCGCAGGCCCAGGCCGACACGGCCAAGCCCGCCCCGAAGACGGCGCACACGTCGGCCGAGCTCCTCGAGGTCATCACCGGCTCCGCCGTCGACTCGCCCCTGTGCATGACCTGCGGCACGAAGATGCGTCCCGCCGGCTCCTGCCACGTCTGCGAGGGCTGCGGCAGCACCAGCGGCTGCAGCTGACAAATGCGTCGGGCCCGGTGCGCTAACACCGGGCCCGACGAGCAGAGGCCGAAGCCGCGTGCTCTCTCTAGCGAGGAAACAGCATCATGGCACGTCTTCGGTCTCTGCTCGGAAACCACCCCCGAGTAGAGAAAGGAGAGAACCATGCCCAAGGCAAAGAGCAGTGGCGGTCGGGCGCGTAGCGCCATCACCGGTCGGTACGTTACTAAGGCGACGGCTGCGCGCAACCCGCGTACGACCGTCGTCGAGCGCAAGAAGTAGGCGCTGCGCGTCGCGGTGCGCGGGTCTCGGGCCAGCACACCGCGGCGTGCCGACGCGGTCGGCGAGCCTCCGACCACTGTCGGTACACGAACCTAGGATGTCGAACATGAGCTCGAACACGGCAGCAACGGAGCCCGCCTTCACGTTCATCGACCTCTTCGCCGGCATCGGCGGCTTCCATGCGGCACTTTCCTCGCTAGGTGGCGAGTGCGTCTACGCCTCGGAGATCGACGAAGCCGCCGCGAAGATCTACCAGCACAACTGGGACATGGAGGTTGCCGGCGACATCGTCCCCGAGACCGACCCCGTCGTTAAGGTGCCCCCGCATGACGTCCTCGCTGCGGGGTTCCCGTGCCAGCCCTTTAGCAAGTCGGGGTTGCAGCGCGGGATGGACGAGGCGCGGGGCACGTTGTTCTGGAACATCCTGCGGATCCTCGAGGAGCACCGACCCTCCATCGTTCTCCTGGAGAACGTCCGCAACATCGCGGGACCGCGGCACGCCCACGAGTGGGAGGTGATCATCCGGTCGTTGCGCGACCTCGGGTACCAGGTAAGTTCTCGACCAGCCGTGTTCTCGCCACATCTCCTGCCCCCGTGGATGGACGGGGCGCCGCAGATCCGCGAGCGCGTCTTCATCGTGGGTACCTACGTCGGGGCGTACGCTGCCTGGGACGAGATCGAACCAGTCGTCACCAACCGTCCCGTCGGTGACTGGAACCCTCAGTCATGGGATCTCCGCTCAGTGCTGCAGGACGAGGGCGAGATCGCGGACCGGGCGAACTACGACCTGACGGCCAACGAGCAGCGTTGGATCGAGGCCTGGGCGGAGTTCGTGCGAAGGTTTCGTGCCGCCGGCGTTGCGAGGCTGCCGGGGTTCCCCATCTGGGTTGACGCCTTCATCCACCGCGACTCGCTCGTTATCCCTGAGGAGACGCCGAAGTGGAAGGCAGGGTTCCTTCGGAAGAACTCGGATTTCTACACGGAGCACGAGGCCCTGGTCGACCAGTGGCTGCTCGACTTCGACGAGCTCGAGGGGTTTCCTGCCTCCCGCCGCAAGCTCGAGTGGCAGGCGCAGGACGCTGAACGGCTCGAGGACTGCATCATGCACTTCCGGCCGTCCGGGATCCGCGTCAAGAAGCCCACGTACGTGCCGGCCCTCGTCGCGATCACGCAGACGTCCATCCTCGGCAACCCGCTCCGCCGCATCACCCCACGAGAAGCCGCACGACTACAGGGCCTTCCTGACACCTTCGAGTTTCCGGGTCAGCCCGATGCCGCCACCTACAAGCAGCTCGGCAACGGCGTGAATGTCGGCGTCGTCAAGCACGTTGCCCTGGCCCAGATGGCCAGGAGCGGCCCGCGGTGGCGTCGCGTGGTGGAGGCCGCGGACGGCGCCCGTTAGGGAAGTTCGCCTGGAGACGTCGGCAGCCGCTCGGAAAAGATCACGAAGTTGTCGATGTTCTTCTTCTTGATGATCACCTTGAGGGCTCTGGCAGCGCCATCGGGCTGCCTGCCCTGCGCGAAGTCTGCGAGTGCGACGTGGAAGTTCGCTCTGTTGACCTCGAGCACGAGCATCTTCACGAAGCGCACCGAAGCCTTGAACCTCGACGCGTAGGAGAGAGGGTCGAAGCCCTTCGCGTTGGCGTATCCGACCGAGCGCTTCCACTCGTTCCATTCGATCGTGGCGACGTCGCCATGGTCCTTCGCCTTCTGGGTCTCGTGCTCGTAGATGACGTACCAGAACCGACCGAACTCCTCCACGCACTTCCTGATCTGGACTGCATCGTTCCCCGGGGCATCGTGCTTGACGATGTCCGAGGCCTTGAGGTCGCCGTAGAAGGAGGTCGACGGGCCGTCGTCGAACCGCAGGTCGTAGTCGTACATCTCCTGACCCTTCGCCTTCTGGAACGCCACCAGGCCGGTGAGTCCCCTCTCACGGACGAACTTGTCCAGCCGGTACTCCAGGTAGAAACCAGGCCACTCACCTTGGAAGCGGTCGGGCCAGGTCGCGTCGTGCATCTCCTTCACTGCATCAAGGGACTGGATGTTCCGGCCGTCGAGCAGTGTCTCGTTGAACGCGCCGAACACGTCGAGGCGCGGCCGTGTGAACGTCACCCCGTGCTGGAGATACTTCTCGAGTGCGTCGGCGCGAACGCTGGTAAGCCGGTTGCCGTTGTGGTCGGTCCGCGCGAACTGCCCGGTCGTCTGTGCCTGGAAGAGATCGTTCGTCGAGACGTGCGCAGCTGAGTTGTTCGCCTTGCGGAGGACGTAGGTCTCGGGATCGAAGTCGACGAAGATTGTCACGTCCTGGTAGCGGTAGATCCCGAGGAAGTGCGGCACCAGTCCCTGCTCCCGGGCGGCACGCTCGGCGACCAGCCACGCCTTGGGGATCTGGATCCGCTTCTTGAAGGCCGGCCAAGGCCTGCCTAGGTGGGTGACCTGCTTCTTCAGGATGACGTGGTCGCCGTACCTAACGACTCGTACGCCCGCTAGTTCTGTTTCGTAGGCGCCCGGGAGGTGAGCCGTCAGCAGTGAAGTCTTCTGGCGCTCGCTCAGTCGGACGTCGACGTCCTCGACGCGTGACCCGTCCGCGAGGAGCTGGTCGACCATCTCCGCCATCGCTCGTCCCTCCCATCTCTATCTCGCCACCCTAGTACTGCGGCTCGCGCACGTCGTGGCGCAGTGGGTCAGAGCCGGCGCTTCCGAACGACATCTTCGACCCGACCTGCCGCCTCCTCGGGATCCTCGTGCTCCCAGACCCGGACGACGGCCCAGCCGTGCTCGGCCAGCAGACGGTCAGTATCACGATCTCGCTCGGTGTTGCGCGTGATCTTCCAGTCCCACCACTCCCTGTTCGCCACAGGTTGCGTCCCGTGGTCCGGGCATCCGTGCCAGAAGCAGCCGTCGACCATCACGGCAATCCTCACTCGAGTGAAGGCGATGTCGATGCGGCGTCGACGGTTGCCGGGGACGTGGATCTGGACGCGATAGCGGAGTCCGCGAGCATGCAGCGCCCTGCGGAGCGCGATTTCTGGAGCAGTGTCCCTCCGTGCGAGCGTCGACATCTTCCGCGAGAGGTCGAGAGATGGACTGATTCGGTGCGGTTCGTCGGCCACGCGAGAATCATCTCTAGGGCATGGTCATCATCGTCGTGACCGGAGAAGCGGTGGCTCGATCAAGCTAACCTGGCGGACCTTCCGGGGATCTGTCTCGAAAAGTGATCGTCCTCGCCTGATGCCGCGGTCGGCATCTGCGCTGGCTGCGCGGTGCGGGCGAACACGGCGCGCGTCTGGTCGCCGATGTCCTTGGCGTCCTGGCCCCAGCGCAGGAAGCGGGCGGCCACGTCGGTGAGTGCGCGCTCAGAGGTCAGGTCGGCGCCGGTGGCGGCGACCTGGGCGGTGCAGACCGCCATGGCGGTGTCGTCGCTGTACTCACCCGGGGCGAACCCGAAGGGGCCGCCACCAGACATCTTCAGGACGACGTCGTCGGCCAGCGACGGTCCGAACTCGTGGGGTACCCCCAGCGCATCGCCGCACGCCTGCCCCAGCAGGACGCCTGCGGCCCGGTCGCGCTGTACCTGATCCATGTCGCCTCCTGTGGTGTGACGCCGTCATCGCTGCACGCGGTGGGACGGACGTCCGACGTCGCCTAGTTGTAATCGGTCAACACGTTGGTTGCAGTCGGCTGATCGGGGGTTGTCCGCCGAGTGAGGTGTGTCGGCGTTGAGTGT
>NZ_JBYTCR010000036.1:0-11014 GCF_058790455.1 Aeromicrobium sp. EU05-FHT14F07
GACGTCAGACATCTCCACTAAGCCGGGAGGTCCTCCCCTTTCACAACCCCGTGTCACCAACGTGCCTGCCAAGTACAGCTAGCCGGGGACGACGACGGCCGGACCCAGGACGTCCTGGACCCGGCCGTCGGAGCGGTGCTCAGATCTCGCGCTTGAGGATCTTGCCCGTGGCCGTCATGGGCAGCTCGTCGCGGAACTCCACGATGCGCGGGTACTTGTAGGCCGCGAACTGCTCCTTGCCCCAGGCGACGAGGTCGGCCTCGGACACGTCGTCGTGGTCCTTGTTCTTCACGACGACGGCCTTGATCTCCTCGCCGTGGCTCTCGTGCGGGACGCCGATGACCGCGACCAGCGAGACGGCCGGGTGCGTGATCAGCACCTCCTCGAGCTCGCGCGGGTACACGTTGTAGCCGCCGCGGATGATCATGTCCTTGCTGCGGTCGACGATGTAGTAGAAGCCGTCGGCGTCCTTGCGGCCGAGGTCGCCGGAGCGGAACCAGCCGTCGCGGATGGCTTCCGCCGTCGCCTCGGGGCGGTCGTAGTAGCCCTTCATGACGTTGTGGCCCTTGATGGCGATCTCGCCGACGGCGGTCTTGCCGTCGTCCTCGAGGTCGTCGGGCACGTCGTTCCACTCGGAATCGATCAGCTTCATCTCCACGCCGGGGATCGGCACGCCGATCGAGCCGACGCGGGGCTCCTGCCCGAACACGGAGAAGGACGCCACGGGCGACGTCTCCGAAAGGCCGTAGCCCTCCAGGATGGTCACGCCGAAGCGGTCCTTGAACTGGCGGTGGATGTCGACCGGCAGGGCCGAGCCGCCGGCCGCGGCCACGCGCAGGTTCTGCGCGATCGTGGCGACGTCGACCGTCTCGTCGAGCGCGCCGAGCAGGCCCCAGTACATGGTGGGCACGCCTGCGAAGTAGGTGACCTGCTCCTTGAGCATCAGGCCCAGCGCCGCCTGCGCCTCGAAGCGCGGGAGCATGACGACGGTGCCGCCGAAGGCCATGGAGCCGTTCTGGATGCACGTCTGGCCGAAGGAGTGGAACAGCGGCAGCACGCAGAGGTAGGTGTCGGGGTTGGTCTCGTCGGCCCCGAACAGGTCGGCCCCGGCGAGCGCGTTGTCGCGCATGTTGCGGTGGCGCAGCTCCGCACCCTTGGGCTGGCCGGTCGTGCCGGACGTGTAGAGGATGACGGCGGTGTCGTCGTCGTCCGTCTCGACCGTGTCGAAGGTGGGCGGCTGCTGCGCGACCAGCGGGGCGTAGTACTCCGGCGGCTCCATGGGCTCCGGGGCGGCGGAGTCGAGCTTGATGAGGAAGAAGTCCTTGCAGCCCTCGACCGCCTGGAAGCCCTCCCACGCGGCCTCGCCGATCGGCAGGTCGGGGGTGCCCTCGAACGCGAAGTAGGCGACGGCGTCGGAGTCGTCGAGGTGGTAGGCGACCTCACGGCCCTTCAGCAGGACGTTGAGCGGGACGACCGTCGCGCCGGCCTTGAGGATGCCGTAGTAGATGATCGTGAAGTACGGCAGGTTCGGGCACGACAGCGCGACCTTGTCGCCCGGCTGGACCCCGCGCGAGACGAGCAGGTTGGCCACCTGGTTCGCGGCGCCGTCGACCTGCGCGTACGAGAGTCGGGTGTCACCGAAGACGATGGCGGTGCGGTCGGCGTACGTCGAGGCGGACTTCTCCAGCAGGGCGGCGAGGTTGGCCATCGCGGGCTCCTTCAGACGAGGGTGTGGGCGGCGTCACCACCCTACCCACGTCTCGGATACCGCCGGTACGCGAGTCCGGCGCAGTCTCAGAAGGTGGAGCCCGTGAGCTGCTCGTAGGCCCGGACGTACCGCTCCCGGGTGGCCTCGACGACGTCCGCGGGCAGGCTCGGCGGAGGCGTGTCGGAGGCCTTGTCCCAGCCCGACGCGTCCGACGTGAGCCAGTCGCGCACCGGCTGCTTGTCGAACGACGGCTGGGGACGTCCGGGCTGGTACGTCTCGGCCGGCCAGAAGCGGGACGAGTCCGGGGTGAGCACCTCGTCGGCCAGCACGATCGTGCCGTCCGGGCGGGCACCGAACTCCAGCTTCGTGTCGGCCAGGATGATGCCGCGCGTGCGGGCGATCCGTTCGGCGCGCGCGTACACGTCGAGCGTGAGCGAGCGCAGCCGCTCCGCGACCTCGGCGCCGACCAGCTCGACGACCGCGTCGAAGTCGATGTTCTCGTCGTGGTCGCCGACCGCCGCCTTCGTCGCCGGCGTGAAGATCGGCTCGGGGAGCCGGGAGCCATCGACGAGCCCGTCGGGCAGCGGCACCCCGCACACCTCGCCGGTCGCCTGGTAGTCGGCCAGCCCCGACCCCGTCAGGTAGCCCCGCACGACGCACTCGACGGGATACATGTCGAGCTTCTCGACCACGAGCGCCCGACCCCGCACCCGCTCGGGCACCTGCGTCGACACCACGTGGTTCGGCACGACGTCGGCGAGCTGATCGAACCACCACAGCGACATCCGCGTCAGCAGCTCCCCCTTGTCGGGGATCCCGGGACTCAGCACGAAGTCGTACGCCGAGATCCGGTCCGACGCCACCATGAGCAGTCGGCCCGACTCGAGCTCGTAGAGGTCACGGACCTTGCCGGAGTGCAGGTGCACGGCACCGGGAACGTCGAGAGGCACGACCGACAGCCTAGGAGGTCCGACCCCCTCCCCCACCCACCGGCGTCCGAACGTCTCGCCCCTCGGGTCGGCGGACGGGGTGGTCGGCCAGCTCCCTCGTGCTGCGGGTGCGGTGGCTGGGCTCTCTCGTGGGGGTGGGGGTGCGCTGGGGTGGCTTCTCTCTCGGCCTGCGGCTGCGCGGGCGTGGCTCGCTGCTCGGGTGGGGGTGCGTCGGCATGGCTTGGTGCCTGAGGTGGGGCTGCGTCGGTGCGGCTTTGACTCGTCCTGCGCTCCGAAGGGCCTCGACCGGGCGGCTGGGCGGGGGCCGGCTTCGGGTCTCGGGCTGTGGCCCGCGTGGGACGCAAGAATCTGCGTTCGTGCGCTGGGACTCGAAGGATTCTGCGTTGGCTACGGGATCCCGTCGTGAACGCAGAAGCCTTCGGTCTCCAACGCGCGAATGCAGCATCTTGGGTGCCCTTTGCGTTGGGGGGACGAAAGATTCTTCTTTCTCGTGGACCGTTCCACGAGAAAGAAGAATCCTTCACGCCCTCGCCCCCTCAGCGGTGGATCTGCCACCTGAACAGCGCCCAGAAGGTGGCAGATCCACCGCCGGCACGCACGAATGCAGAATCTTGCGTCCACCGCGAGCCACAGCCCGAGAACCCAGCCCACCGGCCCGCCAGCCGCCCGGTCGAGGCCCTTTCGGAGACCACACCCACGACAAGCCGCGCCAGCGCAGCCCCACCCGAGCAGCAAGCCACGCCCGCGCACCCCCACCCGAGCAGGAAGCCACGCCCGCGCAGCCGCAGGCCGAGGAAAAACCACCCCGACGCACCCCCGCCCGACCCCCAGCCCGCCCAGCACACTCCGGGCAGGCCGAGCCGGGCTCAGGGCGTCAGAGGATCGCGCCCGGCGTGTAGGTGGCGGCGGCCGGGTCGACGGCGACGAGCTCGTCGACCTGGGCGACGACGGCGGCGACCTGGGCGGTCGCGGCGCCGGTGAACTCCAGGGGTGCGGCGACGAGGGAGGCGAGGTCGGCCTCGGTGAGGGCGAGTCGCTCGTCGGCCGCGAGGCGTGCGAACAGGTCGTTGCCGGCCGACCCTTGCTCGCGCATCTCCAGGGCGACGGCCACCGCGTGCTCCTTGATCGCCTCGTGCGCGGCCTCACGGCCCACGCCGGCGCGCACCGCGGCCATCAGCACCTTGGTCGTCGCCAGGAACGGCAGGTAGCGGTCGAGCTCACGCTGGACGACCGCCGGGAACACGCCGAACTCGTCGAGGACGGTCAGGAACGTCTCGAACAGGCCGTCCGCGGCGTAGAACGCATCGGGGAGGGCCACACGGCGCACGACCGAGCACGACACGTCGCCCTCGTTCCACTGGTCGCCGGCCAGCTCGCCCACCATCGACACGTAGCCGCGGACGACGACGGCCAGGCCGTTGACCCGCTCGCACGAGCGCGTGTTCATCTTGTGCGGCATCGCGCTCGAGCCGACCTGGCCGGGCTTGAAGCCCTCGGTGACCAGCTCGTTGCCGGCCATGAGCCGGATCGTCGTGGCCAGGTTCGACGGGGCGGCCACCAGCTGCGCGAGCGACGTGACGACGTCGTAGTCGAGCGAGCGCGGGTAGACCTGCCCGACGCTGGTCAGCACCCGCTCGAAGCCGAGGTGCTCGGCGACACGCCGCTCCAGGTCGGCGAGCTTGGCGAAGCCGTCTGCCGCCCCCGGCCCGGCACCCCCGCCGGGTGCCCCGCCCAGCAGGTCGAGCTGGTCCTGCGCGGTGCCGACGGGACCCTTGATGCCGCGCAGCGGGTAGCGAGCGAGGAGGTCGTCGAGCCGGCCGATGCCGGTGAGGAGCTCGTCGGCGACGGTCGCGAAGCGCTTGCCGAGCGTCGTCGCCTGCGCCGCCACGTTGTGGCTGCGACCCGCCATGACGAGCTCGGCGTGCTCGGCGGCCAGCCGGGCGAGCCTCGCCAGCGCCGCGACGGCCCTCGAGCGCAGCACCTGAAGCGACGCCCGCACCTGCAGCTGCTCCACGTTCTCCGTCAGGTCGCGCGACGTCATGCCCTTGTGGATGTGCTCGCTGCCGGCGAGCGCCGCGAACTCCTCGATCCGTGCCTTGACGTCATGCCGGGTCACGCGCTCGCGGTCGGCGATCGACGCGAGGTCGACCTGGTCGACGACGGCCTCGTAGGCCTCGATCACGCCGTCGGGCGTCTCGACCCCCAGGTCGCGCTGGGCCTTGAGCACGGCGATCCACAGCTGCCGCTCGAGCACGATCTTGTGCTCGGGCGACCAGATGCGCGCGATCTCGGGCGAGGCGTAGCGGTGGGCCAGAACGTTGGGCGTCGTCACGCCGCACATCATCCCACCCGCCCCGCGGACGACGGACGGCCGTCCGCGTCAGACGGCGACGTAGTGGTCGACGTCCTCGAGGAGGATCCGCGTGCCGGTGTCGCCGTCCCACGACGCCCGGAGCCCGTGGCGCCGGAGCACCGGGAGCACCTCGTCCGACACCAGCGCGCCGACGAGCCGTGCGTAGGTGGCGTCCTTCTCGGCGTCGTCGAGCGCCTCCCACTCCTCGCGCGGCAGGTGCTCGGCCAGGAAGACGCCGTAGCCGAGGTACGTCGTGCGGGTCTCCAGCAGCGTCTCGGTGTCCTGCTGGTGGAAGTAGACGTACCCGCGCCAGCGTCGGGAGTCGTCGCGCTCGTCGCCGATCTCGGCCGTCGCGCAGCTGCCGCAGCAGGTGAAGTCGGGACGGGCCAGCACGCCGATCGCCTCGAGGTCGTCGAAGGCGGCGAGCAGCGGCGGGCGGGCGACGTCGGCCGACCAGGCCGCCTGCTGTTCGCGTCGGGCGCGGACGAGGTGCCGGAAGGCGTCGACGGCCTGCTGCTCGGTGACGCCGAGCTCGGCGATCTCGTCCTCGCGCAGCTCGAGGAGGTCCTCCACCTCGGTCCGACCCAGGAGCACGTCCTCCCACAGCAGGTCGCGCAGCGCCTCCTCGACGTCGGCAGGCAGGCGCAGCGACGACGGCAGGACCAGTCCGGCCGGCTGGTCGTTCAGCCCTCCCGCGGGCCGGGTCGAGGCGGCCTGCTGCTGGCCGCGCCCGCGCAGCCGCGACCAGAACCCTCGGCGCTGCTCCGACCCGGACATCAGACCTCGATCTCCCCGCGCTGGGCGGCCAGGGCGATGTCCGTGCGGAACTGCGCACCGTCGAAGGAGATCGCGTCGACCCCGGCGTAGGCCCGGTCGCGAGCGTGCTCGAGGTCCTCGCCGACCGCGGTGACCGCCAGCACCCGCCCGCCGCTGGTCACGAGTCGGCCGTCGGCGTCCAACCCGGTCCCCGCGTGGATGACGTCGACGCCCTCGATCGTGTTCGCCGCGCCGACTCCGAGGATCACGTCGCCGGACCGCGACGACGCCGGGTAGCCGGCCGACGACATGACCACCGTGACGGCCGTGCCGTCGTGCCAGGCCGGCAGCCCGACCGCGTCGAGGGTGCCGGTCGCGGCGCCGTGCAGCAGCGACGCGAGCGGGGTGCGCAGCAGGGCCAGGATCGCCTGGGTCTCGGGGTCGCCGAAGCGGGCGTTGAACTCGACGACGCGCACCCCCCGCGACGTCAGGGCGAGCCCGGCGTAGAGGAGACCCTGGAACGGCGTGCCGCGACGTGCCATCTCCTGCACGGTGGGCACGAGCACACGGCGGGTCACGTCGGCGACCAGGTCGTCGGGCGCCCACGTGAGGGGCGTGTAGGCGCCCATGCCTCCGGTGTTGGGTCCGGCGTCGCCGTCGAGGGCGCGCTTGAAGTCCTGGGCGGGCTGCAGCGGCAGGACGGTCTCGCCGTCGGTGATGGCGAAGAGGGACACCTCGGGGCCGTCGAGGAACTCCTCGATGACCACGCGGTCGCAGCCGGCCGCGTGGTCGAGGGCCTCCTGACGGTCCTCGGTGACGACGACTCCCTTGCCGGCGGCCAGCGCGTCGTCCTTGACGACGTACGGCGGACCGAAGGCGTCCAGCGCGGCGGCGACCTCCTCGGCGGTCTCGCACACGTGCGCCATGGCGGTGGGCACCTCGGCGGCCGCCATGACCTGCTTGGCGAAGGCCTTCGAGCCCTCCAGCTGCGCGGCGGCCCGACTGGGCCCGAAGCAGGCGACCCCGGCGTCGCGGACGGCGTCGGCGACGCCGGCGACGAGCGGCGCCTCCGGGCCGACGACGACGAGGTCGGCGCCGATCGACGTGGCGAGCGCGGCGACGGCGTCACCGTCGAGCGGGTCGACGTCGTGCAGGGTCGCGACGTCGGCGATGCCCGGGTTGCCGGGTGCCGCGTGCACCTCGGTGACCTGCGGGTCGCGGGACAGGGCCAGGGCCAGGGCGTGCTCGCGTCCGCCGGTACCGATCACCAGAGTCTTCACGCTGCCCGACCCTATCGCCCCGGGTCGGCTCCGGATCGGTCGACGAGGAAGCTCGACCGCACTCCGACGCGACCAGGCCGCGGCAGCGCCCGACACCATGCCGCCGTCGACGTCGGGACGGGGCCGCAGACGGCGGTGGGAGACTGGGCCACGTGTACTCCGCCGATGAGGGCCCGACGCCGTGGCTCGGCGGCGAGGTCCGCGCGGAGGGCCTCGTGCTGCGGTCCTGGGATCTGGGCGACGTGCCCACGATGGTCCGCCTGTTCGACACACCCGACATCGATCGGTGGACGCCGTTGGCGCACCCCTTCGACGAGGACGCCGCCACCGCCTACGTCCGCGCTGCCTGGGAGGGACGGTCGACCGGCACGCTCCAGCTGGCGGTCACGTATGACGGCGGAGAACCCCTCGGCGAGGTGCTGCTGTTCGGGACGGAAGAGGACGGGACCTGTGAGCTCGCCTACGCAGTGGGATGCGAGCACCGCGGCCAGGGCCTGGCGGTGCGCTCCGTCCGGGCCGCGCTCCGCGTAGCCCACGACGCTGGCCACGTCCGCGCGAGGCTCCGCATCGCCGTCGGGAACCGGCGGAGCGAGCACGTCGCGCTGTGCGCCGGTTTCGCGCTCACTGGTGAGCCGGTGCAGCACCGGCGGCGCAAGGGGCGGACGCTGAGCCTGCGCACCTGGCGGCGCGCGGACCTGCAGACCCGAGACTGACCGCCCGGCTCAGAGCAGGTCGTGCAGGACCACGGTCTCCTCACGGTCCGGGCCCACGCCGACCGCGGAGATGCGGGCGCCGGACATCTTCTCGATGGCCCGGACGTACGCCTGGGCCGCGGGGGGCAGATCGTCCATGCTGCGGGCGCCGGAGATGTCCTCGCTCCAGCCGTCGAAGAACTCGTAGATCGGCTTCGCGTGGTGGAAGCCGGTCTGCGTCATGGGCATCTCGTCGACCCGCTCGCCGTCCACGTCGTACGCGACGCAGACGGGGATGCGGTCCCAGCCGGTGAGCACGTCGAGCTTGGTGAGCACGAAGTCGGTGACACCGTTGATGCGGGCCGCGTACCGCGCGACGGGCGCGTCGTACCAGCCGCAGCGGCGCGGACGACCCGTCGTGGTGCCGAACTCGCCGCCGTTGGTGCGCAGGCGCTCGCCGTCCTCGTCGAACAGCTCGGTCGGGAACGGACCCTCGCCGACGCGGGTGGCGTACGCCTTGACGATGCCGATGACGCGGGTGATGCGCGTCGGCGGGATGCCGGAGCCCGTGCAGGCGCCGCCGGTCGTGGCCGACGACGACGTGACGAACGGGTAGGTGCCGTGGTCGACGTCGAGCAGCGTGGCCTGACCGGCCTCCAGCAGCACCGTCTCGTCACGGTCGAGCGCCTCGTGCAGCACGAGCGCGGTGTCGGCGACCATGGGACGCAGCCGCTCCGCGTGCACGAGCAGCTGGTCGACGATCTCGTCGACGCTGACCGCGCGACGGTTGTAGACCTTGGTGAGCATCTGGTTCTTCAGCTCGAGCGCGCCCTCGACCTTGGCGCGCAGGATCTTCTCGTCGAAGAGGTCCTGCACCCGGACGCCGAGCCGGTTCATCTTGTCGGCGTAGGTCGGGCCGATGCCGCGGCCGGTGGTGCCGATCTTGCGGCTGCCGAGGAAGCGCTCGGTCACCTTGTCGAGGGTGCGGTTGTAGTCGGCGATGAGGTGGGCGTTGGCGCTCACGCGCAGCTTGCTCGTGTCGATGCCGCGCGCCTCGAGCGCGTCGATCTCCTCGAACAGGACGTCGAGGTCGATGACGACACCGTTGCCGATGATCGGCGTGCAGCCTGGGCTCAGGATGCCGCTGGGCAGCAGGTGCAGGGCGTACTTCTCGTCGCCGATGACGACGGTGTGGCCGGCGTTGTTACCGCCGTTGAACTTGACGACGTAGTCGACGCGGCTGCCGAGCAGGTCGGTGGCCTTGCCCTTGCCCTCGTCCCCCCACTGGGCTCCGACGATGACGACTGCGGGCATGCGATGCACCCCTCGAGGTTGGTTCGTGCTGTGCGGTGAACAGGCGACAAGCCCCGGGCGTCCGGGGCCTGACAGCCGCATCGTATCGGGCCGGACACCCCTCGGGCCAATGCGCGGCGGCCACGACGGTGCGTCGGCTGCCTGCGGGCCCTAGGCTCGCAGGGGCACCGTCGTCGACGGTGGTTCTCGGGGCCGCACGCAGAGGGAGCACCATGAGCGACAGCAGGCCCTGGGTGGCCGTGGTGAACGCGCAGGCGGGCAGCAGCGACGACCCGCGCCTCGAGGAGGCGCTCGACGTGCTGCGCGCGCACACGTCGCTGGAGGTGCGGCACACCGAGGACCGCGACGACCTGCAGGACGCGGTGGCCGCGGCCCGTGGCGGTGTGGTGGTGGCGGTCGGCGGCGACGGCAGCATCCACGCCGTCGTCACGGCCGTCGACGACCTCGACCTGTTCGACGACGTCGAGGTGGCGATCGTGCCGCTCGGCACCGGCAACGACTTCGTACGCACGCTCGGGCTCAGTGACGACCCGGTCGAGGCTGCACGGCAGGCCGTCGACTGCGCGCCCCGTCCCGCCGACGTGATCCGCGACGGTCAGGACCGGCTGGTCGTCAACGCCGTCCACGTGGGCCTGGGCGCCGAGGCGAACGTGAAGGCGACGCCGTGGAAGAAGGCGTTCGGCCCGGTCGGGTACGCCATCGGCGCGGCGATCACCGGAGTGGTCGGCAAGGGCTTCCACGCGACGGTGCACGTCGACGGCGAACGCATCGACTCGCCTCGTCGACTCATCCAGGTGGCCGTCGGCAACGGTCGCTACGTCGGCGGCGGCGCCCCGCTGCTCCCCGCGGCGGACCCGTTCGACGGCAGCCTCGACGTCGCGGTCGTGTGGGCGCACGCCCGGTGGAAGCGTCTCGGGTACGCGTACCGCCTGCGTCGCGGCCGCCACCCGATGCGTGACGACGTCGTCTACCTCAAGGGTCGCGAGGTCGTGGTGCAGGGCGAGGCGCTGCAGGCCAACCTCGACGGCGACCTCTGCGATGCGAGCACCCGGCACCAGTGGGTGGTCGAGCCGGGACGGCTGCGACTGCGTGCCCCCGCCGACGCGCCCCCGCCGCTGGAGGACTGAGCGGCGCCGGTGATCTGAGCGGAGCCGCTCAGACGAGCTGCGCGTACGCCTCGGGGCTCGACTCGTGCAGGAACTCGCGGCAGCGGTGCGCCTCGGCGTCGTCGCCGAGCCGCTCGGACCCGGTGGCGAGCGCCGCGAGCGAACGAAGGAAGCCCTGGTTCGGCTCGTGCGACCACGGCACCGGGCCGAAGCCCTTCCAGCCGTTGCGGCGCAACGCGTCGAGCGAGCGGTGGTAGGCCGTCCGCGCGAACGCGTAGCCCTCCAGGTCGTCACCCGCGTCGAGCGCCTCCTGCGCCAGGAGCGCCCACGCGAGCACCGAGTCGGGGTGCTCCGAGGCCACGGTCCGCGCCGACGTGCCCGACGCCAGATCCTGCGCGCCCGGGTCCTCGGGAAGGAACGTCTCTGGCGGCTCACCCAGCAAGTTCGTCATGCTCTGCACCCTACGCACCGGGCCGGCGGAGGGGCCGGCGTGGGCTGGTGCGCTGGCGTGGCTTGTCTCTCGGGTGGGGGTGCGCTGGTGTGGCTCCGTGGTCGGGTGGGGGTGCGCTGGTGCGGCTTACTGCTCGGGTGGGGGTGCGCTGGTGCGGCTTCTCGTGGAGGTGGTCTCCGAAAGGGCCTCGACCGGGCGGCTGGGCGCGAGGTGGGCTGGGTTCTCGGGCTGTGGCTCCCGCTGTGGGACGCAAGATTCTTCCTTCGTGCGCGGTTGGCCCAAGATGCTGCGTTTGCGCGGTCCGGCGGTGGATCTGCCACCTTAAGGGGCCCTTCGTACCTGCGGTGGGGGCAGTGAGCGACTTGGCATGACGCGGTCGGGGTGAATGGGGTCGAGGCCCTCCA
>NZ_JBYTCR010000037.1:0-10343 GCF_058790455.1 Aeromicrobium sp. EU05-FHT14F07
GGAGGGCCTCGACCCCATTCACCCCGACCGCGTCATGCCAAGTCGCTCACTGCCCCCACCGCAGGTACGAAGGGCCCGTTTCGGCCCGCGCAGGCTTCGGAGGCACTCGATTGCGTAGGGGTGGGGCTTTGCAAGTCGATGGGGGACTATGGCGAGACGTCGATTTCGATCTACCTGAGTACAGCGGGCGATCAGTCGCCACCCTTCACCTGGTCTGAATGGCCGACCGGTTCAGCTAGATTTCCCGAGTTCGCGTAGTCGCTATCAGTCGCTGCCGAAGAGGTCGCGGGTGTAGATCTTGTCGGCCACGTCGGCGAGGTCGGGGGTGTGGCGGTTGACGACGATGACGTCGCTGCGACGCTTCAGCTCCTCGAGGTCGCGCAGGACCTCCGAGCCGAAGAACGGCTCATCGGGCAGCAGCGGCTCGTACACGAGCACCTCGATGCCCTTCGCCTTCAGCCGCTTCATCACGCCCTGGATGCTCGAGGCGCGGAAGTTGTCCGAGCCCGACTTCATCACCAGGCGGTAGATGCCGACCGTCGTCGGCTCGCGACGCAGGATGTCCTCGGCCACGAAGTCCTTGCGGGTCGAGTTGGCGTCGACGATCGCGCCGATCAGGTTCTGCGGCACGTCCTCGAAGTTCGCGCGCAGCTGCTTGGTGTCCTTCGGCAGGCAGTAGCCGCCGTAGCCGAACGACGGATTGTTGTAGTGGCTGCCGATGCGCGGGTCCAGGCCCACGCCCTCGATGATCTGCCGCGAGTCGAGGCCGTGGATCGCCGCGTAGGTGTCGAGCTCGTTGAAGTACGCCACGCGCAGCGCCAGGTAGGTGTTGGCGAACAGCTTGATCGCCTCCGCCTCGGTCGAGTCGGTCAGCAGCACCGGCACGTCGTCCTCGAGTGCACCCTCGCGCAGCAGCTCCGCGAACGCCTCGCCCTCCGGGGTGCGCGCCCCCACGACGATCCGCGACGGGTGCAGGTTGTCGTACAGGGCCCGACCCTCGCGCAGGAACTCCGGCGAGAACAGGATCGTCAGGTCCGGGTGCTGCTCGCGGATGCGGGCCGTGAACCCGACGGGCACGGTCGACTTGATGACGATCACCGCCGCCGGGTTCACCTCACCGACGGCCGCCACGACGCTCTCGACGGAGCGCGTGTTGAAGTAGTTCGACTGCGGGTCGTAGTCGGTGGGCGTCGCGACCACGACGAACGCGGCGTCCACGTACGCCGACGCGGCGTCGGTGGTGGCGGTCAGGTCGAGCGGCTTCTCGGCCAGGTACTGCTCGAGCTCGACGTCCTCGATCGGCGACGTGCGCGCGTTGATCTGGTCCACCTTGGCGGCGTCGATGTCGACGGCGACCACCTGGTGGCGCTGGGCGAGGATGACGGCGTTCGAGAGGCCGACGTAGCCGGTTCCCACCACTGCGATCTTCATGGCCGCAGCCTAACGTCCGCCTCGGCGTCCCAGAGCGCGCGAGGTCGGGTGCCGGCCCGCCGCGACAGACCTCGTCAGGTGCTGTCGCAGCACCCCCGCACGCCGCTACGATGAGCCCACCCCCGTCGCCTTCCTCACCCCTGGAGAAGGCGGCGGGGCTTCGTCGTCCGCGCCAGGGCCGGGTCAGGACTCGTCGGCCGCGTACGTGTCGGTGCGCTGGACGAAGCGGGTCAGCCGCTCCTGCACGAGCGCCACGTGGTCGTGCAGCCACACCGTGACCGCCGGGCCGAACATCGACGACGTCGCTGCGGCGGTGTAGCGGACCAGCGTGCCTCGACCGTCGGGCTCGAGGACCACACGCTCGTTCACGACCGCCATCGCCGACGCCGTGCGCAGCTTGAACTCGTTCAGCGGGTCGAGGTTCGTGACCACGATCGAGGCGTCCAGCTCCTCGTCGCGGTGCTGCAGGACGCACAGGTACGACTGGGCCTGCGCCAGGACGTCGGTGTCGGTGGACAGGCAGCGGCTGACAGCACTCCACTCGCCGAGGGTCTCCAGACGCAGGAGGTTCGCCCACAGCTGGGCGCGCGTCTGGGGCGACGCGATCTGGTACTCCTCCGCAATCATGCTTCGACGGTAAGCATCCTGCGAGGCGGGCGCATCTCAACGCGCCGTGCGGAGCATGTGGAGAGGTTGACCGTCCGTCAGATCCACCGGCGACGGCGGAACACGGCCCACAGTCCGACGCTCACGCAGCCCATCAGGAGCAGAGCGAACGGGTACCCGAGACGCCAGTGCAGCTCGGGCATCTGGTCGAAGTTCATGCCGTACACGGTGCCGATGAGGGTGGGTGCGAACAGGATGGCCGCCCAGGCCGAGATCCGCTTGACCTCCTCGTTCTGGTCGAGGCTGGCCTCGGTGAGCGCCTTCATCTCCTCGTTCTGCTTCTGCGCCACCAGGGTGGCGTTGACGGTCATGATGTCGCGCAGCAGCTGGCGGAACCCGTCGATCTGCTCGGTCACCTGCGTCAGGTGGTCCTCGACGTCGCGCAGGTAGCGCTGCAGCTCGTCGTCGATGCGGTACTTCGTGAACCCGCCGGCCAGCGAGCGCAGCACGCGCGCGAGCGGTGCGGCGGCGCGCTGGAACTCGATCACCTCGCGGGTCAGCTCGTAGATGCGCCGCGAGACGCGGGGGTCGCCGGAGAAGACCTCGGTCTCGATCTCGTCGATGTCGTTGGCGAGGCCCGCGACGACGGGCAGGTAGCCGTCGACCACCCGGTCGAGCACGGCGTAGAGGACGGCCTCCGGGCCGAGCCGCAGCAGGTCGGGGTTGCTCTCGAGGCGGCGACGCACGGCCGACAGGTCGGGCGCCTCGCTGTGCCGCAGCGTCACGACGAAGTCGGGCCCGACGAACACGTGCACCTCGCCGAACTCCACCTCCTCGACGTCGTCGAGGTAGCGGGCGGCGCGCAGCACCACGAAGAGCGTGTCGTCGTAGCGCTCCAGCTTCGGTCGCTGGTGGGCGACGATCGCGTCCTCGACGGCGAGGCTGTGCAGGTCGAGCTCGTCGGCGAGCGACCCCAGCTCGTGCTGGTCGGGCCGGTACAGGCCCACCCAGGCGAAGGCGTCAGGCCGCTCGCGCAGCGCGCCGTACGTGTCGGCGAGCGTCCGGGGCGACGCCACGCGGTCGCCGTCGACGTAGACGGCGCTGTCGACGAGGCTCTCACGACGTCCGGCGTGCCAGTCGGTCGCGTGCTCGGCGGTCGCGTGCTCGGCGGTCGGGCGGTCGGTGGGGGACCGGTCGGCGGCGTGCTGGCGGCGCACCCGGGTGGTCAGGGTGCGCAGGGGCGTGAAGGAACGGTCGGACATGACGGACTCCGTCCGGGCGGGCCGCACGGGGGCGGCGGGCCGGTGCTGACGATGGTGATGGGGTGTGGGGCGACGACGGCGCTCAGGCGCGCGGTCGTCGACTGGGAGGTTCACCGGACACGGCAACCACCTCCCTCGTCAGCCTGCGGACGTTCCACCGACCAGGGTAGCTCGTGCTCTCGGGCCTACCCGTCCGTACGGCGGACGGGCGTCACGCGCGAGAAACCTCGGGGCGGCAGGATGGTGCCATGACCTCCCCCAGCACCCGGTCGACCGAGCAGATCCTCGCGTCCGACCGCCGTGAGCCCGACGTCGCCCTCTTCGCTGGAGGGGTCGGGTCCGACGAGGAGCACGCGGCGCTGCGGGCCTCGGTGCGACAGCTGACGACGCTGCTCGGCGAGGCGCTCACCCGTCACGAGGGGGCGGAGCTGCTCGAGCTGGTCGAGCGGGTGCGGCACCTCGCGCGACGGCCCGGCGCCGGGTCGGGCGAGCTGCGCGAGGCGCTCGACGGCCTGGAGCCCGAGCGCGCCGTGGTGCTGGCCCGGGCGTTCGCCCTGTACTTCCAGCTGGTCAACATCACCGAGCAGCTGCACCGCTGGCAGGAGCTGACGCTGAGCAGCGAGGGACCGCTCGCGAGCACCTTCGGGCGCATCGAGGAGGCCCTCGCCGACGGCAGCCTGTCGGCCGAGGAGCTGGCCGACGTGCTCACCCGCGTGGAGTACCGGCCCGTGTTCACCGCCCACCCCACCGAGGCGAGCCGGCGCACGGTGCTGCGACTGCTGCGCAAGGTCGCCGAGGTCGTGCGCGACCTCGAGGACCCGCGTCGTCCCGCCGCCCACGCCGCGGCCGACGAGCGCCGCCTGGCCGAGCTGGTCGACCTGCTGTGGCAGACCGACGAGCTGCGCGTCGTCAAGCCCGAGCCGCTCGACGAGGCGCGCACGGCCGTCTACTACCTGCGCTCGATCGCGTCGGAGGTCGTGCCCGGTCTGCTCGACGAGCTCGACCGGCAGACCGCGCGCGTCGGCGTCGAGCTGGCGCCGGCGGCCCGACCGCTGCGCTTCGGCACGTGGGCCGGTGGCGACCGCGACGGCAACCCCAACGTCACGCCGGAGGTGACGCTCGAGGTGCTGCACCTGCAGCACACGTCGGGCCTGGCCGAGCTGGTGACGATGGTCGACGACCTGCTCACCGAGATGACCGCGTCGACGCGCGTGGTCGAGGCCAGCCAGGAGCTGCTCGACAGCCTCGCCGAGGACGCCGAGGCGCTGCCGATCACCTGGAGCACCATCCGTCGCCTGAACGCCGACGAGCCCTACCGCCTCAAGCTGAGCTTCGTGCGCGTGCGCCTGCTGCGCACCCGCGACCGGCTCGTCGACGACACCCCGCACGAGCCCGGTCGCGACTACCTAGGCTTCGAGGAGCTGGTGCGCGACCTCGCGCTCGTGCGCGACTCGATGCTGGCGGCCGGTGACGAGCTGACCGGCAACGGCGCCGTCCGACGTCTGCTGCGCACCGCCGTCACGTTCGGCGCGGGCCTGGCCACCATGGACGTCCGCGAGCACTCCGCCAAGCACCACGCGGCCCTCGCCGACCTCTACGCCAGGGTCGGTGAGACGGGGTATGCCGACCTCGAGCGTCCGCAGCGCATCGAGCGGCTGGCCGACGAGCTGCGTTCCGCGCGTCCGTTGCTGGGTGCTGCGGCGGCCGCCGACCGCGAGCGGCTGGGCGAGGCCGCGTCGGCGTCGCTGGCGCTCATGGAGACCATCCGCACCGCGCTCGACACGTACGGGCCCGAGGTGGTCGAGACCTACATCGTCTCGATGACGCACGACGTGGACGACCTGTTCGCCGTCGTCGTGCTGGCCCGTGAGGCCGGCCTCGTCGACCTGACCGGTGAGGAGCCGGTGGCCCGCATCGGCTTCGCGCCCCTGTTCGAGACCGTGGCCGAGCTCGAGTCGGCCGGTCCGCTGCTCGACGCGCTGCTGTCGGACCCGTCGTACCGTCGCGTGGTCGCGGCGCGCGGCGACCTGCAGGAGATCATGCTCGGCTACTCCGACTCCTCGAAGGACGCCGGCATCGCCGCCTCGCAGTGGCAGATCCACCGCGCCCAGCGCGCCCTGCGCGACGTGGCCCGCGAGCACGGCGTGCGGCTGCGGCTGTTCCACGGTCGCGGCGGGTCCGTGGGCCGTGGCGGCGGCCCGACGGCCGAGGCGATCATGAGCCAGCCCTACGGCTCGCTCGACGGTGCCATCAAGATCACCGAGCAGGGCGAGGTCATCTCCGACAAGTACGCGCTGCCCGGGCTCGGGCGACACAACCTCGAGGGCGCGCTGGCCGCGGTCGTGGAGGCGTCGGCGCTGCACCGCACGTCGCTGCTGCCGCGCGAGGTGCTCGACGGCTGGAACGGCACGATGGACGTCGTCGCCGAGCAGGGCAAGCAGGCCTACCGCGCACTCGTGCGCGACGACGCCCTGGTGCCGTTCTTCGTGGCCGCGACGCCCGTCGACGAGCTGGGCAAGATGAACATCGGCTCCCGTCCCGCGAAGCGGCCCGGCGGTGCCGGCGGGCTCGACGACCTGCGCGCCATCCCCTGGGTGTTCGGGTGGACGCAGTCGCGGATCATCCTGCCGGGCTGGTTCGGTGTCGGCTCGGGGCTGCAGGCCGCGTTCGACGACGGCCGCGAGGACACGCTGCGCGAGATGTACGGCTCGTGGGCGTTCTTCCGCACCTTCCTGTCGAACGTGCAGATGACGCTCGCGAAGACCGACCTCGAGATCGCCTCCTCCTACGTCGACGCGCTGGTGCCCGACGACGCCCGGCACCTGATGGACGTCATCCGTGCCGAGCACGAGCGCACCGTGGGGCAGGTGCTGCGGGTGACCGGCCAGACGTCGCTGCTGGAGTCGGCACCGGTGCTGCGCCGCACCCTCGAGCTGCGCGACGCCTACCTCGCGCCCCTGCACGCGCTGCAGGTCTCGCTGCTCGGTCGGGCGCGGGCCGCGGAGTCTCCGTCGCCGGAGACCGAACGGGCGCTGCTGCTGACCATCAACGGCATCGCCGCCGGTCTGCGCAACACCGGCTGAGCGCGCCCGCCACCACGACGACGGCGCTGCCTCCCCACCCGGGGAGGCAGCGCCGTCGTCGTCATGAGGCGGGCGTCAGCGGTAGCGGACCTTGAAGTACAGGAGTCCGGTGACGATCGACGTCTGGCGCAGGCGCTTGTCCTGGTTCACCAGCACGCGCTTGCTGGAGCGCTTCGACGGCTTCGTGAAGTAGTCCTGCGACACCACGAGGTCGTCGTTGCGCACGTCGTTCGCGAGCTGGTCGGCCACGCCCTGCGCCGACGTGGGCTGCTTCGCCGGGAGCGACAGCTCGTCCTCGTCGTCGTAGTAGTACTCCTCGTCGTCCCAGGGGGCGAAGTCGTCGAAGAACTCGTCCTCGTCCTCCCAGTCGTTGGTGTTGCCGCCGGCGATGACGATGCGGCCGGTGCCGATCGCGGTCGACGCGGGACGCACCTCGGTGGTCACGTACCGTTTCGTGGCCTTCGACCAGCGGTTGGCGCGGTCGAGGGTGATGCGCAGCTTGATCGTGCGGCCCTTGGTGGCGGTGATCGTGCCACCCTCGCGCAGCTTCACCCAGCGACGCGTCTTCGTGTCGTAGCGCTCGACGGCCGTGGCCTTCAGCGCCTTGTACGGCGACGTGAGGGTGTCGTCGATGGTCACGTCGGTGACGTCGATGTTCGAGAACGGGTTGTCCTGCAGTGCCTCGACGTTCGACGCGACGCCGGTGCCGACGAACTCCGCGAGGAAGTCCCGGCGGCTGTAGCGGTCGGTGCGGCGCATCTCGACCGGCTTGCCGTTGACGGTGCTCGTGCCCTTGACCGTCCAGGTCACGAGCGACTCGCCACCGGCCAGCTGGTCCTGCGCGAGCGCGGCGTCGCGGAAGGCGTGCGTGGCGGCGATCGCGGGCAGGGCGTCCGGGTTGGGGACGAACGACAGGTAGGTGCGCGCCGGCTTGCCGTCGGACGACGCCGTCGAGCTGACGGTCGTGGTGAGCGGCAGCGCGCCGAGGCGACCGAACACGCCGGCCAGGCCGTCGTGCAGGAGGGTGCCCTGGGGAGCACCCAGGTTGGCGAGCTTGTAGGACTCGCCGCCGTCGGCCTGGATCAGCGCCGTCGACGCGTTGTGCAGGGTGCGCTGGGCGTTCGCGAACTCCATGGGGTGGCCGAAGCCGACCACGTCGCCGTCGCACACGAGCGACGCGGTGCCGAGCGCGTAGAAGCCGATCGACCCGTAGGAGTCGGCCACGGCCAGGTTGCCACCGGCGACGATCGGGGCGTCGGCGGCCGCGCCACCGTTGCTGCCGGAGACGACCGTGGCGGCCTTGCTGCCGGCACGCTTGGCGATGGTGGCGTACCCGCTGGCGAGGCTGCTGGGCAGCGTGATGGCGGTGACCGGCTTGATGCTGCGGGCGCCGGTGCCGAGCTCGCCGCGGTCGGCGCCGGCGGCGACGAGGCGGTTCTTCTCGCGGGTGGTCAGGCGGATGCTGGTGGGTGCCTGGCCGCCGTTGGCGCGCAGGGCCTGCAGGCTCGCCGCGGGCGTGACGCCGGCGATCGAGGAGCCCTGCGTGCTGCCGAACGTGTACGCGACGGCGCCGATGAGGCGACCGTCGGCGGCGTAGACGGGCGAGCCGGACATGCCCGACCAGACGCCGGCGTCGATGGTGCCGTCGGCCTTGGTGATCCGTGAGCCCTTGAGGTCGAAGACGAGGGTGTCGCCGTCGTCGCTCTTCAGCGTGTCGAGGTAGGTGCCCGTGAACGACTCCGGCTCGACCTTCGACGACGGGCGACCGGGGGTGACGCCGGCGGTGGTGAGACCGGTGACCTCCTGACCCTCCTCGAGCTGGTCGGCGGGGTAGGTCTCGCACGCGGCGGACGACGAGGGGGCGTCGGTCGGCTCGGCCTGGGCGGGCGCGGCCACGAGGCCGACGGTGCCGGCGACGAGCGCGGCGGATGCGCACAGCGCCGGCAGCGCCAGACGACTGCTGGTCATGGGTCCTTCTCTCTCCACGGTGCCCCGCGACGGGGCGGCTGCGCTCACCGTAGTGGTCGCGCTCCTCGTTCCTGGGCGGATTCATCAAACAGACACCTGATGTCGGTGGACCGGGAAGGTCTTTGCGTAGCGACGGCCCCGGTTGCGCGACGTGGAGGGCCGTCCCGTAGACTCTTCGCTGTCCTTCGGGACGTGCGCCCGTAGCTCAACGGATAGAGCATCTGACTACGGATCAGAAGGTTTGGGGTTCGAATCCCTACGGGCGCGCAGACGAGGCCCGGAGCATCTCAGGATGTTCCGGGCCTCTGTGCGTCGTGAGTAGGGGCGTCGTGGCTAGGGGCGTCGTGGGGCGCGGTGCTGGGGCGGACGCACGCTTCTGCGTTCGTGTGCGACGTGACCAAGGATGCTGCGTCCGTGACGGGATCCCGTCGTGTACGCAGCATCGTTTGGTGCCGTGCACGGCGATGCAGCATCCTGTCGACAGTCGGGGTCAGCGCCAGCTCCATCGCCGCGGAGCGTGAGGTCGGGTTCGAGGCGCCTGCGCGCATCGCGCCAGAGGATCGGGGAGGGGAGTCGGTGCTCGGCTCGTTCATGACTCTGGACGTCCTGACCGGCACGCCTCTTCTCGACACCGCACTCCTCCCGATGGTGAGCGTGTCGGCGGGAGTGCTCGTCGCGGTGTGGATCCGAGAGAGGAAGGCCCGTTGGTCGTCGATGCAGGCGCTCGTGGCGTCGTCCGATCCCCGAGCTCGCGAGATCTTCCTCCGGCTGCACCTGGACGGCGAGGTGGCGGGGATGGCCCGACTGCGCCGGGCTCCCGTCTTCCTGAGCACGCCGTGGCGACCGTGGCGCCAGCCGACCGTCGAGTGGTGGTGGGACGTCGACTACGTGCTGGGCGAGCATCCCGACGACGTCTGGCACCGCGAGGATCTCATCCTCGGCAGCGATGTCGAGGCCGCCTGGCTCGTCGACCCCCGACGCCGAGAGCCCCAGGAGCTCGAGACACGCGAAGGTCCGACCCGGGCCTACCGCCTGACCGAGTGCTCGCCGACGGAGGTGTCCGAGAACCGCCGGTGGTTCGAGGTCGACGGGCGCTGACGTCCGCCGCGCCTCGCTCGTCCCCGGACCGCTCAGGGCGAGGCATCCTTCAGGACGCGCCCTGCTCCCCGTGTGGGACGGACAGCTCGACGAGGTTGCCGTCGGGGTCGCGCACGTAGACGCTGCGGAGGGGACCGGAGGAGCCGGTGCGATCGACCGGACCGAGCTCGACGGCCACGCCGGCGTCGGCCAGTCTCCGCTCGACCTCCTCCAGGGTGCGGTCGACGACGAAGCAGAGGTCGGCCGAGCCGGGGGTCGGAGCGGCGGCGTGCGGCTCGATCGGCGCCGCAGCCTCGTGCAGGTTGATCTTCCAGCCCGGCGCGTGGAGCGCGGTCCGTCCGCCGCCGAAGGTCCGGGCCTCCAGCCCGAGGACGTCGGCGTAGAAGCGGACCGTCGCGTCGATGTCGGAGACGGTGAGGACGAGGTGGTCGAGATGGTGCAGCACCAGTCCATCGTGCGCCATCGCGCCCCGCGGGACACCTGCTGCCTGGATGAGCCGGGGGCGGACGCACGTCTCTGCGTTCGTGACTGAGGAGGCGAAGGATGCTGCGTCCGTGACGGGATCCCGTCGTGGACGCAGCATCCTTCGGTGCTGGACGCAGGAAGGCAGAATCCTGCGTCCAGCGGCCCCTCACTCCCGACCGGAGCGCCTCAGGGGGCCGGCCATGGCGTGGTAGCCGCCGTCGACGTGGAGGATCTCGCCGGTGACGGCTCGCGCCAGGTCGGAGAAGAGGTAGCAGACGGAGTCGGCCACGGGCTCGGTGTCGCGGGGGTCCCATGGGAGGGGCGACCGCTGCGTCCACGCGTCGAGCAGCTCCTTGAGGTTCCCCCCGGACCGTAGAGGCATCGACAATGAGGATCGAGATGCCAGAGAAGCGGAAGAAGTACGACCGGG
>NZ_JBYTCR010000038.1:0-10217 GCF_058790455.1 Aeromicrobium sp. EU05-FHT14F07
AGAAGCCTTCGAGTCCCAGCGCACGAACGCAGATTCTTGCGTCCCACGCGGGCCACAGCCCGAGACCCGAAGCCGGCTCCCGCCCAGCCGCCCGGTCGAGGCCCTTTCGGAGACCAGGCACAGCGAAAGCCGAGGCAGCGCTGTGGTGGGTCGAGATCACCGCAGGCTGCGCAGCAGCAGGCACATTCCCCAAGCCCGCCAACCGCCACGCCCGCGCCGCTAGCCTGAGCGACATGGCTCACACCGCTGACCGTCACAACGTCATCCGCGTGCAGGGGGCTCGGGAGAACAACCTGAAGGACGTGAGCGTCGACCTGCCCAAGCGTCGGCTGACGGTCTTCACGGGTGTGTCGGGGTCGGGGAAGAGCTCGCTGGTGTTCGGGACCGTCGCGGCGGAGTCGCAGCGGCTCGTGAACGAGACGTACAGCGCGTTCCTGCAGGGGTTCATGCCCTCGTTGTCGCGTCCCGACGTCGACCACCTCGATGGGCTCACGACGGCGATCATCGTCGACCAGGAGCGGCTGGGGGCGAACCCGCGGTCGACGGTGGGTACCGCGACCGACGCGAGCACCATGCTGCGGATCCTGTTCAGCCGGATCGGCGAGCCGTACGTGGGTCCGCCCACGGCGTTCTCGTTCAACGTGCCCACGCGGACGGCGAGCGGTGTCATGACGACGGAGCGGGGTGGGCGCACGGAGAGGCGCGTCGCGCGCAAGGAGGTCTACCTCGGCGGGATGTGCCCGCGCTGCGAGGGGATGGGGTCCGTCAGCGACTTCGACCTCACCGCGATCTACGACGCCGAGAAGTCGCTCGCCGACGGGGCGCTGCTGGTGCCCGGCTACAGCATGGACGGCTGGTACGGACGCATCTTCTCCGGCGCCGGGCTGCCGATGGACGTGCCCGTCGGCCGGCTCACCGATGCCCAGCGCGAGAAGCTGCTGCGCGGGGAACCTGAGAAGATCCGGGTCGACGGCGTCAACCTCACCTACGAGGGCGTGCTCACGAAGGTGCAGAAATCGATGCTCAGCAAGGACGTCGAGTCGCTGCAGCCGCACGTCCGGCGCTTCGTCGAACGCGCCGTCACGTTCACCACGTGCCCGGACTGCGACGGCACCCGCCTCACCGCGGGCGCCCTATCGTCACGGATCGCGGGGAAGAACATCGCCGACCTGTGCGCGATGCAGGTCAGCGACCTCGCCGCGTGGCTGCGTGACCTCGACGAGCCGTCCGTCGCGCCGCTCGTCGCCGGCTTGCAGCACCTCCTCGACGCGTTCACCGAGATCGGCCTCGGCTACCTGTCCCTGGACCGTCCCGCCGGCACGTTGTCCGGGGGAGAGGCACAGCGCACCAAGATGATCCGACACCTCGGGTCGTCGCTCACCGACGTGACCTACGTGTTCGACGAGCCGACGATCGGTCTCCACCCGCACGACGTCGAGCGGATGAACCAGCTGCTGCTGCAGCTGCGCGACAAGGGCAACACGGTGCTCGTCGTCGAGCACGAGCCCGAGACCATCCGCGTGGCCGACCACGTCGTCGACCTCGGGCCAGGGGCGGGGTCCGAGGGAGGGACGGTCTGCTTCGAGGGCGACGTCGCCGGGCTGCTGGCCAGCGGCACCCTCACCGGACGCCACCTCGACGACCACGTGCCCTTGAAGGAGGAGGTTCGCACGTCCACCGGACGTCTGCAGGTCCGCGGCGCCTCCACCCACAACCTGCGCGACGTCGACGTCGACGTGCCGCTCGGCGTGCTCTGCGCGGTGACGGGCGTGGCCGGGTCAGGGAAGAGCTCGCTGGTGCACGGCTCGATCGCGGCGCACGAGGGTGCGGTGGTCGTCGACCAGTCGCCGGTCAAGGGATCGCGGCGCAGCAACCCGGCCACCTGGACCGGCCTGCTCGAACCGGTGCGGAAGGCCTTCGCGAAGGCCAACGGCGTCAAGCCGGCCCTCTTCAGCTCCAACTCCGAGGGGGCCTGCACGACGTGCGGCGGCGTCGGCGTGGTCATCACCGAGCTCGGCGTCATGGCGACCGTCGAGTCGCCCTGCGAGGAGTGCGAGGGGCGACGCTTCCAGCCGTCGGTGCTCGAGCACACGCTCGGCGGCAGGAACATCGCCGAGGTGCTCGAGCTGTCGGCAGCCGACGCGGCGGTCTTCTTCGCCGAGGGGGAGTCCCGCGTGCCGGCGGCACAGAGGATCGTGGCCCGGCTCGTCGACGTCGGGCTCGGCTACCTGACCCTCGGCCAGCCGCTGTCGTCGCTGTCCGGTGGCGAACGTCAGCGGCTCAGGCTGGCGGCGCAGCTCTCGGAGTCGGCCGAGGTGCTCGTGCTCGACGAGCCCACCACCGGACTGCACCTCGCCGACGTCGACAACCTGCTGGCCCTGCTCGACCGCATCGTCGACGCGGGACGGTCGGTGGTGGTCGTCGAGCACCACCAGGCCGTCATGGCGCACGCCGACTGGGTCATCGACCTCGGTCCCGGCGCCGGGCACGACGGCGGACGCGTCGTCTTCGAGGGCACGCCCGCCGCGCTGGTCGCCTCCGACAGCGGCCCGACGGCGCGGCACCTCGCCGCCTACGTCGGGGCTACAGCGGGCGCTTGAAGCCGACGTGGCTCGGCTCGTAGCCGAGCCGTTCGTAGAAGCGGTGCGCCGCGTCGCGCGACGTGTCGCTCGTGAGCTGGGAGAGCCGTGCGCCGCGGGCGCGGCCGTGCTCGTGCGCCCACGCCATGAAGGCTCCGCCGAGCCCACGGCTGCGCCAGCCGGGCGCCACACGGACCCCCTCCACCTGCATGCGGGTCGTCCCACCGCGGGACAGGCCGGGGAGGATGGTGAGCTGCGCCGTCGCCACGACCTCGTCGCCGTCGCGCACCACCACCACGAGCTGCGACGGGTCCCGCACGAGGGCGTCGAACGCCTCCTGGTAGACCGACGCGGTGCCGTGCTCGCGCGACGCGCCGATCGGGTCGTCGGCGAGCAGCGCGACGATCGCAGGCACGTCGGTGCGCTCCGCCCGTTCGACGCGCAGACGCTCGCCGTCGACCTCGAGGGTGGTGCCGGCGTCCCGCGCCGCGCGACGCACCCCGTCGACCACCGCGTCGAGCCAGCCCCCGACCGACGCCCGTGCCTCGGCGGTGTCGGGGTAGCGGCAGCGCAGGTGCACGCCCCCCTCGTCGAGCACGAACCACACCATGACCCCGTCGGTACGGCCGGCAGCGCTGACGTACTGCGCCTCGAGTCCCACGTGGTCGACGTGCACCGGAAGTCGGCGCAGGTCGAGCCAGGAGAACGCGAACATGCCGGGGGACTGGGGCATGCCCCCGTAGGGGGCGAAGACGTCGGCGAGCGGCCACGACCCCAGCCGGATCGCCTCCTTCACGGCCGCTGCGCAGGCGGTCGGGTCGGGATCGGGCGAGTCGATGACCGCGTTCGTGATGAACCAGCCCACCGCGTCGTGCCAGATCTCCTCGTAGCGGCTGTGGACCGGGAAGACGGCGCGGAACGGCGCGTCGGCCAGCGACCGGGTCACCCGGGTCATCACCGACGTGACGAGGGCGAGGGTCGAGACGCCCTGGGCGCGAGCGGCGCGCTCCAGCCACGCCATCGCGTCGACGTCGAGCACGTCACGCACCTCCACCCGCTCGAGCACGGGTGTCGCGACGTCGCCGAGGGGGAGGGGGAAGCGGGGCATGGTGTCGCCGCAGGCGCCAAGCACCTCGGCCCACCGCTCCCGCACGTCCTGCGGAGGACGCTCGCGACCGAGCAGCGACTCGGTGTGGCTGGAGAACGCGCGGGGGAGCACCTCCGAGGTGGTGTGTCCGAGCTCGCGGAGGAGGTCGCGCACGACCACCAGCAGCGACCACATGTCGACGTGGGCGTGGTCGGACCCGATCACGACCGTGGATCGGTCGTGCGACTGCACGACGCACAGGCGGTGCGACGGGCTGGACAGCGGACGGCAGTGCTCGTCCAGCACGCCGCGGATCGCGTCGCTGAGCCGCGTGCCCGGCGCCATCGGGTGCTCGCGCCACGACCCCGGCCCGACCTCGACCTCGTGCAGCTCGACCTCGCCGTCGCCGTCGAGGGAGAAGACGGTGTGCAGGGTCCCGTGCCTGCGCACGACGGCGAGCCAGGCCTCCGCGAGGCGGTCGAGGTCGACGTCGGGCAGCCGGACGGTGATCGCCATCCACGAGCCCGGACGGTCGCCCTGCCCGACGTGGCGTTCCTGGTCGAAGGAGACCGGGAGGCGCTCGCCCGTGGCGCCGACAGTGAGGTCGTACCCCATCACGCGACCGAACGGCAGTCGCAGGTGGGCCACGTGGGTGAGCCGCATGGTCGTCACTCTAGGGCCGGCCCGGACGTCGCGCGTCCCGTCGGCGTCTGCGTGTCTCGTCGCTCACAACGGGCGCGCGGGGGGCCGTGCGGGCGCCCTGCGGTCGTAGTCTGGGAGGTCCCGAGACCGAGGAGCCGCCCGCGATGTCGTCCGTGACCGTGCCTGGAGCCGTCCTGGACGTCGACGTGCAAGGCGACGACGGCCCGGCGGTCGTCGTGCTGCACGGGCTGACCTCGAGCCGGCGACGCGACGCGGTGCTCGGCCTCGACGTCGCGGCGCGTGTGCCCGGCCTGCGGCTGCTGCGCTACGACGCGCGTGGTCACGGTCTGTCCAGCGGCAGGCGGGTCGTGGAGGACTACACCTGGCCTCGGCTCGCCGACGACCTCGAACACGTGGTCGAAAGATTCTTCCCGGGGGAGCAGGTCCACGGTCTCGGGGGGTCGATGGGAACAGCCACGCTGCTGCACGCCGCCCTCGCGGATCCGGGCCGGTTCGCGTCGCTGACGCTCATGATCCCGCCGACGGCCTGGGCGTCCCGCCGTGCCAAGGCGGCCGAGTACGAGGCGGCGGCCCGGCTGGTCGAGACGTCGGGCGTCGACGCGTTCGTCGCGCTGGCGGCCGACGCCGTCCCGCCGCCGGCGACGCGCGGCCGTCCCGACACGGTGCCCGACGTCGCCGAGACGTTGCTTCCGACGGTCCTGCGGGGCGCTGCGCGTTCCGACCTTCCGCCGAGCGCGGCGCTGGCGACGCTCGACGTGCCCACGCAGCTGATGGCCTGGACCGACGACCCGGCGCACCCGCTGAGCACCGCGGAGACGCTGCACGCCCTGTGGCCGTCGAGCTCGCTCGTCGTGGCCGCGTCACCCGACGACGTCCGCGCGTGGACCACGCTGCTGGACGACCACGTGCACCGTCACGACGCCGCGGTGCGCGCAGGCTCCTGACGCCCCTCCCGGCTCGTCCGCGTCGATCCGATAATGCACATTATGTCAAGTAGCGGATCGCTTCTGCGGCCGGTCGACTACTGAGACGGCATCCGCGTACTGCGCAGATCGTCCAACTTCGCCCCCGTGTCGCTCGCCATGAGCCGTACGGTTCACCTGGGCACGTCGGCGGTCGTTCCTTCGCGTCAGGCGGGCCCGAGGCGGCGGTAGCGCTTCCGAGGGCGCTGCCGCCGCCCTTCATCTCCGATACCCGTACGTTCTTCCCACAACCTCGACTGTCCCCTTGACGGTGGTCACCGGCACGCTCTGTACTGCGATCAGTTGGCCGACGCAACCATGCGCCGACCTCTGACGAGAGGAGAGCACCATGAAGATCAGTCAAGCCGCCAAGGCAGCGGTCGCGACGATGGCCGTGACGGCCGCCACGCTCGGCGTCGCGCAGAATGCGGCCCACGCCGCCGGTGACACGCCCCTCTACGGCGAGCTGTGCCAGGCCGCGGAGAACATCCAGTTCTGGAACGACGCCGGCGTCACGAGCTACACCGTGCAGACCAACGAGTACATCAGGATCGACAGCGTCCCCTCGGCGTACTACGCGACGGGGCACGGGGACGGGCACAGCACCCGCAACTTCCAGTGGAAGCACAGCAACGGCCAGTCGCGCGTGAAGAACTGCCACTGAGCCTGACCGGCAAGTCATCCGCCGAGGCGCCCGGTCCCCTCAGGGGCCGGGCGCCTCGCTGTGCGAGACCGCACGTCACCTCACCTCGGCTGGCCCGGCTCCCAGCTCACGGTGCCAGGCACGACGCCCTCGCCGAGCAGGCGGGCGTGGACCCGGATGTCGCTGTCGGCTGCCGTGGACGGGCCCAGCAGTGCGTCGGCCGGCGGGAACGGCGTGCCGAGCTCGAGGGCGCTGGCCTCGAGCAGCACCTGCCACGGCGGCAACGGGACGGACGGTCGCGGATCGGCGAGACTGGCGAGGAAGGCGCCGGCTCGATCCCTGGCGCGCTCGTCGTGGCTCTTGGTCGCCTCGACGGCGGCGAGTGCCGCGGCCAGGTCGCCGTCGTGCTCCCGCAGGCGTGATCGGGCCTCCCCGATCCCGAGGTCGCCGGCGAGGCGCAGTCGTCTGATCTTGTCGATCTCCGTCAGCTCCGGCTCGACGGCCTCCGATCTGGCAGTCGGCGCGCGCGTCGGCGTCGGTCCGTCGAGCGCGTCGAGCGCCTTCGCCAGCGCCCGGGCCCACGCGCGCGGATCGGGGTGCTCCCCCGCGATCTCGTCGACGTCGACGGACACCCGTGTCCTCCCCCGCGTCGCCGTCTGCGCGTCGATCGTCCGCGACAGCAGGCGCGTGTACTCCGCGACGTCGCCGTACGCGGCGAACATGTGCCGCAGGTGCTGCGGATCGTCCAGCCGTCCGGCTGCCGACTCCCAGCTCGTGGTGAACCGCACGGTCCGGGACGACACCAGATCCTCCGAGCGGAACATCGCCAACCACGCCAGCGGGACGCCCGCGACGCACGTGGCCAACGCACGACGTCGGCGCCCCTCGACGAGGTCCAGACGGGACTCGTTCGCCACGGGGGTCAGGCTTCCAGGGTGCGTACGCCGGGTCAACCCCCGTCGACGGCGGCGCCTCCGATGGTTTTCCCGACGCGGTCCGTAGGTGTTCAGAACCTGTTCACCCACCACTCGTCCGGCAGGAGCGGCCGTCACGGGTGAGCCTGTGAGGACGGGTGCGGACGAGCCGCCACGTGGACCGGGTCGTCAGGGCGACCCGAGAGGAGCGTGCGCCATGTCGCTGCTGGAGCTGCTGGGCATCGCCGTCATGCTGACCGGCATGATCTCGTTCGCCAGGTCGGCGACGCGACTCGCCCTGACGGACGGCGGCGCCTGGGGCGGTGCCGAGACGGTCCTCGTCGCCGGGTCGATCACGCTCATGCTGGCGGGTGCGGTCTGCATGGCGCAGTCCTGACCCTGCTCACGGTCGTGGGACGACCCGTGCCTCCTCGAGACGGTCGAACAGGTCGAGGAACGCCTGCAGCGTGGGCCGGTAGCCCGTGAAGCCGAGCACGCGGCTCCGGGTCATGTCGGCGAGACACTCCACCTCTCGGCCCAGGTCACCGTCCGTGTGCCACCACGACGCCACGCGGTCCACGTCGGACTCCACGAGCCGCTCACGCTCGGCGATCCTCGACCACGTCACGGCGGCGTCGACCATCTGCTCCTCCAGGGGTCGCGGCTCGGTGTCGAAGCCCTCCGCGTCGACGCCCAGTCGCGCGGCCAGCAAGGGCCACAGCCACCGCCAGCGGAAGACGTCGCCGTCGACCACGTTGAACGCCGTGTCGGCAGCGGCCGGCGTGGTGGCCGCCCAGACCAGGTGCTCGGCGAGCAGACCCGCGTCCGTCATGTCGGTGAGGCCGTCCCACTGGGTCCGCGACCCCGGGAAGACCATCGGTCTCCCCTCCTCCCGACAGATCGCGGCCTGGACCGCGAGCGTCTGCCCCATGTTCATCGCGTTGCCCACGGCGGCACCGATCACGGTGTGGGCCCGGTGCACGGACCACGTGAAGCCCATCCGCTCCGCCGCGGCGAACAGCTCGTCCTCCTGCGCGTAGTAGAAGTTCGGGTACGGCAGGCGAGGCTCGTCCTCGCGGAAGGGGGTGTCGGGCACCTCCCCCTTCCCGTACGCCTCGAACGGACCGAGGTAGTGCTTGAGTCCGGTCACCAGCGCGACGTGCCGAACGCTGCCCGGCTGGGTGACGGCGGCGAGGAGGTCGCGCACCATGCGCCCGTTGACGCGGATGTTCGCCGCCTCGTCCTCCTGACGCTTCCAGGCCGTCACGAACACGTGGGTCGGCGCGTGAGGTGCGAGGGCGTCGCTCAGCGACCGCTCGTCGGTCAGGTCGGCTGCGACGCCGCGCACCCCGTCCGCGGGCGAGCGGCCGCTGCGCGACAGCCCCAGCACCTCCCAGCCCTGCTCGACCAGCTCCCGGCACAGTGCCGAGCCTGCGATGCCAGTGGCCCCTGCGACCAGAGCGGTCCGCGTCGTCTCCCCCATGTCCTCGACCCTAGGCGCGTCTCGAGCGCGCCGCTCGGCGCCAGACGCGCCACCGGTGTCGTCGCGGGACGAGCAGCCCCGCTCCCCTCTCCCCTACGGCACCGGGACGGGCGACGGCTCCTTCGTGGTGCCGAAGGCGAACGTCGTCTCGATCGACGCGAGCGACGGGATGTCGCGGATCCGGTCGCGCAGCAGCTGCTCGTAGCTCGCGAACGACTCGGCGACCACCTTCAGGAGATAGTCGTGGTCGCCGGCCAGGACGTAGGCCTCGACGACCTCAGGAAGAGCCCGCAGCTCCTCCTCGACGGCCTCCACGGTGTCGGTCGCGTGCGACGACAGCCGCAGCCTGACGAAGGCGGTGATGCTCAGTCCCACCTCCTGCTGGGCGACCACCGCCCGGTACCCGCTGATCACGCCGGCGGACTCCAGTGCCCGCACCCGGCGCAGGCAGGGCGACGGCGACAGGCCCACGCGGTCGGCGAGCTCCTGGTTGGTGAGGCGGCCGTCCACCTGCAGCTCGTGCAGGATGGCCTGGTCGATGGCGTCGAAGCGACTCATGTGGCAGATCCTGCCACAGAGAGAAGCATTGACAGCAGAAAAGGCAATCGAATGGCGCAGCGATCTCCCTAGTGTTGCGGCATGACCAGAACCGTCCCGATCGGACGCGGCGTGGCCGGCCCCGCCGCCCTGCTCGCCACGATCCTCTTGTGGTCGTCCTTCGCGCTCACCACCCGGGCGCTCGGGACGTCGGGCCTGACGACGCTCGACGTGGCCCTGCTCCGGTTCGCCACTCCCCTCGTCCTGCTGGCTCCCTGGGTCCCCGGGGCGTTGCGTCGCGCTCGGCACGAGCGGGTCGGCACGCTGGCGCTGGTGCTCGTCGGTGGACTCCCCCACTTCCTGGTCTTCGCCGTCGGCGCCCACCTCACCAGCGCCGGGCTGACCGGACTGCTCGTCCCCGGCACCGTGCCGCTGTTCGTCACGCTCCTCCTGCTGCGCCGGCAGGGCGTCCCACGGGGCCGGGTCGTGGCGCTCGCGCTGATCACGGGCGGAGTCGCCGTGAGCGCCAGCACCATGTCGTCGGGCCGGGGCCCGGTCGGCGTGCTCGCGTTGCTCGCGGCCGGCCTGCTGTGGGCCGTCTACACGCTCGCCCTCGCCCGGACGACCCTCGGGCTGCTCGACGTGGTCGTCCTCGTCAGCCTCGGGTCGACCGTCGGCGCGGTGGTCGCCGTGGCGCTCGGGCTCGGGCCGTCCGCGCTGCTCGGCGGGACGGCGGCCGCGTCGGAGGTGCTGGCCACGGTGCTGCTGCTCGGTGTCGGCACGGGAATAGCGTCCACGCTCTGCTACGCCCTGGCGGTCCGCCAGCTCGGCAGCGGAGCCGGTGCCGTCGCAGGCGCGTCGAGTCCCGTGCTCACCGCGACCGTCGCGGCGCCCCTCCTGGGCGAGCCGCTCGGACCCGTGCTCGCCGCCGGCCTCGTCCTCGTCGTGGTCGGCATCGTGCTCTTCCACGCGTCCGGCCGCGCGCCCTCGCGCGCCGGAAGCCTGGTCGGGCGACGGCCGCTCCTGGTCGAGCACCGGCACGCTCCGCTGGTCGAGTAGTCCGGGCGAGCTTGCGAGGCTCGGACGTATCGAGACCACTCGGCAACGGTTCAGCGCGGACCGGCCCCCAGCGACCGCTTGGAGTGGTCTCGATACGCACGGGCGGCGCTCGTCCCGCCCCCGCAAGCGGGAGGTGCCCCCAGCGCGCCGCGCTACTCGACCAGCGGAACCGTTCGCTGGTCGAGTAGTCCGAGCGAGCTTGCCAAGCTCGGACGTATCGAGACGGTGAAGATGGTTCCGGGTCGCTGCCGGCGTTCTGACTTGTATCGAGACTGACGCCCGGCTGGGTT
>NZ_JBYTCR010000039.1:0-6490 GCF_058790455.1 Aeromicrobium sp. EU05-FHT14F07
GGTCTCGATACGTCCGAGCCTCGCAAGCTCGCTCGGACTACTCGACCAGCAGACCGTGTCGCTGGTCGAGTAGTCGACGCCGCTGGGGGCACCTCCCGCTTGCGGGGGCCGACGGGGCGGGTGGAGACGTGATTCGGCCCCGAGAGCGGACGACGAGACTCGAACTCGCAACATTCTGCTTGGAAGGCAGAGACTCTAACCAATTGAGCTACGTCCGCTCTCGGGGCCGAAGCGGGTCCATGATGCCACACCTGGCCGACCGGGGGCCGGGGCGGGGCTCGGTCAGTCCTGGCGCGCGACGAGCAGGACGGCGCGGTCGTCGTCCTTGGCGCGGACCCGGCCGAGGATCCGACCGGCAGCACCTTCGACGCCGGCGCGCAGGGCACGCGTCGCGGCCGTGCGCAGCCAGGCGACCCCCTCCTCGACGCCCTGGTCGCGCGACTCGACGACGCCGTCGGTGTAGAAGAGCAGCGTCTCCCCCGGCTCCAGACGGCCGTGCGTCTGCGTGAAGATCGGGTGACGCATGATGCCGAGGGCCGTGCCGCGCGCCTCGTCGATCGCCCACTCCCCCGTCGAGGGATGCCAGTGGAGGACGGGCGGGTGGCCGGCGCTGATGATGCCGTAGGAGCCGGTGCGCAGGTCGATCGACACGTGCACGGCCGTCGCGAAACCCTCCTCCCACTGCTGGCGCAGCAGGAAGTCGTTGGCGGCCGCGAACAGGGCCTGCGGGGGCAGGGCACCGATCAGGCCGCCGAGTGCACCGGCGAGCTGCAGCGACTGCGTGCCGGCCGCGACGCCCTTGCCGCAGACGTCGACGAGGATCATCTCGAGCTCGACCTCGTCCGCCGACAGGTTGGCGACCATGAAGTCGCCGGAGAAGTGCACGCCACCCGCGGTGAGCATCGCCGACTCCGAGTACCAGCCGCTCGGCAGCGGGGGCACCTTGCCCTGGGCGTGGAGCCGGTCGCGCAGGTCGACGAGCATGGCCTCGCCCAGCGGGCCGGGAAGTCCGCTGCGCCGACGCCGCGCCTCCCAGAGCTGGATGGCGGCGACCGTCGCCATCATGACGAGGGAGCTGACCCGGCTGACCGTGATCCCCTCGCGCACGTACTCCAGCGAGACGGTGATCGTCACCAGCACGACGATGACGCCGACGAGCACCAGCAACGGCTGGAAGCGCAGCGTGATGCTCCCGATCAGCAACGGGATGACGAAGGTGAGCGCCGGGAACACCGCGTAGTTCGTGAGCGACAGCAGGAAGATCGCGACGCAGGCGACCAGGAGCACGGCCAGCACGGCGACCTGTCCCTCACGGGTGCCCGTCTGCCAGCGGACGACGCGGTCGTCCACGTACCGGCCCAGGCGCATCCGCGCATGGCTCACACGTGACCTCACCGGCCGAGCGTACCCGCGCGCTGGCACGTCGAGCACCAGAACAGGTTGCGGGCCGCGAGCTCCTGCTTGCGGACCGTGTCGCCGCAGACGTAGCAGGCTCGACCGTCGCGGCGGTACACGTAGACCTCGCCGCCGTGGTCGTCCTGACGGGGTGCCCGCCCCATGACGTCGGGACCGTGCTCGACGTGCACGGTGTCGATGCGGCCCTGGCGCACGCCCTCGCGCATCAGCGCGACCAGGTCGGCCCACATCGCGTCCCAGAACGGCTCGGGCAGCTCCCGACCCGGCAGGAACGGGTCGACGCCGTTGCGGAACAGCACCTCCGCCCGGTACACGTTGCCGACCCCTGCGACCACCGACTGGTCCATGAGAAGCGTGGCGATCGGCGCCCGCGAGCGGTGGATGCGCGCCCACGCCCGCCCCGGGTCGGCGTCCTCGCGCAGGGGGTCGGGCCCGAGCCGCGAGAGGAGGGTGTCGACCTCGTCGGGCAGCAGCAGCGTGCACGCCGTCGGCCCCCGCAGGTCGCCCGTGCGCGTGGGCCACTCGGCCGGTCCGACGAGCCGCCACCGGACCTGGCCGGTCACCTCGGGCACCTCGCCCTCGGGGTGCTTGCGGACGCGGAACTTGCCGAAGAGCCCGAGGTGCACGTGCACCTGCTCCGCCAGGCCATCGAACCGGACCAGCAGGTGCTTGCCCCACGCGTCGGCGGACACGAGCGTCAGCCCGTCGATGCGGCCGGCGCCCTCCTCGAAGCGACCCTGCGGGCTGCTGGAGGAAACCCGGTCGCCGGCGAACGCGTCGTCGATGCGCTGGGCGAGCCGGTGGAGGGTGTGACCCTCAGGCACCGTCGTGCCCTGCGCGTGGAGTGGTCGGGAAGGACCCGTGGGTCACCCGAAGCCGCCGGTGGTCTCGTAGGTGCCGAGCAGGTCGATGCGACGCTGGTGGCGCTCCGCCCCGCTGAAGGGCGTCGTCAGGAAGGCCTCGATGATCTCCACGGCCTCCTCGAACGTGTGCATGCGACCGCCCACCGACACGACCTGCGCATCGTTGTGCTCGCGGGCGAGCCGCGCGGTCTCGACGCTCCAGGCCAGCGCGGCGCGGATGCCGCGGACCTTGTTCGCCGCCATCTGCTCGCCGTTGCCGGACCCGCCGATCACGACGCCCAGCGACCCCGGCTCGTCGGCGACGGCCTGCGCGGCCGCGACGCAGAACGGCGGGTAGTCGTCCTCGGCGTCGTACTCGTAGGCGCCGTGGTCGACGGGCTCGTACCCGTGGTCGGTCAGCCAGGCGGCGAGACGGTCCTTCAGCTCGAGTCCGGCATGGTCGGTTCCCAGGTGCACGCGCATGCGGTCAGTGTCCCAGAACCGGGCCCGCGTCGGACGTCGACCCGTCAGGGCGTGCGGGACGACGCACGGGCGGCGTCGAGCCACGCGCCGACGGCCGCGACCGTGCTCCGGGCGGCGTCGAAGAGCTCCGGCTGGCGCCAGAAGGAGTGGATCATGCCCAGGGCACGGTGGGCGACGACAGGGACGCCCGCGTCGGCGAGCGCCGCCGCGTACGCCTCGCCCTGGTCGCGCAGCACGTCGTGCTCGCACGTGACCACGACGGCGGACGGGTGGTCGGCGAGGTTCGTCGCCCGCGCCACGCTGACGTCGGGCCGGTCGGCGACGTCGTCGGACGCGTAGGCGTCCCACATCCAGGTCATCGACGCCAGGTCGAGTGCCGCGTTCTCGAGGCCGGGGTCGAGCGGGGCGCGTCGGTCGGTCACCGGGTAGAGCAGCACCTGGTGGTCGAGCAGCCGCGGGTCGCGCACGCACAGGCCCGCCACGAGGTTGGCCCCCGCGGAGTCCCCGATGCCAGGCACCCAGGAGGTGTCGACGCCGAGGGAGGCACCGTGCTCGCGCAGCCAGCGCGCCGCCCGCTCCACATCGTCCAGCGGCGCCGGGTAGGGGTGCTCCGGCGCGAGACGATAGTCGACGGCGAGCAGGGCCCACCCCGTCACGTCGGCCAGGTAGCGACAGAACGAGTCGTGGGTCTCGAGGTCGTGCAGCACCCAGCCGCCGCCGTGCACGTACAGCGCCACGGGCGCCCCCGCCGACGGCCGGTACAGCCGGCAGGGCACACCGTCGGCGTCGACGTCGGCCACGTGGTCGACCTCGGTCCGGACCGGCGCCGCCAGCGCCGCCTCCCGCGACACCGACCGCATCGTGCGGACCAGCTCGACGTCGAGCGGCGTGTCGTCGGTGCCGAGGGCGTCGAGGTAGGCGCGGGCCTGGGGGTGGAGCGTCATGGCGTCATCGTAGGTGGGGCGGGGTGTCCGCCCGGGCGGCCGGCGGGGCTACGCCCCCCGACCTGCGGGGGTCTGGACGCCCACCAGGTCTCGATACTGGCCGACGCCTTCGGCGTGCACTACTCGTCCGTCGCGGCTACGCCCTTGGACCTGCGTGAGTCTGGACGCCCACCAGGTCTCGATACAGGCCGACGCCTTCGGCGTGCACTACTCGACCTGACTGAACCGTTCGCTCGCTGCGCTCGCTCAGGTTCAGTCAAAAATCGGGTCGCGGTCGCGGGTGCGCTTCAGCTCGTAGAAGCCGTCGTAGCCCGCGAGCAGCCGCGCGCCGTCGAACACGCGGCCGGCGTCCTCACCCTTCGGGGCCGGCGAGAGCACCGGGCCGAAGAACGCGGTGCCGCCGACCGAGATGACCGGCGTGCCGACCTCCTGGCCCACCCGCTCGATGCCGTCCTGGTGCGAGGCGCGCACCGCGTCGTCCAACGACGTGTCGTCCGCGGCGTCGGCCAGCTCGGTCGGCAGGCCGATCTGCTCGAGCACCTCGACGTAGAGGTCGTGGGTGAAGTCGCGGCCGCCCGGGTGGCGCGCCGTGCCGATGGCCGTGTAGAACTCGCGCAGCTTCTCCTGCCCGTGCTGCTGCTCCACCGCGATCGCGAGGCGCACCGGGCCCCACCCGCGCTGGATCATCTCCTTGTACTCCTCGGGGACGTCCTTGTCCTCGTTGAGCACCGAGAGGCTCATGACGTGGAAGACGGTGTGCACGTCGCGCACCTGCTCCACCTCGAGCATCCAACGGGACGTCATCCAGGCCCAGGGGCACAGCGGATCGAACCAGAAGTCGACGGTCTCGACGGTCTGCGACTCAGTCATGCACGCGTCAACCACGTGCGCAGCGTCACCATTCCCCGCGATCTCCCCCGCCCCGCGATCCCCCCTCCCCGCGATCTCACAGTGCGTCGCGTCGCGGCGTGCGGACGGTGTTACCCCGACCTGACACGAGCAACGCACGACGCGAAACACGCCGTCCCTAACGTCGGCGACGACCACGGGCCGACCAGCGGCCCGCGCAGGAACCGAGCGAGGCAGTCCATGACGATCGAGATCGACACCCCGCGCCCCACCGCGACGGCGCCCGACGCCGACGCGGCCGCCCCGCCCCGTCGGCGCACCGGCCGCTGGATCGACCACTGGGACCCCGAGGACACCGCGTTCTGGGAGTCGACCGGCAAGCGCGTCGCGCGTCGCAACCTGGCGTGGTCGATCTTCGCCGAGCACCTCGGGTTCTCCGTCTGGCTGCTCTGGAGCGTCACCGCCACGTTCCTCGCCTCCGCCGGTTTCGCGTTCACGCCGCAGCAGCTGTTCTGGCTCGTCGCGGCGCCGAACCTCGTCGGCTCGCTCATCCGACTCCCCTACACGTTCGCGGTCCCGCGCTTCGGGGCGCGCAACTGGACCGTCGTCAGCGCACTGCTCCTCCTCGTCCCGACCGCCCTGTTCGCGTTCTTCGTGCAGCGACCGGACACCCCCTACTGGGTGTTCATCGTCATCGCAGCCACGGCGGGCGTCGGGGGCGGCAACTTCGCGTCGTCGATGGCGAGCATCAACTTCTTCTACCCGGCGAGCCGGAAGGGCACGGCGCTCGGCCTCAACGCCGCCGGCGGCAACCTCGGCGTCTCGCTCGTGCAGCTGTTCCTGCCGGTGATCGTCGGCGGGGCCGGCCTGTTCGGGCTCGTGGCGGCGAGCGGCTCGATCCACCTCGAGCGCGCGGCGTACGTGTGGGGCGGCCTCGCCCTGGTGGCCGCGGCAGGCGCCTTCTTCTTCATGAACAACCTCGCGGTCGCCTCGTCGCGGCCCCGGGAGCAGCTGCGCGTCGTCCGCTACCGGCACACGTGGATCATGGCCTTCCTCTACATCGGCACGTTCGGCTCGTTCATCGGCTTCTCGGCCGCCATGCCGCTGCTCATCAAGATCAACTTCTTCAACCAGCCCACGCCCGACGTCGTCGGCATCGGCATCAACGTCGCGTCGTTCGCGTTCCTCGGGGCGCTGGTCGGCTCGATCACGCGACCGTTCGGCGGCTGGCTCGCCGACCGCTTCGGCGGCGCGCGGGTGACGGTGGCGTCGTTCGCGCTCATGACGGTCGGCACGCTCGCCGTGCTGGTGACCCTGACCCGGCTGACCCCCGTCCCGAAGGTCGACCCGACGACCGTCGACCCCGCGACGTTCACCTACCCCGACGCCGTCCGCAGCGCCGTCGAGTCCAACGAGCAGGTCTTCTGGTTCTTCCTCGCCGCGTTCCTGTTCGTCTTCGCAGCGTCGGGCATGGGCAACGGCTCGACGTACCGAATGATCCCGATCATCTGGAAGGTGCGCGCCGAGGCCGCCGGCCCCGAAGGGTCGCCCGAGCGGAGCGCCGCGCTCGTCCAGGCCACCCGGGAGGCGTCGGCCGTGCTCGGCATCGTCGGCGCCATCGGCGCCATCGGCGGGTTCCTCATCCCCATGACGTTCGGCGCCCCGTGGATCGACGACCCGGTCGCCGCCGTGCGCAGCGCGTTCGCCGTGTTCGCCGGGTTCTACGTGGTGTGCCTGCTGGTCACCTGGGCGGTGTACCTGCGGCCCGGGTCGGCGATGTCCCGCGCCCGGGTCTGAGGTACCCGTGCCCCACGACCAGGTCGCGCAGGTCCCGACGACCGACTCCCACTGCCCGTACTGCGCGCTGCAGTGCGCGCAGCGGGGGGGGGGGGGGGGGGGGGGGGGGGGGGGGGGGGGGGGGGGGGGGGGGGGGGGGGGGGGGGGGGGGGGGGGGGG
>NZ_JBYTCR010000040.1:0-5528 GCF_058790455.1 Aeromicrobium sp. EU05-FHT14F07
GGGTGGGCCCTGATGTGGGTCTGTCTGGTGGGTGTGCGTCTGATGTTTGAGAACTCAACAGTGTGCTAAAAGTCGACGAGAAGTAATCAGTTTTACCCCCGTCGGCAGGCATGATGCCTCTTCCTTTTGTGGTTGGGGTGTGGTGTGTGTCGCGGTGGCAATTCCGACAATTTTGACTGTCAGCAGTCAGTTTGCCGGGTCATTTTGATGTTGGCCCCTTTGGTGGGGTTTTCAACGGAGAGTTTGATCCTGGCTCAGGACGAACGCTGGCGGCGTGCTTAACACATGCAAGTCGAGCGGTAAGGCCCTTTCGGGGGTACACGAGCGGCGAACGGGTGAGTAACACGTGAGCAACCTGCCCTTCTCTTTGGAATAAGCGTTGGAAACGACGTCTAATGCCGAATATGACCCCCTGTCGCATGGTGGGGGGTGGAAAGCTCTGGCGGAGAAGGATGGGCTCGCGGCCTATCAGCTTGTTGGTGTGGGTAATGGCCCACCAAGGCGACGACGGGTAGCCGGCCTGAGAGGGTGACCGGCCACACTGGGACTGAGACACGGCCCAGACTCCTACGGGAGGCAGCAGTGGGGAATATTGGACAATGGGCGAAAGCCTGATCCAGCAACGCCGCGTGAGGGATGACGGCCTTCGGGTTGTAAACCTCTTTCAGCAGGGACGAAGCGAGAGTGACGGTACCTGCAGAAGAAGGACCGGCCAACTACGTGCCAGCAGCCGCGGTAATACGTAGGGTCCGAGCGTTGTCCGGAATTATTGGGCGTAAAGGGCTCGTAGGCGGTTTGTCGCGTCGGGAGTGAAAACTCAGGGCTCAACCCTGAGCGTGCTTCCGATACGGGCAGACTAGAGGTATGCAGGGGAGAACGGAATTCCTGGTGTAGCGGTGGAATGCGCAGATATCAGGAGGAACACCGGTGGCGAAGGCGGTTCTCTGGGCATTACCTGACGCTGAGGAGCGAAAGCATGGGGAGCGAACAGGATTAGATACCCTGGTAGTCCATGCCGTAAACGTTGGGCGCTAGGTGTGGGGACCTTCCACGGTTTCCGTGCCGCAGCTAACGCATTAAGCGCCCCGCCTGGGGAGTACGGCCGCAAGGCTAAAACTCAAAGGAATTGACGGGGGCCCGCACAAGCGGCGGAGCATGCTGATTAATTCGATGCAACGCGAAGAACCTTACCTGGGTTTGACATATGCCGGAAAGCTGCAGAGATGTGGCCCCCCTTGTGGTCGGTATACAGGTGGTGCATGGCTGTCGTCAGCTCGTGTCGTGAGATGTTGGGTTAAGTCCCGCAACGAGCGCAACCCTCGTCCTATGTTGCCAGCACGTGATGGTGGGGACTCATAGGAGACTGCCGGGGTCAACTCGGAGGAAGGTGGGGATGACGTCAAGTCTTCATGCCCCTTATGTCCAGGGCTTCAAGCATGCTACAATGGCCGGTACAAAGGGCTGCGAAACCGTGAGGTGGAGCGAATCCCAAAAAGCCGGTCTCAGTTCGGATTGGGGTCTGCAACTCGACCCCATGAAGTCGGAGTCGCTAGTAATCGCAGATCAGCAACGCTGCGGTGAATACGTTCCCGGGCCTTGTACACACCGCCCGTCACGTCATGAAAGTCGGCAACACCCGAAGCCGGTGGCCCAACCCTTGTGGAGGGAGCCGTCGAAGGTGGGGCTGGCGATTGGGACGAAGTCGTAACAAGGTAGCCGTACCGGAAGGTGCGGCTGGATCACCTCCTTTCTAAGGAGCATTTGGCTCACTGCCTTCGGGTGGTGGGTCCATGGCGCTGTTCGTGAGCGAATGTCTTGCGCAGTGCTGCTCACTAGTGGACGTCGATTAGTTGGCCGGTCGTGGACCGATGCTTGTCAGTACACCTCTTCTTCGGGAGGGGCAGGAACCTCGAGCGGAGGGTGCGGTCGCGCTTAGCACACTGTTGGGTCCTGAGGGATCAGCCGTTGGCTGGGTCTTCTTGGACCGTTCTTCCCGGTGAACCGCCCGCGTGTGTGGGTAGGCGTCGGATCGGAGTGCGGGACCGGACGTATCTTGAGAACTTCACAGTGGACGCGAGCATCTTGTAGCAATGTAAAACAAGCTACTAAGTGCACATGGTGGATGCCTTGGCATCGAGAGCCGATGAAGGACGTTGGAGTCTGCGAAAAGCCCCGGGGAGGTGACAACCGACCTGTGATCCGGGGATGTCCGAATGGGGAAACCCACCTGGAGGAAAGTCCAGGTACCTGCGCCTGAACACATAGGGCGTGTGGAGGGAACGCGGGGAAGTGAAACATCTCAGTACCCGCAGGAAGAGAAAACAACCGTGATTCCGGAAGTAGTGGCGAGCGAAACCGGAAGAGGCTAAACCCTAGTGATGTGATAGCCGGCAGGCGTTGTCACTGGGGGGTCGTGGGGCCGAACTGCTGAGACTGCCGTATCAGCGAAGAGTCATAAACCGTGAGTGAAGACGAGACCGACTGGAAAGTCGTGGCATAGAGGGTGATACCCCCGTAGTCGTAAGCTCATGGCTCTTGTTCGTTACCCCGAGTAACACCGAACCCCTGAAATTCGGTGTGAATCTGGCGGGACCACCCGTTAAGCCTAAATACTCCTCGATGACCGATAGCGGACTAGTACCGTGAGGGAAAGGTGAAAAGTACCCCGGGAGGGGAGTGAAAGAGTACCTGAAACCATGTGCATACAATCCGTTGGAGCTCTTCCTTGTGAAGGGTGACAGCGTGCCTTTTGAAGAATGAGCCTGCGAGTTAGCGTGGTGTAGCGAGGTTAAGGCGAGGGCCGTAGCCGTAGCGAAAGCGAGTCCGAAGAGGGCGTTTGAGTTGCACCATCTAGACCCGAAGCGGAGTGATCTATCCATGGGCAGGTTGAAGCGCGGGTAAGACCGCGTGGAGGACCGAACCCACCTAGGTTAAAAACTGGGGGGATGACCTGTGGATAGGGGTGAAAGGCCAATCAAACTCCGTGATAGCTGGTTCTCCCCGAAATGCATTTAGGTGCAGCGTTGCGTGTTTCTTGTCGGAGGTAGAGCACTGGATGGGCTAGGGGGCCTACAAGCTTACTGAACTCAGCCAAACTCCGAATGCCGATAAGTGAGAGCGCAGCAGTGAGACTGCGGGGGATAAGCTCCGTAGTCGAGAGGGAAACAGCCCAGACCATCAGCTAAGGTCCCCAAGAGATTGCTAAGTGGAAAAGGATGTGAAGTCGCAGAGACAACCAGGAGGTTGGCTTAGAAGCAGCCACCCTTGAAAGAGTGCGTAATAGCTCACTGGTCAAGTGATTTCGCGCCGACAATGTAGCGGGGCTCAAGCAATCCACCGAAGCTATGGCATTCGCGCATGAACCAGGCCTTCGTGGTCCAGGTGCGTGGATGGGTAGGGGAGCGTCGTGTCGCGAGTGAAGCGGCGGGGTAACCCAGCCGTGGACGCGACACGAGTGAGAATGCAGGCATGAGTAGCGAATGAGGAGTGAGAAACTCCTCCACCGGATGACCAAGGGTTCCAGGGTCAAGCTAATCTTCCCTGGGTAAGTCGGGACCTAAGGCGAGGCCGACAGGCGTAGTCGATGGACAACGGGCTGATATTCCCGTACCGGCACTGAAGCGACCCTGCTGAATCCAGTGATGCTAAGTGCCCGAAACCTCATTGCAGCTCCTTCGGGAGCATGATGAGGCGGAGCGCATGACCCGAACTGGTACTAGGCAAGCAATGGTGTGACGCAGGAAGGTAGCTCAACCGCGGCGATGGTAGACCGCGGCCAAGGTCGTAGGGCGAACGGTAGGCAAATCCGCCGTTCATGTGCCTGAGAACTGATGGGGAGACGTTTTAGTCGAAGTGAGTGATCCTATGCTGCCGAGAAAAGCATCTAGCGATGTTTCAGAGCCGCCCGTACCCCAAACCGACTCAGGTGGTCAGGTAGAGAATACTAAGGTGATCGAGTGAATCATGGTTAAGGAACTCGGCAAAATGCCCCCGTAACTTCGGGAGAAGGGGGGCCGGATTCGTCAGTGGACTTGCTCCACGAAGCGTTGAAGGCCGCAGAGACCAGGCCCAAGCGACTGTTTACTAAAAACACAGGTCCGTGCTAAGTCGAAAGACGCCGTATACGGACTGACTCCTGCCCGGTGCTGGAAGGTTAAGGGGACGTGTTAGCGCAAGCGAAGCACAGAACTTAAGCCCCAGTAAACGGCGGTGGTAACTATAACCATCCTAAGGTAGCGAAATTCCTTGTCGGGTAAGTTCCGACCTGCACGAATGGAGTAACGACTTGGGCGCTGTCTCAACCATGAACTCGGCGAAATTGCACTACGAGTAAAGATGCTCGTTACGCGCGGCAGGACGGAAAGACCCCGGGACCTTTACTATAGTTTGGTATTGGTGTTTGGTTCGACTTGTGTAGGATAGGTGGGAGACTGTGAAGCTCGGACGCCAGTTCGAGTGGAGTCATCGTTGAAATACCACTCTGGTCGTACTAGATATCTAACCTAGGTCCGTTATCCGGATCAGGGACAGTGCCTGATGGGTAGTTTAACTGGGGCGGTTGCCTCCTAAAATGTAACGGAGGCGCCCAAAGGTTCCCTCAGCCTGGTTGGCAATCAGGTTTCGAGTGTAAGTGCACAAGGGAGCTTGACTGTGAGAGTGACAGCTCGAGCAGGGACGAAAGTCGGGACTAGTGATCCGGCGCTGGCATGTGGAAGCGGCGTCGCTCAACGGATAAAAGGTACCCCGGGGATAACAGGCTGATCTTCCCCAAGAGTCCATATCGACGGGATGGTTTGGCACCTCGATGTCGGCTCGTCGCATCCTGGGGCCGTAGCAGGTCCCAAGGGTTGGGCTGTTCGCCCATTAAAGCGGCACGCGAGCTGGGTTTAGAACGTCGTGAGACAGTTCGGTCCCTATCCGCCGCGCGCGTAGGAAACTTGAGAAAGGCTGTCCCTAGTACGAGAGGACCGGGATGGACGAACCTCTGGTGTGCCAGTTGTTCTGCCAAGAGCACGGCTGGTTGGCTACGTTCGGAAGTGATAACCGCTGAAAGCATCTAAGCGGGAAGCACGTTTCAAGATGAGGTTTCCCACTGGTTTACCAGGTAAGGCCCCCAGCAGACCACTGGGTTGATAGGCCGGAAGTGGAAGTGCAGCAATGCATGGAGCTGACCGGTACTAATAGGCCGAGGGCTTGTTTCACTACACCTGCACGATTGCATGCGCGTCCACTGTGAGGTTCCCGAGATATGAGTCGGGAACGATTGATATCTCCATAGAGTTTCGGCGGCCATGGCGAAGGGGAAATACCCGGTTACATTCCGAACCCGGAAGTCAAGCCCTTCAGCGCCGATGGTACTGCGCGGGAGACTGCGTGGGAGAGTAGGACGCCGCCGGACAATCATTACGCACAAGGCCGCCCCCACTGGGGGCGGCCTTGTTGCATTTCTCCAGGAGCACACGGAATGAACAACACCTCGCGCCCCGGCGGCAGCGGTCAGGACCGTCCCCGCCGCACCAGCAAGCCGG
>NZ_JBYTCR010000041.1:0-2767 GCF_058790455.1 Aeromicrobium sp. EU05-FHT14F07
GACCTGCTGCTCGGAATCTGGCGGTTTGGGGTCTTCAACGAGAAAAGCTGCACGAAGGTGCTCTCCGGAGCTTGTGCGTTCGAGGGTGCCTCGACGGTCCTTAAACCCCTGAAGTTCCTGAAGCCGCTCAAGCACGTCGATGAGGCGGCGGAGACTGGCTCCGGCGGCGCCAAGGTCGTCCGCGCTGGTCAGGCGGGCGAGAACGCGGTGAGGTCAGCGTTCGATATCGGAGCCAAGGCGACGCGCGTGATCAATGGGCGCACGCGGATCTTCGATGGGCTGAACGATGTTGCGGTTTCGGAGGTCAAGAACGTCAAGAGGTTGTCGTACACACGTCAGCTGCGCGACTATGCCGACTACGCTTCCCAGAGGGGGCTGCGGCTCGACATCTATGTGCGAGGCGAAACAATGCTCTCCGGCCCCTTGGCTCGAGCGGATCTCGATCCGTCGAGCCCCATCAAGATCATCAGGTTTCTAGAATGAACAGCCCCAAACTCCCGAAGGGTCCCATCTCGGCGGCGGACCTGGCACGCTTGAAGGAAGACATGCTCCAAAACGATCCGGAGTACCGGTCCGAGGTCGAAGCCGTCGAGGCTGAGCGTGCGGAACGCGTGCGCCGCCTGCGAGAGGCCGAGCAGCCGGTGGTGGCTGAACTGCGTGGTGCTGGGGTGCAGGTCGACTCGGTGTGGGACCTGGTGAACACGTCGGATCCCTACCATGCTGCTCTGCCGATCCTGATGGATCATCTGGAGCGCGGTGGCTATCCGGAGCGGGTGATGGAGAGCCTCGGTCGAGCTCTTGCGGTCAAGCCGTCCGTGGAGTTCTGGGAGCGGCTCAAGATGCGCTGGCTTCAGGCGCGGGATCCGGGCGAGGAAGATGGCGCTGCCGTCGCGCTGGCGGCGTGCGCGACGAAGGCGCAGGTGGACGACTTGATCGACTTCCTGGCGGTGGAGGAGCGCGGTGAGTCACGGATCTACTTCATCCGGCCGATCCTCAGGCTCGGCGGCGATCGCGGCCGAGAGGTCGTGGAAGCGCTTCGCGACGACTCGGTCTTCGGGAAGGAAGCCGCGGCACTGCTCAAGCGTGGTCGGAAAAGGTGACTGGCCTCAGTGCGGAAGGCTGGGTGCGCGGCGGCCCTGAAAGGTGACCTCAGCACGAGTGCCCGCGTTCGATCCCGCTCCTGGCGCGTTGGGGGGACCCGATTGCTGTGTGGTCAGGTTGGGCGCCCGTACGATGACCAGAGTCATGCGTACGACGTGGTGGACGGGATCCTCAACTGATCCGTATCCGGACCTTATTCAATCTCGTGATGCCCTGCTGGACCTCGGCGTTCGGATTGGCATCGTGGGTGGTGGTCAAGGTTGCGGTGATCTACATGTCGAAGGTGGAGGTCGCCCCGGGGTCGCTGGTGGCCTGGACCGCTTACGGGGCGGTGGTCGTAGCGCTGGCGGACGTCCTCGTGACCAGCTTGATCAAGGTCGTCAAGGGCGAGGGGCGGAGAGCCGCGCTCGCTGCAGGCGACGAGGCATGGAAGCAGTCCGACGCGAGGCGACGGTCGCGCACTGGCGCCCTTTGAAGCGGGAGCTCGACTTGGTGCGAAGGGTCCAGTATCAGGCAGCGTGCCGGCAACTCGAGCAGACGAGTTGAAGCTTCTTGAGTCTCCCTGGACGGCCCAGCTATCGGGGCGGGGACGCAGGACTTGCGCATCCGGGCGACCACGAGGCGGCGCAGCTACTACGCACTGCCGCGAAAGTACGGTGGGATCATTGAGCGGGCGGTGGTGAACTTTCACGGTCTATCAATGCTGCGCGGAGTGGATCCTGCAATTCACTCTCGGATCACGACCGCGTGGGGCCGCTGGGAACGTGGCCTGGGACGGACGCCGACAGCTCACGACATCACGCAGTTCTCCTACCGGATCGACTAGATGTACGGCTCGTCGTTCGTATGGTGACCCAGATGAACCAGCAACTCCTGACCGCTTTCTTCGAGGATCTCGCCAGCGCGATGGACTTCTGGGTCGACACCGTCGCCAAGACGGTTGAGGACTCCGACGCCAGTGCTCCGTGGATCGAAGAGCGCGAACCGTTCGATCGGCTCCACGCGGCGCTCGGCGACCGCGCGGAGTATCTGCGGCCCGTTCTCGCGGAAGGGATGCGCGGATTGCTGAACAGCGTGCTCACGACCATTGACGGAGGCACTGCCAGCGCCGAGGTCGGCCGCATCGAACTCACCGACGCTGAGGGCGAGATCTTGGCAGCGGGACTCCACGAGTTGTTTGTGGATCACCTCTTCGACACGGGTCGCTTGGAGTAGGTCAGCTGGTCTGGGCGAGTCGCCGTGCTTGGTGGCGGAGGAGGGCGCCTTCGATGAGGGCGCGGATGCTGTTGCGCTCGTCGGGGTCGAGCTGGTCGAGCGCGGTGAGGTGGAGCCGCAGGGATTCGTCTTGGGGTCCGCGTTCGTCGGGGTCGAAGACGAGGTCGTCGGCGGAGACGGCGAGGGCGACGGCCAAAGCGCGGAGGACGTCGAGGGTGGGTTGGTTGGTGCCGGCTTCGTAGCGCCGTAGCTGGGTGACGTGGACCCCGACGGTGTCGGCGAGGGTCTGCTGGGTCATGCCGCGTTGTTTGCGGACCGCGGCGAGGCGGTGGGCGAAGTCCATGGCGGCGAGACGCTCCAGCAGGTTGATCGGTTGGACGTCGTCCGGGAACTCGTGCGCTGCGCCCACGGCGAGCAACCTCGGCTCGACCGCTCCGTACTCGGACGTGTA
>NZ_JBYTCR010000042.1:0-1491 GCF_058790455.1 Aeromicrobium sp. EU05-FHT14F07
GGCTCTTCGTACTTCAGGTGGGGATGAGGGTGTCGAGTCCTCCGCCGATGAGGAGCATGCGTAGCCGGTAGTTGTTGTAGTTGCGGAAGCCGCGGGCGACGCGGCGGTGGAGCTCGATGAGGCCGTTGATGGCTTCGGTGCCGCCGTTGTTGGAGCGGCCGGTGTCGAAGTAGGCCAAGAACGCCTCGGACCACCGCTTCAGGGTGCGGCCGAGCCGGGCGATCTCGGGAACCGGACAGGTCGGGAAGGACGCCAAGATCTTCTCGGCGATCTTGCGGCCCTGGGCCGGGTCGCGGTGACGGTAGGCGGCTCGGAGCTGCTGGGCGCACGACCAGGCGATCCAGACCTGCAGGTGCTCCTCGGGACGGGCAGCGAGCGCCTTCTCCAGACGGCTCCACTGCTTGTCGGTGAGCTTCTCAGCCCCAGCTCGCAGCAGCTTCTGGATGCCGTACAGCGGGTCGCCCTTGCGGCCGCGGTGCCCGGTGGTCTCTTGCTGGACCCGGCGTCGGCACTCATCGACCGCGGCGGTACCGAGCTTGACGACGTGGAAGGCATCCAGGACCGCGACGGCGTCCTCGAGCTGGTCGGCGATCGCGGTCTTGTAGCCGTGGAAGGGATCCAGGGCGGCGACCTTGATGCCACCTCGGAACTCCTCGCCACGGTCGGTGAGCCAGTCGGCGTAGGCCTTGCCGGACCGGCCCGGGACGAGGTCGAGGAGCCGGGCGCGGACGCGTCCGTGCTGGTCACGGGTCAGGTCGACCATCCCGGTCAGCTCCTTGGGTCCGCGGCCGCCCTGGTCGACGGGCTTGGTGGAGACGTGGTGCCAGATGTGCTCATCGACTCCAAGGGAGGTGACGTTGGTGAAGCGGTCCTCGTCGGCGGCCATCGCTTCCAGCAGCGGCTGGATCGAGCGCCACACCGTGCGCCACGTCGTGCCGAGCTGACGGGCCAGCCCAGCGATCGAGGCGTGCTCGCCCCGCAGTTGGCCGATGGCCCACCAGCACGCCCGCACGGTGAGCAGCGCCCTGGGTCCGGCCAGGTCGAGACGCTGTTCGGTGAACGACTTCGTCGAGCACTTCTCCTCGCCGCATCGCCAGGTCCGTTTGCGCCAGATCAGCGTGACCGGGCGCCCGAAGCAGGGCACGTCGACCAGCCGGACCTCGCGGCGGCCGTGGCTGTGAGCGATCACTCCGCACGCGCGGCAGCCGGTCTGCTGGGCGGGTGTCTCGACAACGACGCGGACAGTGCCGGCGTCTTGGCTGACGGCGATGACGTGGAACCCCTCGAGGCCGACCAACAGGTCGCAGCGATCGCAGTAGCAGGGGCGTTCAGGGCGTGGGCGTGCACGGTCACACGCCGTAGGCTCGAGCATCGTCGAGGCCTTCCGGTTGGGCAGCTTGGTCGCTCCCGATCCTGGAGGGCCTCGACCCCATTCACCCCGACCGCGTCATGCCAAGTCGCTCACTGCCCCCACCGCAGGTACGAAGGGCC
>NZ_JBYTCR010000043.1:0-1314 GCF_058790455.1 Aeromicrobium sp. EU05-FHT14F07
TGTGGTTCCCCCCGAATCGTGGAGGGCTTCTCTATGCGGCTTCCCGGTCGGGGGCCGCTGTGTCCTCGTAGTTGACCGGGCTCATCATGCCCGCCGAGCTGTGCCGGCGTTCGTGGTTGTAGAACCCGTAGCACCAGTCCAGCACGACCGTCTGGGCCTGGCCGGTGTTGGTGAACTCGTGGCGTGAGAGGACCTCCCACTCCAGGCTCGAGAAGAACGCCTCGGCTGCGGCGTTGTCGAAGCACGACCCGACCCGGCCCATCGACTGCCGGATGCCAAGCTGGCGGCAGAGCTTGGTGAACGAGTTCGCCGTGTAGGTCGAGCCCCTATCGGTGTGGAAGATGACCCGCTTGCTCTCGTCCTCGCACCAGTCCGGGCCGTTGACCGCGTTCACGCCGCCGCGGCTCGCGACAGCCATCTTGATCGCCGCGCAGGCCAGCTCGGCGTCTGGATGCAGCGACGTCGCGGCACCCAGGAGACGACGGGAGTACAGGTCGATCACCGTCGCCAGGTACAGCTTCCCGGCCGCGGTCGCGATCTCTGCCATGTCGCCGACCCAGCGGGCATTCGGCCGGGGGGCGGTGAAGTCCCGCTTGAGCAGATCGGGGAACTTCGGCGCCGTCTTGTCCTGCCGGGTCAGCCCGTTCCTGCGCCTGATCCGCCGGGCCACCAAGCCCTGTCGGCGCATCGAGTCAGCGACCGTCTTCTCCGACACCGTCCAGCCCGCATCACGCAGGTCGTGGACCAACCGCGGCGAACCGTGCAGCCCCCGGGCCTTGCCGAACGCAACCCGCACGGCACGATCGACCGTGTCGCGGCGCCGGTCCCGCGTCGTGTGCAGCCCGTTGGCCGCGCCGGGGCTCTCGGCCCGTCCGAGCCACTTGTAGAACCACGCCAGGCTGACCCCGAGCAGGGCACAGACGACCGTGTGTGGCACGCGGTAGGTGGTCCTCTGGTCGGCGATGAAGCGTGCCACGCTCACTTCGTCGCCTCCTTGACCCACAGGACCACGGATCGCTTGAGGACATCACGCTCCATCCGGAGCTCGGCGACTTCGGCACGGAGCCGCTTGAGCTCTTCGACGTCGTCCTTCGACAGCCCCCGGGTGCCCTCGGCGGCCTCGCGTGCACGAGCGACCCAGTTGCCCAGGGTGCCCTCGTTCACGCCGAGGTCACGAGCGACCTGCGCGATCGGCTTGTTGGTCTCTTCGACGATCCGGACAGCTCCCTCACGGAACTCCCGGTCGTACTTCTTCCGCTTCTCTGGCATCTCGATCCTCATTGTCGATGCCTCTACGGTCCGGGGGGAACCTCA
>NZ_JBYTCR010000044.1:0-1120 GCF_058790455.1 Aeromicrobium sp. EU05-FHT14F07
ACAACTACCGGCTACGCATGCTCCTCATCGGCGGAGGACTCGACACCCTCATCCCCACCTGAAGTACGAAGAGCCCCGAAACGCCGTGTTGAGCGCCGGCGGCTGCTGGATTGAGGGATAGCACCAGCCGTCCTGGACATCGGGCGGAAGGTCGAAAATCTCTTTGGCCAAGAATTCGGAGACTCTGTATGCCGCAGGGTCTCCCTCGACTGCCACAAATGAGAACAATCGACGATGGAAGGCATAGATCTGCTCGTAAGCGCGCAGCGGTTGGGTTGAGAGGTTCGAACTTCCCGGAAGGGGACCTGGGATCTGGGTAAGTCGAATCGGTCTTTTAGCGACATACCGGATCAGAAAGAACTCTTGCCCGGGCGCTATGCGAGCCTCGCTCACCGCCAGAGCTGGGTCCTCCGGGCACGTGTAAAGCAGCGATTCATGCGCGGCATTAAGCCGGCCGGGCGCGCCGACCAGATTCGCCGGAGGCCACCACATGTCCGCAGCCACGGCGATCTCGTTCCGATCGGGACCCGCAGCTCGAACTCGCCAGAATGGGGTCCGCTCAGGGATGATCGTCGTCAACTGAGGAACGGCAGCGCGACCGGTTGGTGCGATTAGATCGTAGTAGGCATCTCGCAAAGCGCTATCGGAGACACGACCGAAATCCATCGCAAGGAACTTATCGGCCTCACTGTCGAATCGATCTAGGTCGAATCCATTCAGAAAGCTGGCCAATCCTTCGCTTTCATCGTACTCACGGCCCTTATCTCCACTCACGACCTCGAACTTACAATGAATTCAGCGCCAGCAGTAGAGCCCTGACGGCTGCACGAAGCCGGCGGCGCTGTCGCTCGCCAGCGCGTACTCGACAGTGCTGCCGGCCGTGTCGTCTTCCCAAGGTCGTCCCGACTCAGGAGCCGGGGTCGGACGTATCGAAAGCACCCGGGCGATCCAACGCGTGGCGGGGCCACGCTGAACACCTGCCGAGTGGACGTTCCTATATCGAGTCAAGTGCTCGTAGGTCGGCTTTGAGGGCTCCGTGGAGCTCGCGGGCGATGTGGCGTTTCATGGCGCGGATGGTGTCCTTTTTGGAGAGTCCTTCGCTGGTGCGTCGTTGTAGGTA
>NZ_JBYTCR010000045.1:0-1075 GCF_058790455.1 Aeromicrobium sp. EU05-FHT14F07
TGTACTTGGCAGGCACGTTGGTGACACGGGGTTGTGAAAGGGGAGGACCTCCCGGCTTAGTGGAGATGTCTGACGTCTCTTCCAAACCAAGGAGGCCCTCGTGGCCCACGCTAACGCTCGTCTGACGGTCCATGGCCGTCGTCTTCTGATCGATCGAGTCATCGGCGCTGGCCGACCGGTCGCTCACGTAGCCAAAGAGCTTGGAATCTCGCGCCAGTGCGCCCATCGGTGGGTGGCGCGATTCCGAGCCGAAGGACCTGCGGGCCTGGCTGATCGGTCGTCGCGACCGCACCGATCTCCGGGGCGAACACCGCCGGCCGTCGAGGCCGCCGTGCTGGCGATGCGCCGGCTCGAGCGGCGTGGTCAGGACTGGATCGGTCCCGAGCTCGGGATCCCCGCCAGGACGGTCGGAGCGATCCTGGCCCGCCACCAGGTCCCGCTGCTGCGTGAGTGCGACCCGCTGACCGGTGAGCTGATCCGCGCCTCCAAGACCACCACGCTGCGTTACGAACGCGACCGGCCCGGCGACCTGGTCCACATCGACGTCAAGAAGATCGGCCGGATCCCACCCGATGGTGGCTGGCGCGCCCACGGCCGAGGAGAACGCCCCAGCCACAAACGCGGACTCGGCTACGACTACATCCACGCAGCCGTCGACGACCACTCCCGCCTGGCCTACGCCGAGATCCACGCCGATGAGAAGGGCGCAACCTGCGCAGACTTCATCACCAGGGCCGCCGAGTTCTTCGCCAGCCACGACATCAGCATCAGCGAGGTCATCAGCGACAACGCCAAGAACTACGTCCTCTCACGCGACTTCCAGAACGCGCTCGTCGACATCGGAGCGAGACATCTGACGATCCGCCCACACTGCCCCTGGCAGAACGGCAAGGTCGAACGCTTCAACCGCACCCTGCAGACCGAGTGGGCCTACCGCCAGGTCTTCACCAGCAACGACCAACGCAGCGCAGCCCTCGCGCCCTGGCTCGACTTCTACAACAATCAACGACGCCACTCAGCCCTCGCAGGACTGCCCCCGATCAGCCGAGTGTCATGAACGTCCCCGCCAAGTACA
>NZ_JBYTCR010000046.1:0-829 GCF_058790455.1 Aeromicrobium sp. EU05-FHT14F07
CTAGGTGTGATGTCCAGGCAGGTTGTTGGCGATCCTGCTGATGGGTGGCAGCGTTCCGAGAGCGGAGTGGGGCCTGTGGTGATTGTAGAAGTGGATCCAGCCTGGGAGGGCTGCTCGGCGTTCAGCTTCTGAGCCGTAGAAGCGGGCGTAGGCCCAGCCGTCGGCGAGGGTGCGGTGGAAGCGTTCGATCTTGCCGTTGGTCTGGGGACGGTATGGCCGGGTCCTTTTTGAGGTGATCGCGAGGTCGGCGCAGGCCTGGGCCCACGCGTGGGAGCGGTAGCAGCTGCCGTTGTCGGACAGGACGCGCTCGACGGTGACGCCGCGCTCGGCGAACCAGGCCACGGCCCGGCGCAGGACACCGGTCGCGGTCGCGGCTTTCTCGTCAGTGCAGATTTCGACGTAGGCGAGGCGGGAGTGGTCGTCGATCACGGTGTGCAGGAACGCCGTGCCAATGTTCGGGTGGCCCTTCTCAGTACGGCCAGTGCGGAGCGCGGTGCGTGACTTGTTCTGCTTGCCGATCTGTGGACCGACGTAGCGCCAGCCTCCGCCGTCGGGAATGTTGCCGAACTTGGTGACGTCGACATGGATCAACGATCCCGGATACGGGTGTTCGTAACGCCTGATCGGCTCACCAGTGGCCCGGTCGATGTGGCTGAGCCGGTTCATCCGGCATCGCACCAGCACCGCGTGGACGGTCGAGGGAGCGACACCGAGCCGGCCGCCGATCTGTACCGGGCCGAGACGCTGACGCCACCGCAAAGCAACGATCCGCCGCTTCACCTGCTCGGAAGTTCGATGCGGACACGAGCGGGGCCGGCTCGACCGGTCG
>NZ_JBYTCR010000047.1:0-749 GCF_058790455.1 Aeromicrobium sp. EU05-FHT14F07
TGGACGTCGTCCGGGAACTCGTGCGCTGCGCCCACGGCGAGCAACCTCGGCTCGACCGCTCCGTACTCGGACGTGTACACGTTCGCGAGGAACGGCAACCGCGAGAAGGTCGTCTCGATGCGCAAGGTGGACTCGAGCATCGTGACCACCACGCACGTCTCGGGTTTCCCGGCGGCGACTGCGGATCGTCCTCACGCCGCCCTGACGACGACGAAGTCTGGTGGGCAGACGGGTACGACGACGTACGCGTACGACGAGGTCGGCAACATGAAGAAGCGGTCGACCTCGAGCACGGCGGGCAAGTCGTACGAGTGGGATCGTGAGGGCAACGTCAAGAAGGTCACGGACCTGGCGACCGGCAAGAGCGTGGAGTACCTCTACGACGCTGACGGCAATCGTCTGATCGAGCGTGACGGGTTCGACGGTTCGACGACGTTGCTGTTCGGGTCGACGCAGCTGAAGGTGAAGGGCACGACCCGCTCGGCGGTGCGCACGTACTCACTGGACGGTGAGGCGGTGGCCACGCGTGACTCCGGTGGGCTCAAGCACACGGCGGTGGATCACCAGAACACGCCGTTGGTGTCGGTGACCTCGACGACGGCGAGTGTGGAGAAGCGTCGTTACTCCCCGTTCGGGGAGGCGTTGACGGATGCGTCGGCGACGTGGCTGTCGAACCGGGGCTTCCTGAACAAGATCACTGATGCCGGTCCGGGGACGGTGCACCTGGAGGCGCGTGAGCTCGATCCGGG
>NZ_JBYTCR010000048.1:0-702 GCF_058790455.1 Aeromicrobium sp. EU05-FHT14F07
GACCGGGAGGAACGCACCACCGACCAGAAGACCTACGACGGACCCCCCATCCCCGAGGACATCGCCGCGACCGACCTCGACCGCTACGCCCGCGACCAGCTCTCCAACCTCCCCGCCAAGCTCGCCGACCGCGTCGCCCGCCACCTCATCATGGCCGGACTCCTCCTGCACGACGACCCCGAGACCGCCTACGCCCACGCCCTCGCCGCCCGCGCCCGCGCACCCCGCAACGCCCTCATCCGCGAAGCCTGCGGCGAAACCGCCTACGCAGCCGGCCACTACGCCCAAGCCCTCGCCGAACTCCGCGCCGCCCGCCGCATCAACGGCCAACACCTCTACGCCCCCATGATGGCCGACTGCGAACGCGCCCTCGGCCGACCCACCCAAGCCCTCACCTACGACAACCCCACCACCCGCACCCACCTCGACCACACCGGCAACATCGAACTCACCATCGTCATCGCCGGCGCCCGCCGAGACCTCGGCCAACACCAAGCCGCCCTCCAACTCCTCCAGACCGAACCCCTCCACACCACCACCCGCGCCCCCTGGGCCACCCGCCTCAAATACACCTACGCCGACACCCTCGCGCACACCGGCCAAACCCACGAAGCCCTCCAATGGTTCCACCGCGTCATCGCCACCGACCCCCACCACACCACCGACGCACCCCAACGCATCACCCAACTCGAACACGAACTC
>NZ_JBYTCR010000049.1:0-574 GCF_058790455.1 Aeromicrobium sp. EU05-FHT14F07
GGTGTGGTGGGTCCGTCGGTGTGTGTGGGGGGTCGTTCGGAGCTGGTGGACTGGTCGGCTGGTGAGGTGGAGCTGGCCGAGGGGTTGCGGGAGTGGCCGGTGGGTGCTGATGGGGTGCGTCGGGCGGGGGTCTCGGCGTTCGGGATCAGTGGGACGAACGCGCATGTGGTCGTGGAGCAGGCCCCGGTGGTGGAGGAGCCGGTGGTGGGGGCTGGTTCGGGTGTGCTGGGTGGTGCGGTGGTGCCGCTGGTGCTCTCGGCCCGCACGCCCCAGGCACTCGCCCGACTCGCTGCGGCCACGGCCGACACGCTCGCCGGCGAGGATGCACCGGTCCTGGCCGACGCCGCGTGGACCCTCGCGACGGGGCGAGCGCGTCTACCGCACCGCGCGGTAGTCACCGTCGAGGCCGCCAACGCCTCGGCGCGACTCCGCGCGCTGGTTGACGGTGTGCCCTCGGCCCACGTGGCTGCGACGGACACGTCCGGGACGAGGTCCGTCGCCGAGGGCCCGGTGATGGTGTTCCCGGGTCAGGGGGCGCAGTGGGTGGGGATGGCGTCGGGTCTGTTGGGGGTGG
>NZ_JBYTCR010000050.1:0-536 GCF_058790455.1 Aeromicrobium sp. EU05-FHT14F07
GTGACGGTGCGGTCCGCTTGGGCGGCCTGGCGGCGCTCGACCGCGTGGTCGGGTTCGACCCGGACCAGGAACCTGCGTAGCCAGCCCTTGAGCTGGCCCAGGGTGTGGCTGGTGGCGTAGGCGAGCACGGTCTCGTCCAGGAGGGTGATGTTCTCCGGCGCGTGGAGCTTCCACGCGGTCGAGGCGATCTCCCTCGCCTTGGCCCGGTCGACCTCACCGGCCTGGTGCGCAGCCCACACCGTCGGCAGGTCCATCACCAGGGTCCGGGTCGCCGAGACCAGGTTCGCGATCAGCCCCTGCGCGACGTTCAACTCGACGCCGATCTCCAGGATCGCTACCTGACGGGCGTCCTCCACCTGACGCGCGCTCAATCCTTGGGTGAGGGCGTCGGTGCGGCGGGGCTCGACGAACCGCAGCACCGCCCGCGCCTGCTCCGCCTCCGCCGCCCACACCCGACGCGACGCATCCATCGCGTCGGCCAGGAGGGTGTCGGTGGGGTTCATAGTTCCAACCTAGGCACCCCCTCCGACACCACC
>NZ_JBYTCR010000051.1:0-82 GCF_058790455.1 Aeromicrobium sp. EU05-FHT14F07
ACCCACCGCTGGTCGAGTAGCTGCCACGCGCGCGGGACGAGCGCCGCGGCTGCGTATCGAGACCAACCCGCAACGGCCCAGC
>NZ_JBYTCR010000051.1:181-501 GCF_058790455.1 Aeromicrobium sp. EU05-FHT14F07
CCAACCCCCAGCGACTGCCTGGAGTGGCCTCGATACACCTCCCCTCGCTAGCGCTCGTGAAGGCACTCGACCAGCGAAGGGTTCCGCTGGTCGAGTAGCTGCCACGCGCGAGGGACGAGCGCCGTGGCTGCGTATCGAGACCACCCCGCAACGGCCCAGCGCGACCCAACCCCCAGCGACTGCCTGGAGTGGCCTCGATACACCTCCCCTCGCTAGCGCTCGTGAAGGCACTCGACCAGCGAAACCCACCGCTGGTCGAGTAGCTGCCACGCGCGAGGGACGAGCGCCGTGGCTGCGTATCGAGACCACCCCGCAACGGC